>JBKPDS010000063.1:0-6115 GCA_046727995.1 Gemmatimonadota bacterium
ATCCGTTGACCACCATGCTGTTGATGCCGACGAGTCTTCCTTCGGCGTCGACGAGCGGCCCACCCGAGTTGCCCGGCGCCAGTCGCACGTCGGCGACGATCCAACGTGCCGATTTGGATCGGTCGTGGGTGACGGCGTGCAGGACTCCCATCGCCAGCGCGTCACGGATGCCAAGCGGATGCCCATGGGCGAAGACCAGCTCGCCGGTGCGAAGTGATTCCGGATCGCGGAGCTCGAGGAGCGGACCCGTGACGGATGGCGCAGCGAGAAGCGCGAGATCATGATGGGGATGGTACGCGAGTGCGTGCGCTTCGCGCCACTTGCCGGCGGAGTCCACCTGAAGGTGCGCGCCGCGCTTGATGCAATGCGCATTGGTGACAACGAGTCCCGCGCCACCCCAGATGATTCCAGTGCCGCTTCCCGAATCACCGCTCCGCACTTCAACTACCGCCTGCCGCAGCAGCTCGGCGAGTCCATTCAGGTTTGACGACGCCGCGCGCGCAGACCCAAGCATAGAGATGTTCATTCGCGTTCTCCGCCCCCGCCCCCGCCCCCGCGGTCGGCCGGTGTGATCGAAGCAGTCTTGACGCTGCCACCGCGCAGGAACTTGAGCGTTACCGCGCCATCCTTCGCCACGCTCGACAGCGCGTCGAGCAAATCGTCGGGACCGGAGAGCGCATTGCCGTTTGCCTCGAGCAAGACATCCCCCAACAGCATTCCCGCTTTTTCGGCGGGCGATGAGTCGGCGATCGAAACGATCAGCAACCCCGTGTCGGCGGTCAGGCTGTGTTGTTTGACTACTGACGCCGATAGCACCACTGGCTGCACGGCGACTCCGATGAACGGGCGACGCACGTGACCGCGCTCCAGTAGCTCGTCCAGCACTCGGTCGACAGCCACGGCCGGCAAAGCCAGCGGAGTACCGCGAGCCAGCGCGGAGTTATTGAGACCGAGCACGGCACCGGAAGGATCGACGAGCGGTCCGCCGGAGAAGCCGTCGTAGACCGCGAGGTCGAGCCGCAACACTCGATCGATCCGCGCGCCCTGCCACGTCCGCCAGCCCTCTCCGACCGCGCTGACGATACCGAAGCTCGCCGAGACGTTGTTTCCGGGACGCCCGACAGCGAGCACCAGAGATCCGACGCGCAAGCTCGACACGTCGGCTTTTGGGGCGACGAATGATTTGGTGCCCTGGACGCGCAAAGCGATCAGATCGGTGGCTGAATCGCGCCCCGCGACTTTCGCGACCGTCGAATCACCGTTGGGCAGTGTTACCGGAATCTGGTCGTCGCGACGCACCGTATGGCTGGCGCTGACGACGACGCCATCGCGCCAGACGATTCCACTCGAGGGGATTCGTCGTCGAGCGTGGATGGAGACGATGGACTTGGCGGCCGTCTCTACGGCAGATGCGAGCTGCGACGACAGCTCGGAGAGAGTGCTGGAGCTTCCCGATTTCGACATGCTAACCCGGTGAATGTGACTGCTTCACACTCGCAGTCTGGCTCTCACGTCGGTATCGGATGAATGGGTGAGGGAGGAGGCGGGAAGCGGGCAAGGGAAGCGATTGCTATTATTTTACGTCTTACACTTCGCCTCCCGCCTCCCGCCTCTCGCCTCCCGCTATGAGCATCGCCGACTCTCTGCTGCCCGAATTCGATCAGGAAATGGCAACGACGCGCAAGGTGATCGAGAGAGTTCCGACCGACAAAGGGCAATTCAAGCCGCATCCCAAGTCGTTCTCGCTCGGCCATCTCACTCAGCTCGTCGCAGGAATGCCGGGCTGGATTACCAACGCTGTGACCCAGACTTCGCTCGACCTCGGCGGCTACCCCGGATACTCGTACGAGAAAACCGAGGATCTGGTAAAGACTTTCGACAAGCACGTGAAAGAGGCGCGCAAGGCAATCGCAGCTTCCAAGGACTCCGACTACAAAGTCAACTGGTCTTTGAAGAGGGGACAACAGGTCTTCTTCACCGCGCCGCGGGGAGTAATCGTGCGGCAAACGATCAACCATCTCGTTCACCATCGTGGCCAGCTTACGGTGTATCTGAGGCTGATCGATGTTCCGGTGCCGTCGATCTACGGTCCCACTGCCGACGAGCCGATGCCCGGTCTCTCGCCGTCGAAGAAGTAGCGGCTAGCTGGTGGTATCGAGCTCGCGTAGAGCAGACTCCACTTCTTCGACGTGCCCCGGGACGCGCACCTTCGGAAAGATTCGAGCGACGCGTCCGTTCGGGTCGATGAGTACGGTCGTGCGCTCGATCCCCATGAACTTGCGGCCGTACATCGATTTCTCTTTCCAGACCCCAAACTTGTCGGCCAGCTTGTGGCCTTCGTCGGCGAGCAGCTTGAATGGAAGCTCGTACTTCTTCTTGAATTTGCGGTGTGATTCGACGCTGTCCGGACTTACGCCGATTACCTCCGCATCGATTTTTCCGAACCGCGGGAACGCATCGCGAAAATCGCACGCTTCCCTGGTGCAGCCGGATGTGTCGTCTTTTGGATAGAAGTACAAGACCACCGACTTGCCCCTGAAGTCCGCGATTGAAACAGGCTTGCCATTGTCATCGAGCGTGGTGAAATCCGGAACTTTGTCTCCAACCTTCATACTGGACATCGTTGCCTCATGAAAAATTTTCTTGCCCTGCTGGCGCTGACGCTGGCGTTCTGCCCGGCGCTGTCACAACAATCACCGGCGGCACAGCCCCGCGCTGAGGTGCTGGTGCTCGGCGTTTACCACATGGCCAACCCGGGGCGCGACATCTTTAACACCCAGGCCGACGATGTCCTGGCACCGAAGCGCCAGCGAGAAATCGCGCAGCTGACCGACGTCCTGAAAAAATTTCATCCTACCAAGATTGCGATTGAATCGGACGTCTTTAGTCAGCGGGCGGGACGCGAGTACTCCGACTACGTCGCCGGAAAATACACTCTGTCGCGCAACGAAATCGATCAGATCGGATATCGGCTCGCCAAGGAGCTCGGCCACAAGACGGTTTACCCGGTGGATGTCGATGGCGAGTTCCCGTTCCAGCGCATCGTAGACTACGCCAAGGCGAGTGGCCGCTCCAAGGAGCTCGACGCGATGCTGGCAGAGATCGGCGCGATGGTGAAGGCGCAGAACGACTATCTGGCCTCGCACACCATCCTCGAGACGCTGCTCTACATGAACGCGGACGACAAGGTCACCAGCGATGTGGGCTTCTACTTTCGGGAAGCACACTTTGGCGAGCCAGGTGACTGGGCTGGGGCAGACCTGGTCTCGGACTGGTTCCGTCGCAACATGCGGATATACAGCAACGTCGTGCGGCTCGCCGACTCACCATCTGAGCGTGTGCTGGTGATCTTTGGCGCCGGGCACCTCGGTTGGCTGCAACACCAGTTCGCCAGCGATCCCAACATTCGTCTGCGCAAGCTGGCGGAGTTTGCCAACTAGCAGGGCGAATGCTATGGACGTATCACCCGCTCTCGGCCGGCGCGATCGACAATCCTGACAAAGCTTCCGGTGTCGTGTGCGAACACCTGCACACCGCGGTTTGCACCATCCGTCAGCCCGAGCGCACCCCCATCGCTGGCCGCGCCGATCTTAACCACTGGGCCGCTTTTCGGGTCGATCAGTCTGAGGAGCACCGTCTCCGGATAGCGTTTTGAATCGACAATGCTTGGCGGAAGGACACCAATCGTCGCACGCGTCCTGCCCTGAGCATCGACGATCTCGAGAGCACTGCCGCGGAGAACCGGTAATGTGGTTTGCTTTGCGAACGCCGGTCGCACGCGATCGATGGCAAGCCCGCCGAGCAAAAGCAGATTGATGAAGGTCAGCACGACCAGGATCCGTTGATTCGTCATATCGCGCTCCGGTGGCTCGTTTGTCTGTTGGATGCCGCGAGTAGAGGAAATGGCCAACCCCTCCTCAGCCCTTCCGCCCTTGGCCGGCCGCGGTAGTTTCTCGGTTACGCGTCGACTCGACCGAGTCCCGCGCACGACGAGGCGCATAACCTGATGTGAGGGTGCGAAGACACGTAGAACGCGGGAGGATCTCATGTTGCGGAGAGAAATAATCTTCGGCGCTATCGCGCCGTTCCTCATTGCCTGCACTACGGACAAACCGGCACCAACGGCCTTCGAAATAAGAGTGCCATTATTCGTGAGTAACGCCGGAGGAAACGGCGACGTCAATCTCGGCACCCACATGACCGGTGCGGAAGAGGTTTGCCCGACTTGCACCACTTCGACGCCGGCCGATTCGAAGGCGCAGGGCGAAGCGATCTTCCGGGTCAATGATGATGGCACCGTCGACTACCGGCTCATTGCCTCGAACATCGACAACGTCTTCATGTCGCACATCCACTGTGGCCCTCCCGGAGTGAATGGGCCAATCCGGATGTGGCTCTATCCGCCGCCTGCGGGGCCAACTGGCACGCCGGGCCCAAGCGGGTCGGGACCGCAAAACGGTGTCCTCGCATCCGGCAGCTTTTCACCGGCGGGCGTGACCTGCCCCGCCAGTGCAGTTGGTACGAACATGCCCCTGCTCGATGCGATGAGAGCTGGTTTGACCTACGTCAACGTCCACACCAACGACGGCGTCGACGGGGTCAACTCCGGACCTGGCGATTTCCCGGGTGGAGAGATTCGCGGTCAGCTGGACCACGGCCGGTAACTGTTGGCGGGATGAATAACCTCTGGTTCAGCGGCGGCGCTCAGCGCCGTCCGCTGCAACCGGAGTGGACTGCCAGTATTAGCTCGCTGGTGCGCCGCGGTTCCGCAGCTCCTCCGCGATTGCTGGTCGCTTGCAATAGATCGCCCAACCGAGCGGTGTGCCCTCGAAGATCGTATCCTTGATGTCGGTGCGCGCACCTCTGTCCAGGAGCAATCGCACCACACCCGGTCGGTCGGACGCGATCGCCTGATGGAGCGGCGTCGAATGCGCATGAAATCCGTCCGGGTTGTACCGGTTCGGATCTTCACCCGCGTCGAGCAGCAGTCTCACCACTTCGGCGTGACCATGCTGGGCGGCAAGCGCGAGTGCGACGTGCTTGCTCTTGCTGTCCGCGGTGGGAAGAAGCCGAATTGTCTCTTCGACTCGGCCCAGCCCCGCTGCGGCCGGCAAGTCGTCGACCGGTGCACCACGCTGGGCGAGTGTCTCCGCAGTCGCGACGTAACCGAACGAAAGTGCCGTCATCAGGTTCGATTGCCACTCCGAGCCGGGGCCTCGATGCTTCGCACCATAATCCAACAGCATCTCAGCCAGCGGTGCCTGCAGGCCGGCCTGGGCAGGATGAGCGCTGGAGACCAGCATGCTCATCGTCGTGCAGAGATTGTCGTACATCACTGCCACTGCATCGGGCTCGGCGCCGGCGTCCAGAAGGATTTGGGCGACCTCAACGGCATTGGCGGGAGTCTTCTGCCGGACACCCTCGACACCGTTGGCCGCGATGTAGTGCAGCAAAGTCGCGTGATGACGTCGCGCTGACCGCGCATGCACGAGCTGCGGATCGTCGCGCAGCATCGAGCGGAGCGTCGCTGCATCCCCGGCGACCACGGCCTCGACCGCCTGCTCGAACTTTCTCACAGGGCCTTCGCGTGCTACTTCTTTTGTAAAGTTCTCCAGATCGTGCCAGGTATGGAACGAGTACTCCTGCGCTACGACCAGGCGTGCATCGTCGAGATCGAGTGCTTCCGGCTTGACATCGGTGACCGTCTTGCCGCGATAATGCGGATGCAGCCATTTGAAATTCCAGAGCGCCGCATTCTCGCCTGCCCGAACCGCCTCGAATAACGCGTTGGCTTCTCGCTCGTATTCGTCGAGCGTGGCCGTGAACGGAAGATCGTGTTTCATGCTACAGCCGGAGATTTACGGCCGGTGCGTCCGGCCTACTTGATCGTGATGTATTGCTCGAGCCGTGCGACCTCTGCCTTGTCCACGTATTTCCCGATTTCACGGCGGAACTGCTCGATAGAGGTGTAGGGCCGGTATTCCTTGAACTCGTGGAGCATGCGCGGGCCCATGCCGGGGATGCTGAGAATCTCGGCGTCGGTCGCAGTGTTGATATTGATGCGGTGAATGGGCGGGTTGGCCGTGGTACTGCTGGCGGTCGTGGCGGCAGGTGC
>JBKPDS010000064.1:0-10025 GCA_046727995.1 Gemmatimonadota bacterium
CGTCATCTGGCGCAGATGATCGCTGGCTCGGCGCGGCGATGACCAACAACTCCACCGTGCGCTTCGATCGTACCAGAATCGCCAGCACCGGCAAGGGTACGTACAGCGTTTGGCAGCGCGCCGTCTATCGCCAACCGGTGAAGACATCGCGCGGCCGCCTATACGACAGCGCGATGATCGAGTACGAGATGACATGCCCCACCGACCGGATCCGCGTGCTGTCGACGACTCTTTATCTCCAGGGCACGTTGGTGGTTTCGGCCAGCGTCCCCGGGGCGTGGGGTCCGGTGATTCCGGAGAGTGTCGCGGAGTACTCGGGGAAGGCCGTGTGCAAGTACATCAGGGAGCACGGGACTCAGAGCAACAACTGAACTGCAGCTGAATAGGTGCGCGCTGTCCGTTGCCCGTACCCGCTACCCGTAACGCGTAACCCGTAATCCGTTACCCGTTACCCGTTACCCGCCTCCCACCTCCCGCCTCCCGCCTCCCGCCTCGCGCTTCCCGCCTCCCGCCTCCCGCTACTGTACGTCGTATACAGTCGTCGGCACCTTATCCAGGTACTTATCGAACCACCCCACGATGTGCCGCAGCCGTTCGACGCGATGCCACGGTTTCCCCGACCGCGAGAGTTCATGAGTTTCGTCGGGGAATCGCACCATCACCGTCGGCTTGTGCAGATACTTGAGCGCCCTGAACATCTGCTCGCCGCCGAGTGCGGGTGGGGTGCGCATGTCTGACTCGCCCTCGATCAACATCAAAGGTGTTTCCACGTTCTTGATGTAAGTGATCGGGGAGAGCTCCTCGAACTGTTTCGGATTCTCCCACGGCGCGCCGGAGAACCACGTTGGATTGAACAGCGTGAAATCCGCCGAGTACCAGAAGCCCGACCAGTCGGCGATCGAGCGTTGGGAAACCGCGGCGGCGAAGCGGTGGGTGTGGCCGACGATCCAGTTGGTGAGCACGCCGCCGCCACTCCCGCCGGTGACACCCATACGGGTGGAGTCTATGAAATTACGTTTGAGGACCTCGTCCACACCTGCCATCAGATCCTTGTAGTCGTCGCCCGGATAGTGGTACTGGATGATGTTGGCGAAATCCTGACCGTACGACGTGCTCCCGCGCGGATTGGTGTAAAGGACGACGTAGCCCTTGGCCGCCATCCAGTCGAACTCGTGGGTGAAGGTGTAGCCATAAGCGGCGTTGGGCCCGCCGTGGATCTCGAGGATCATCGGATATTTTTTCGACGCGCTGAACCCGGGCGGCCTGAGGATCCAACCTTGAATGCGTTTGCCGTCGAAGCTGTTGTACCAGAATTCTTCGGGTGCTGTCAGGTCGAGGGTGGATAAGAGGGGTTCGTTCACTCGAGTGATCTGGAGGGGCGAGGGACGAGGGGCGAGGGGCGAGATGACGAACAGATCGCCGATGTTCATTGGCGTCGAGATCAGCGCGACGATTTTCGACGCGTCGCTGTTCGCGGTGTAAGAAACGACGTCATGGTTGCCCGTCGTGACTGAATCGACCTTACCATCAGTCGCCGAGAAGCGTTTGAGATTCGCTCGACCGTTCTCCGTCGTCACCACGATCAGGCTGCGGCCGTCCTTGCTCCAGATCACGCCACCGCCGGCGCCCGCGCGCGGCGGATGCTGATCGCCGGTGAGTCCGCCTTCGATATCGTAGTCGTAGCCGGTGGTGAGATTGCGCGGCCTGGCGCCGGGGGTCGCATCCATGACGTACAAGTCCGCCTCGTTGTAGAACCGCAGCGGCTTCGCATTTTCGATCCCCGTGAAAGCGATGCGCTTTCCGTCGGGAGAGATTGCCACTGAGCCGATTTGTCCGTCGAGACTGGCAACCTTGGCCATCGATCCGCCACTCGCCGCGACCGAGAAAAGCTCGGGACCGGTCGTCTCATAATACGGCTCGAGATGCCGGTTAGAGGTGAAGTACAGCCGTGATCCATCGGGAGACCACACCGGCTCGTCTTCGTCGAATGTCCCGAAGGTGATCTGCTTCGCGCTCGGCGGTCCGCCCGTCGGCGTGAAGCTCGCCGGTATCGTGTATATGTGCGAATGCGCGGTGACGTCGGTGTATCCGCCGCCGTTCCACCGGTACTGCGCCCGCGTAATCACCCGCACATCGCTGACGTGCTTCTTGGTGGTGTCGGCTGATTTCTTAGACGAATCGGATTTCGTCGTATCCGGTGTGGAGAGAAATGCAATCGTCCGCCCGTCTGGCGACCAGACCGGCGACGACGCTCCCTTCGGCAAGTTGGTGAGCGCGCGCGCCTCACCGCCGTCCATCGAGATCAGAAATATCTGCGACGGGTTCTGCTTTCCATCGACCGGCTCCGGCGTGCGCACGAAGGCCATCTCGCGACCGTTCGGTGACCAGCGCGGCGACCGATCGTTGCGACCCGATGTCAGCGGCCGCGGCGGCGCGCTTCCATCAGCAGGAACCACAAAGATCTGCGTCTCGTATCGATCCTTATCCTCGTTGACGTTGACACGCACGAACGCGACCTGCGATCCGTTGGGCGAGATCTGCGGATCCGCTGCCCAGACGAACTTGAACAGATCCGTGTCGGCGATCGGACGCCGTGCTTGCGCAATTGCGACAATCGGCAAGACGGCGACGAAAAGGAGCGCGAACGGCAGAGCGGTCGCACAGCGGCGGAACGGTTTCATCGTCCATTGTCCTCTAAGGGGGATCACTCGATATGGATTTGGCGCGAAAAAAGCGTTAACATGTGTTTGTACTACTTCGCGGAAGTTAGCACCAGCCCGCGATTCCGCTGTCGGCAGGTTTGCAGGACAGCAATTGGCGATTCTGGCGACGCCGTCCTCCCTCCGGGATCGCTCTATTCCCAAAGAAGCGTCGCCCTCGCGCGGACACGATTCCGCCGCGATTGCCAGCCGGGCTTCGGCTGCCTGTGACGAGCTCCGCCGCTCGGCAGCTACCAACAGCCATCCGCCCCCTCCGGCTGCGGTGTGCGAAGAGCTTTACATAGCCGTCGAGCAGGCAGCGATAGCAAGTGCCAACTCAATGCACACGCTACGCACGGCAGTAGGGCGATTCACGACCGCATTGAGGGATGACGGGGCAACTCCGGAAAAGGTACTGGTGGTGCTCAAATCTTTGATAAATAGCAGGACTTTCGTGGTCGCAGACCCGCGCCCCGACGGTGAGGACCTGCAACAGCAAATCACAACCTGGTCGATACAGGAATTCTTCAAGCAAAATAGAGCGTAACTCGCGGGTGAGAGAGCCAAGACGGGACGTTCGCACCAGCCCCTTCTCCTCGGCTAATACAAACCACCCATCCCTGGCGATTCTGGCGACGCCGTCCCTTCAACCAGGCATTCCGTGTCCAGAAAAAAACCAGGCCAAGCGTCGGTACCTGAATTGGAGACGCTTATCGCCGATACCGCCACTGCAACCAAAGACCGCATCGCGTTGCGTGACGCCGTCCACGCGTACTTTAAAGCCGGACGAGCAAACGGCGCTTCGCACGAGACAATACTGCGAGTCATTACCGGGATCCTGGAGCTTTCGGAGATGCAGGTCGCCGCAAGGAATGACAGCGAGGACGGTCACCGCGAGCTGGCGCAGGAGCTCGTCGACTGGTGCGTGGAGCGGGAAGCGGGAAGCGGGAAGAGGGAAGAGGGTAGCGCGTAGCGGGCTCCGCCTCCCGCTTCCCGCCTCCCGCTTTCAGAACGACGTGAACAACGGCCTGCCGATCTTGGCCGGATCTCCGATCACCGCAAATCGTGCGTGCTGCAGGTACCGGGAGGCCACGCGCTGCACGTCGGCTGGAGTCACACGCCGCACCGCCGCGGCGAACCGGTCGAGATTCTGCCAGCCGCCGCCTAGCAGCTCGAACTGTCCCAGCTGTCGCGCCTGACCCATGTTGCTTTGCTGTTGCATCCAGAACTGGGTCAGAAAAGTGTTGACCTCCTCCGCCAGGTCAGACTGGGAGAGCGGCTCGCGCTGAAGTCGACGCACCTCGGCGAACATCACCTTCATCGTCGTATCAGGATCGACAGCGGTCACGTATAGCGAGCCGACATTCGCGGCCTGATTGTCGAGACCCGCGAAAACGGCGTAGCTCAGATTGCGCTTGGTTCTCACTTCCTCGAACAGCCGGTGTGAGAGGATGTCAGTAGCAACCCGCATCGCCGCGTAATCGTTGCTGCTCGGCGGCGGAGCGGCAAACTGGCCAAGTATGTAGTTGGTCGGCAGCTCGCGGGTGACGACAACCACATCGGGCGTGACTGTGCCCAGCGCCGGCGGGCTCGTCGCACTGCCACCCCGCGCCGGTAGCGCTCCAAAGGACGCGGCGATCTTTTTCGTCAGGTCTTCCCGGTTCACGTTGCCGACGACGACCAGCAGGAGATTCTCCTTCGTGAATCTCTGTCTGTGCCAGTCGATCAGCGCTTGCCTCGTAATCGCCGCGAGCGACGCCGGCGTTCCTGTCGGGCGAGCCGCGTACGCGTGGCCGGCGTACAACGAGCTGTCGGCAAGATACTGGACGTAAGAATCCGGGTCGTCGGGAATTCTCTTCGCTGCATCGACCAATTGCGCGCGCACGACTTCCACTTCCGCTGCCGGATAGGTCGGATGCAACGCCGCTTCGGTGAACAGATCCCATGCTTCGTTCCAATGCTGCCTTACTGCCTGGAGGGAGAGCAGGGAGTAGTCGTATTCAGCGCCAGAATTGATCGCGGTGCCTGTCTCGACGAGCTTGGCGTTGAAGGCGTCCTTGTCGTACTTCGATGTGCCGCGCGTCGCCGACTGGAACATCAGATCTTCGATGCCGGCATTGCTGGCAGAGAGGTTGGCGCTGCCGCCGCGCAGGTAGAGACGAACCGCAATGACATCGTTGGCTTGCACCGGCTTGAAGATGACCGGAATTCCGGCGACGTCGAACTTGCTGGTGGTGACGGTCTGGCAAACAGCGGACGTCGCGGTCGCAACTATCGCTGCAAGCAGAATCAGAGTGCGTTTCATCTTAGAAGCCTCCGGCAGCGAATATGGCTTCAGGCGTGAGCTTCAGTTTGGCGCGATCGTCAGGGCTGATCAAAACACCAGTCACGAACGGCTTGCCGACGATGTACGTCTTCAGGTAACGAGCAATGTCCTGCTTCGTCGCCCGCTGCATGTTCGGGACGTAGTTGCGGTAGTAGTCGAGTCCTGCCACCGCCCACCAGAATCCAATGGTGTGCGCCCACTCCGTTGACACTTCGCGCTCGTACAAAGCGTTGATGCCAAGCTGCCGCTTTGCCGCATCAAGCTCCGTAGTCGTGATGTAGGAGGTATCGGTCAGCTTTGTCAGCTCTTCCAGAATCGCCCGTCTTGCGTCGAGAATTTTTTCGGGAGCGACCTGCGCGAAAACCGTGATCGGCCCGACGTGATTGAGCGTGTAGTAACTGAGGCTGGCGTCGAAAGTGAGCCCCGAGTCCACCAGTCGCTTGTACCACTTGCTGGTGTGATTGCCGAGTACCTGGCTCACCAAATCAGCAGCGTAAGTTGCCGGGGCATCAGCTGTCACACTTGGGCCGTCCCACCGCATCAAGAGAGCGGCGCCGTTCACCGGCTTCTCCACGATCACTGCGCTGCTCTTGGTGAGAGGTGGAGGATTGGGAATTGGTGACGAGAATGGATCCGGGCCACGCGGCCAGTCGCCGAATACCTGTTGCGCCAGAGCGAACCCCCGCGCCGGCGTGATGTCGCCCGCCAGAATCAGCGCAGTATTGTTCGGGACGTAGTAGCGATTCTGGATCGTCGACATCTTCTGCTGCGTGGCAGTGATGATGATCTGACGGTTCCCGATGACATTCTTCCGCGAGTAATAGCCTGGCGTCCAGAGAATGGTGTCGATGGCGCGTTGGAGGTGGAAATACGGATTCGCCTCGTTGCGATCGAATTCGCCGAGCACCACCGGACGTTCTCTCACCAGCTCTTCCTGCTTGAACAGCGGGTAGCGAATCGCGTCTTCCATGAATTGCATCGCGGGTACGACGCTGTCCGTACCGACAGTGACGAAATAGTTCACGCGTTCTTCGCTGGTCGATCCGTTCCAGCTCGCCCCGAGCTGGCGTATCCGCCGCATGTATTCCTCCTGCGACGGAATCGTCCGATTCGCCTTGAAGAACATGTGCTCGTAGAGGTGCGAAAGGCCGTTGTACTCGGGCGTCTCAGTGAAGCCGCCGTTCTTGACGTCGAGCTCCACGGTAACGAGCGGGACCGAGTGGTTCTCGATGACGAGAACCTCGAGTCCATTGGAGAGTTTCTGGCTGCGGATCGGCAGGTCCGATTGTGCCGGAGCTGACGGCGCCGCTACAACGAGAAAGAGCGAAGCGAGGGAGAGAATACGGTACCGCATGAAATTCCTCCGTTGAAACGCGATCGACACGAGCGCGACGCGATCGACGTGCCTAACCTACGTTCCAGAGAATTTAGACACCAGCAGATGGGCGTGGCGTTTGAGTCTGGTGTCAGCGCGAGCGTCGCTCCCCACCGAGCTGCACTTTCGTCATTTCGTCCACCAGCACCGCGAAGTCCTCTGCGGACATAAAGCTGCAGACGTTTCGCAGCCGCTTCGCGATACTGGCCCGAATTCCGTCTGCCCTCACCTTGTCTTCCCACTCGAAGAAGGCACCGCCGTCGTGATCGTCTATGCCCGACGTGGCAGATGAACCGTGAAAGTGGTCCCCCTCTCTTCAGAAGATTCAACGTCTATTCTGCCCTTGTGCGCCTGCACGATTTGATCGGCGATGTAGAGACCTAGTCCAAGATTTGCGGCTGGTCCGGTTTTCGTACCAGTTGCCGCCTTCTGCTTCATCGCGTTGAAGATTCCATCGAGCTGATCTTCCGAGATTGGAGCGCCGCGGTTGTGTACTGCAATCGTGACCTCTTTGTCGTTTCCCTGGACGTCCACCTTGACGGCCGTGCGATCCGAGCCATGCTCCAACGCGTTACCGATCAGATTGGTCAGCACCTGGCTCATTCTGGCGCAATCCCATTCCCCGTTCAGTGCTCCGCGCGCGTCGACTTTGATCGCGCGACCCGGATGAGCCGCCGAGATTTCGTCCGTAACGTCGTGTACCACCTTCCCCATGTTCATCGTTGAGCGATCGATCGGGATACCACCCCCGAGCCGGCTGCGCGTGAAGTCCAATAACGCGCCGACCATTTGATTCATGCGAGTTGTTGCGCTGACGATACGCGATATGAGCGTCAGGTGTGGCTCCGCGAGCTCCTGCGTGTCGAGCATGAACTTGGCGGAGGTCAATACAGCTCCGATCGGATTTCTGAGATCGTGGCCAAGAATTGCCAGGAACATTTCCTTCGATTTGTCGAGATCCTGGGTGAAGCGAGTAATTGATTCCGCCAGTGCCTGGTCGATGGCTTCGTTGAAGCGCGTCAGATCATCGAGATCAGTTGTTGTGACTTCTGCCCGATCCTTGGTCCAGAGTCGGATGACACTGGCGCGCAACGCACGATACTCCGCCACCATCTGGTCCAGCGTAAACCCACTTTCCGCTCTGCCGGTGCCATGCTTTTCGGCGGCGGTCCGGATACTGATATCCTGGACGGGTCCGTGTCCCTTCGATTTTTCCGATTGCTCGAAACCACCCTGCGGGGTTTTGAGATCCGCCGCAATCACCGTCAGCATCTCGTTGGCGTGATCACTCAGCGCCGAAATCCCCATTGAACCGCTGGCAGGAACGCAGGACTTGGCGAACTCTTCCCACTCGGCCAGGATCGCATCGCGATTAGTCGATATGAAATCTGCTAGTCGCATGTCCTTCTGCCGGCCATCTCTCGTTGTTGGTCTATACGCGGGCGGCTGTCTTGCCGCGCTGGGTCCGGTCGCAACGTCGGGTCTTGATTCTACGATCTCGATCACGGTGGCGCCCCTGTGGAAGAAGGCGTCGCCAGAAGCGCCACGAAACTGCTGGATGCAGTGATCCCTGATTCTGGGCTGGTGCGATCATCCCAGTGCGTGACTCTAAGGCATTAATCAGGCCCCGTTCGGGTTTCGATCGAACTCTCTTGTGATTACGATCGAACGCTCCTGGAAGCGCGGGATTCAGGGGAGACGCCAGATATTGAGAACCCCGCTCGTCCGGTGGCTGTTGGAGTCCCCCTCCGGCAACGCGATCCGACCGTCGGCGATGATCGGACTGTTCCAGTGCCCGCTCCCGCTCTCGAGATTGGCGACCTGTCGTCCTGATTCAGGCTCGTAGACCTTGATTCCACCGCCCGGGTCGTAGATGTAAAGCAGACCGCCGGCGAGTACCGGACTCGTACCACTGTTCCCGTTGCGCCACATCTGCTGCAGGCGGCCATTCGCAAAAGTCCACGCTGCCGTAGCGCCACCGTCGGCAGCGAAGACCCAGGTCGGCGATCCACGTCGCACCGCCGGCGCGGTGAAGAGATCGTCGCCCGACGGCGTCTTCACCACTTGCGTCTCGCCTCCTTTGCGGGGCGACGCACCGCGGGTGCGACCGAACTGAACCACGCGGATAATCCCGTCCTTACCACCCTGTAGCACGTAGCCATCGCCGAGCAGCACTGGAGAAGTCGAGCCGAGATCGGTGTCGCGTGAGCCGAGCTCGTTGGTGTTGGTGGGAGTGTAGTTGTCGATGATCCTCGTGGCGCTTGAATCGATGGCGATCACGGCATCGCCCCAGTTGGTGCGGCCGTCCCAGCGGGCATTGCCGGTGGCGACGTAGATGTCACCGGTGGTAGTGTCGATCACCGCGCCAGCCCGTCCCCAGATCGCCGAGTCGCTTTCGCCGCACGACGACGGATCGATGAGCTCGAGCCTGTCGCTGCAGAGCGAGTTCCAGACGTGGAGCAGTCGACCAGTCGCCGCATCGATAATGGCAACGTGGCCCTGGTACGGCGGCGCGTCGCCGATGTACCCGCCGGTCGTTGCGATCACCCGACCACGCAAGAAATTGAGCGAAGAAGCAATCTTTTCACGCTCGGGCAGACGGGTGATGGCGGTGTTCCAAACAGGGCGTCCGTCGGCGACGGAGAGCTTCTGAATGTGTCCATCCGGCGACGCGGCGTAAATGAAGCTTCGCCCCGGGTCAGCGACTGGTGTCGCCGTCGTAACTTGTCGCGATCCCGCCACTCTGTCGTAGGTCGTCGGCGTATATCGCCAAAGGATCGTGCCGTCATTCGCATCGATCGCCAGCGTCTTCCCGTAGGTGGTGGTGACGAAGAAGACGTCGCGGTCGGCGCCGTTCACGCGCACGCCGTGCAAGTAGATCGGCGACGCATCGACGGTTCCATCGAGATTGACCTGCTGCCGCCGCATCGTGGCGATGTTCGCGGCCGTGATTCCTGTCTCGTCGGTGGCAACGTTCGAGCGCGTCGCGTCCCACCCGAACCGCGTCCAGTCATGGGTACCGACGCGAGGTTGCACATCCACCGGCGGTGTCGTGGCGCGAACGGTGTCGTCGCTGGCTTCGCGCGAAGACCCAGCGCCGCAGGCCCAGAGGAGGAAAGAACAGAGGAGAGTGAAGAGTAAGTGCATGGGAAGCGGGAAGCGGGAGGCGGGAGGCGGGTAACGGTTAACGCGTTACGCGTTACGGGAAGCGGGTACGGGCACGGAACAGGGGTAGCGGACAGCGGGCTACATCGCCGGCGGCGGCTCTTCATCCGCACTGGTGCCGTAGCTCCACGGCACCCGGACCTCCAGCATCCTTAGATAAACTCCGAGCTGCGCCCGATGATGCGCCGAGTGCGTGACGAACGCCGTGCGAATAACGTGTGTCCTCGGCGCGTTCAGCACAACTTTGTCGCCGAGACGAAGCTTCCATGGCTGCTGCGCCTGCTCCCACGACATCCCCTGCAGCACGCTGCGCAGCTGTCCGCTCAATTCGTCGAACAGGCGCAATCGCTCGGCGCTGGTAGTGAATTTCGGTTGCGGTGGGCGCGGAGCGAGGCCGTCGAATTCGTCGCGCGTCGCCATCAGCAATCCGAATCCAGGGAGCTGCGCCAGATGCGTCGCC
>JBKPDS010000065.1:0-3724 GCA_046727995.1 Gemmatimonadota bacterium
CCTCGAGACCGGCGTCGAGTCCCGGTCCACGCGCCGCACCGCGATTGGACCTGTTGGCCTTATCGAAGCTGGCCTTGTAGATGATGCCGCCGGGAATTTTTTCCGCCAGCTTTGCCAGCGTTTCGCCGACGCGCAGGTTGAGCTCGTCGCTCTCCAGCACGCATGGCCCGGCGATCAGAAAGAGTTTGTCTGCCGGAAAGAATTCCGCCACGCTATTCCGCCGCTTCTAGGGGCGCTCGCTTCCGGCTGCTTCTGGTTGGCGATTTTGCCTGCACCGCGGCGCCAATGAAACTTGCGAACAAGGGGTGGGGCCGCGTCGGGCGCGATTGCAACTCGGGATGGAACTGACAGCCGATGTACCACGGATGCGTCTGCAACTCGATCATTTCCACGAGCGAACCGTCGGGCGACAAGCCGCTCAAATTGAGGCCGTGCTCGATGAACTGCTCGCGATACTTGTTGTTGACTTCGTAGCGATGGCGATGCCGCTCGCTGACCTGCGGCGCGCCGTAAATCGCGGCCGCCTGCGTACCCGCGCCGAGCCGGCAGGGATAGGCGCCCAGACGCATGGTGCCACCCATGTCGGTGACGTGCTGCTGGTCTTCCATCAGCGAGATCACCGCGTTGTCGCACTCGGGCGCAAACTCGCTGGAGTGGCTGTCGGACAACCCCATCACGTTGCGAGCGAACTCGATGATTGCCGTCTGCATTCCCAGGCAGATCCCGAAAAACGGCAGCCCCGATTCTCGCGCGTAGCCGATTGCTTCCAGCATGCCCTCGACTCCGCGAACGCCGAAGCCACCCGGAACCAGGACACCGTGGAAATCAGCGAGCAATTCCCGGGTCTTCTCGCGATTGGTGAACAGGTCGCTGGCGAGCCAGACGATGTCGACACCGACATCGTTAGCTATACCGCCGTGAATGAGAGCCTCCTGAACGCTCTTGTAGCTGTCGACGAGTCCGGTGTACTTGCCGATGACGGCGATTCTGACGCGGCCATGGGGATGGATGACTCTCTCCACCATCGACCGCCACCGTGACAGGTCGGGCGCCTTGCGGCCGAGCAAGCCGAGCTTGTGCATTGCACGCTCATCGAGCCCCTGCTCGTGGAACAACAGCGGAATCTGATAAATCGTCGGCACGTCCCGGCTCTCGATGACAGCGCCGAATTCGACGTTGCAGAACAGCGCAATCTTGCGTTTGACTTCCTCTGAAAGGGCGCGCTCGGTACGGCAAATCAGAATGTCGGGCTGGATCCCGATCTCCATCAGCTCACGCACCGAGTGCTGCGTCGGCTTCGTCTTCACCTCGCCGGCGGCGGCGATGAACGGAACCAGCGTCAGGTGAATGAAGATCGCGTTCTCACGCCCGATCTCGTGCCGGAACTGCCTGATCGACTCGAGGAAAGGCAGCGACTCGATGTCGCCGACGGTGCCACCGATCTCGACGATAACCACGTCGCTGTCGGGTGCCAGCCGCTTCATCGCTCCCTTGATCTCGTCCGTCACATGGGGAATGACCTGCACGGTCGAGCCGAGGTACTCGCCGCGGCGCTCCTTGGTGATGACGTTGAGGTAGATCCGACCGGTGGTGATGTTGTTGGCCTGAGCGAGCGACCGATCGATGAATCGCTCGTAGTGGCCGAGGTCGAGATCGGTCTCCGCTCCGTCGTCGGTCACGAAGACCTCGCCGTGCTGGAACGGCGACATCGTGCCCGGATCAACGTTCAGGTAGGGATCGAACTTCATGATCGTCACGCGCATGCCGCGCTCGACCAGAAGTCGTCCGAGAGAAGCCGCAGCAATCCCCTTCCCCAGCGAGGAAACCACTCCGCCGGTGATGAAGATGTAGCGCGTCTGTTGGCTGGAATTACCCTGCATTAGTCACTGCTCCCGCCATAAAGGCATCCCAGCGCGCATTGGCGCGCTCGAGGTCTTCTTCAGTGTCGATTCCACTTGCCGGTGCTTCGTTCGTGACCGCCACTCCGATAGACAGACCGGCGGCGAGCGGACGGAGCTGCTCCAGTCGCTCGATCTCTTCGAGCGGATGAGGCGGTAAAGACACCCATTCACGTAAAGCTTCAGGTGAGTAGGCGTACACGCCGATGTGCTGCAAAGTTCGCTCGGCGAGCCTGGTGCGATCTGCGTGGTCCCTCAAGAAAGGAATTGGTGCGCGCGAGAAGTACATCGCCCGCCCATCGTCGGCCACGACCACCTTCACCAGACTCGGCGTATCCAGTATCTCCGTGCTCGCCCGCGAGGCGGCGGTTCCGATGGGAAACCTCCCGCTGGAGACCAGCTGCGCCGCTCCTCGCACCGCTCCCGAGCCGATGAAAGGCTCGTCGCCCTGCACATTGACGATCGTTCGGTAGCCCCGAAATCGCGGCTGCGCCGCCACTTCGGCCACCCGCTCGGTGCCCGAAGAGTGTTTATCGCTGGTAAGAACGCATTCCGCGCCGGCTTGCCTGGCCGCGGATGCAACGGATTCGTCGTCGGTAGCGACTACGACGGCGTCAGCGACATTCATTTGGGAGATTCTTTGCCAGACCCGGACGATGAGGGGGAGTCCGGAAAGGAGTCGGAGGGGTTTGCGGGGGAGACGCAGGGCGCCGAGGCGCGCCGGAATTACCACTAGCGTCCCCATTTACCCACCTGTTTTCGCGCGACACGATGCAAAAGTCACGCTCAGGAATATACCCACGGTGGATAGACGGAGCAAACCGAATTCAGATCAGGGCGAAATCGACACTCCGAATGACCAGGCGTGCTTTCGCGAGAATGGCGACCGATTGCTGGCGGGATCGATGCTGTAGTCCACGCGGAACAAGCCCACGCCAACGCCGACGCCGACGTTTTGAATCAGGCTCGGGACTCGATCGACACCGGCGTTCCCGGCGGCATACCTCAGCGCGATGAACGGATTCCCGAGGAACGGCAACTGGATCCGGTCGAGGGGGATGACGTAATCCCCGGAAAGAAAGAGGAGGTGATCACCACCCAACGCCAGAAGATTGACCGTGGCAAGCGTGCTCGAGCCACCGAGATAAGCGAAGCGTTGCGCCGGCGCGGGACCACTGGCGGTGAGCACGGTGTGCCCCTTGAACGTGAAGGTCTGGCTGCCGAACGTGGGGAAGGTGACTTTCCCGTCCAGCGTCGCCTGGCCGAAGTTGCCAAGCAGCGCGCAAGCGAGCACTCCAGGGGGGGGCGGCGGGGGGCAAGAAGGCCTGGCCGAGACACGGAGGGATTGTTCCAGCGTCGCATCGAGCTTCGCTTCGAGGCCGGCGCTAACGACCTGGAGTCCTGTTCCACCTTGTATCGAAGTAATGCTGCCCTTGGCGATGGGTGGGTTGGGCCGACGCATTCTGAGATTGCCCTTGCGACCGTAGAAGCTCCACGGCGACTTTGGCGGCGCCAGCGAGCCGGTTGACCAATCGCGCTCGAGATTGCCGGCAATGAACGGAGTCACCGTCGTCGAAGTCCCCGTAATCGTGGTCGCGAAGCGAACGTTGGCCCGATCACCACGGTACCAGTTGCGGGCGTCGCTTCCCACGAAGAACGCGGCGGCCGAGTTGGTGAGATCGTCGCGCATCCAGGCGTCGTTGGTGAATGTGCCACGACCGACAAAGATCTTGATCTCGTTGGCGTCACCCGGGCGGACCACTCCTTCGATTGACGGATCCCATTTGCCGAGGTTGGATCGATAAGTGACGAGCCCATCGATGTCG
>JBKPDS010000066.1:0-3561 GCA_046727995.1 Gemmatimonadota bacterium
GAATCGCGCGACATGACCGAGGCGCACGAGAAGAAACCGCGCGCCTCGCGCACGGTGATCGCGCATGTGGTGACTCACCCCGGTGAACCGGCGCCGCGCCTGATCTGGGTCTACGCGATTGCGATGGGCGCCTTCTCCGGATTGATGGCGATCCTCGCCCTGTTTCTCGCCGACCGTTTCGGGGTGAGCAAGGACAATATCTGGATTTTCTATACTTACGTCGGCGCGATCTCTGTTATTACCCGGGCCGGAATTCTCGGGCGCATGGTCGATCGCTATGGAGAGGCATATCTCTCGCGCATTGGACTCACGCTGCTAGCGACGGGTCTGGCGACACTACCCATCGCGCGCGGCTACGTGAGTCTCGCCATCTCCGTCGCGCTGATTCCGCTCGGCACCGCGTTCACGTTCCCGTGCGTAACGTCGATGCTCTCACGCGTGATCTCCAGCCGCGAGCGCGGACTCTACATGGGCGTGCAGCAGACTTTCGGCGGACTGGGACGCGTGACGATTCCGCTGTGGGCCGGCTTCTCCTACGATCACTTCGGACACAACGTCCCGCTCTTCACTTCCGCGCTGCTCGTACTCGGTACGATCGCGCTCGGCTACGGGATCGATGACGGAAGGAAAGCGGAGCTGCGGGTCGCCAGCTAGACCACGAGCAAGGACAGCATTAACTGCGACTTAGGACCGCGAAGGCTGCAGTTTGTAGCCTGCGTAGAGAAACACCCCGCCAAGGAGCAGGAACAGAAACACTCTCCAGATAGTCTCGACCGTCGCCAGATCGACCAGCAGTAGACGCGCTACGACTATCACCATCGTCACCCCACCGAGCTGTAACAGCAGACGTTCGCCAGCGCGTCTCCTGCTCATGATGAGGAGCCCTGCTCCGAGTAGCGCGTAAGTGGTCGTGACCAGCGGCGCCCAGATCGGCTGCAACACAGCGAAAATCACAACGAGCGATGCCAGATACGTCATCACGATCAGCACCACTCCCTGAATCCGCTCGGCTTTATCGGCCATCAATTTCTGACTGATCAGCGCACTCGCTGCGATCGTTACCAGATCAGACGCAACCCACCGCCAACGGAACCACCCAATGCGCACGGATCCGAACTCGGATCCTACCAGCGCTGCCAGCACGACGACGATAGTGAGCTTGGCAATCGCCCGCGGACCGATCAGCGCGTTGCGCACGTACGCGAGCACCAACGCCGCGTGCACCGCTGAGAGCGCCAGTCGCTCCGGATCGGGCGCGATCTTGATGATGCCGAGCAGCGTCCACAGCGCCGCCGCTGTGAATACGACCTGACGAAATTCTCGATCGGTGAACCTGCTCATGCCGAAGGAGAGCGCCGCCGATCCCAGCCCGAACAGAATCAGACCCGACACTTCCGTCGGGATGCTCGGCCAGATTCCGGCGAGGAGACTCACCGCGATGATCGGGCTGAGAAGTGTCATCACCCACAGCACCAGACTGTCGGCGGAGCTTTTTCCTCCGCCGAGGAGTTTGGAGAAGGCGTCCATCGCCTCCATCGCGCGATCAGTTAATTCGCCGCCGGACGCAGGGGTGTAGCGAGGAGAGCCGATGGCCAGCAGCTGTCGCCGCAACGATCCGGCTCTGGTGAAAGCGATGCCGGCGAGACCTATAAGCACCGACAGAGCAATCGATCCTCGCGCCGACGGAATGGTCACGGTCGTCAGCGTCTCGTTGAGGATCATCCAGAAGGCGAGGAACGTCGTCCAGATCGTCGTCTGCCAGCCACGTATGAGATAAATGAACAGACCAATGGCAGCGATGACACCCAGGTACAGCGCGAACTGTCCGTATGAAACCACTGGCGCCGTGAGAATGAACGGTGTCGCAAAACCGGTTACCACGGCGATGAACGCGAAGATCTCCCGCCGCTCCTGCAGCGCGATCCAGCTCGAGACCAGCGCCAGCACCAGGTAGAGCAGCCTCGCCGCACTGATTGAGATCAGACCGTACCAGACCGATGCTGCGTAGGCGGTGACATACCACGTCGCCAGCGCGCCTCCGTAAAGGATCGCGCGCATCCCGAATCCCGCCGCGGTCCTGGCGTCGTCCGCGGTTCGCGTCGCGCCCCAGAACAACGCCGTGCCGACGATCGCTCCCAGCAACACGCGAATGAGCGGCGTTATCCAGCCCTGGTCGACACCGTAGTTGTAGAGAAACAGAATTGCGATGACGACGAATCCGACGCCGAGTCGACTGAGCCACCATTCGGGGCTGCGCGAGGAAAGCCACGCTGATATCCCCCCGAAATCGCTCTCGGCTTCCCGCGACCGCGGCGGGGGTGCAACTGGCGGTGCAGTGTCAGGCGGCCGCGAGCTGTAAGCGCGGAAAGGAGACGGTACGGCGAACGGTGGCCGTGCCGGCTCGGCGGCGGCCGCGCCGCGTCGCTCACTTATTAACTGGTCAACGGATCGTTGAAGCGCCGCGACCGCATTTTCGATCCGCGAGAGACGAGCAACGATCTCCTCCTCTCTGGATGCGTCCATTATCGGCGCGCCGCGCTATCCATTCCGCAGTGCGCTGAACAGACTCGGCAGCACGCCAAGCGCCCACACGATTACAGCGACGATCGCCGCCTGCTGCTTGGTGATTTTCCCCACCACGTAAATCCCGATCCCCAGCAATACCGTGATCCAGATCACGAACAGGTCGAATCTGCTCGCCAACGCTATCGCCACCGCCGACGCATGATCCGGATCCATGAATCGCGCCGGGTTGAATCCGACGCTGTTGATGGCGTTGAGCTTGTCCGGGCTCATGAACAGTGCCTGCGCCGCGTTCACCAAGATCTGTACGATTCGCGGCACCTCGGAATACGTCGCGATCATGATCGCCGCCGCGACCGATGTTTTCGCGTCGAACAACTTGCTCACCAGCCACAGAACGAGTCCGGTGGCAAACACGCTGATGGCGAGGCCGATTCCAAAAAAGAAAGGAGCGACCGTCTGGAAGAAATGGCGGTTCGAGTCGAGCTGGTCCTGGGTGATGCTGGGATTGTTCCGCATCGCTGCCGCACCCTGTCTCGCGAATTCAGCATCCATGATCGGCTGCATCGCGTTCTTGGTGAGAAAGACGAGCGCCACCGTGGCAACGATGAGGATTACCAGCGCCAGACCGAATTGCCCATCCGCGCGCCGCGCGAACACCGACGAAGGCGCGTAGAAGATGTCGACGAAGTCCTCCCACAGTCCTGCTTTCGAAGGCCCGGGTTCGGCGACCTCAGCGTTAGTTCCCATCGATTCAGCCTCGCGAAAGAAGAAACCCTCGGCACAACATTACGACGGCGGCTTGTACCGTTCAACGTCGGTAATAAGCCTGACCCCCGCCTGCGACGTGAAGTAAGCGTACGCCCACCCGAACAGGACGACGAGTCGATTGCGGAAGCCGACGAGATACATGATGTGGACGAACAGCCAGAACATCCACGCAAACCAGCCTGAGAATCTGATCCAGCCGAGGTCCGCGATGGCGCGTGATCTACCGATCACCGCCAGGTCTCCCTTGTTCCAGTAGCGAAACGGTTT
>JBKPDS010000067.1:0-1937 GCA_046727995.1 Gemmatimonadota bacterium
GACCTCACGTCCTCGGGCGTCGCAGCGTGCGGGAAGTTGGTGGTCTTCGAGATCGCCGAGTCGCAATGCTCCTGGAAAGCCGCCTGCATCCGCACGTGCCACTCGGGCGTGATGTCGTGCGCTGTCACGAAAACACGCTGCCATTGCTTCGGCACTTCGTCGAAGTGGATGTGCCCTTCCTTGGCGATCTTCTCCATCAGCTCGTCTGAATACCAGCCTTCCTTCTTCGCGATCGCAACGAAGTCCTCGTTTACGTCCGGCATCAACACGCCCGCCTGATTGCGCATGAATGCGACGGCGAACAACGGCTCGATTCCAGAGGAGCAGCCGGCGATAATCGAGATCGTTCCAGTTGGCGCAATGGTGTTGACGTTGCAGTTGCGCAGCAGCTGCATCGGACGGACGCGATTGCCACGCGCGTCGCGGGCGCAAGTCTCGTCCGGACCCCAGATCGACCTCGCCCACTCCGGGAACGGCCCGCGCTCGTTGGCGAGCCGCTCGCTCTCGCGCTTCGATTCGACGTCGACGAACTTCTGCAACTGGCGTCCGAACTCGACGCCCTCGATGCTGTTGTAGGCGATCCCCAGGCGCACCAGCGCGTCGGCAAATCCCATGACACCGAATCCAATGCGACGGATTCTCTTCGAGAGCGCATCGATCTCCGGGAGCGGATACTTGTTGACGTCGATGATGTTGTCGAGGAAGTGCGTCGACAGATGGATGTCGCGCTTGAGCGCGTTCCAATCCATCTGACCGTCCTTCACGTAGTAGCCGACGTTGATCGAGCCGAGGTTACAGACGTCGTACGGCAGTAGCGGCTGCTCTCCGCACGGATTGGTGGCTTCGTACTGGCCGACGTGCGGCACCGGATTGAAGCGGTTCGCTTCATCGATGAAGAAGCAGCCCGGCTCGCCGGTGCGCCATGCGCCATCGATCATCTTGTCCCAGACCGTGCGCGCGTCGAGCTGACCAGCAGCCTTGCCGGTGCTCGGATCGATCAGATCGTAGGTCGTCCCCGCTCTTACCGCGTTCATGAACTTGTCGGTGACAGCGACGGAGATGTTGAAGTTCGTCACCTGCGTCAGGTCTTCCTTGCAGGTGATGAAATCCATGATGTCCGGATGATCGACCCGGAGAATTCCCATATTGGCGCCGCGACGGGTGCCGCCTTGCTTCACCGCATCGGTCGACGCGTCGTACAGCTTCATGAACGACACCGGCCCCGAGGCGACTCCGGTCGTCGAGCGAACCATCGAGCCTTTCCCGCGCAACTTTGAAAACGCGAACCCGGTACCGCCGCCCGACTGGTGGATCAACGCCATGGCGCGCAGCGTGTCGTAGATACCGTCGCGTCCGTTGGAGAGCGCGTCCTCGATCGGCAGGACGAAACACGCCGAGAGCTGGCCGAGCGGGCGGCCGGCGTTCATGAGTGTCGGAGAGTTCGGCTCGAACCGACGCTCCACCATCAGCCGATAGAACTCCCCCGCCATATCGGTGACTTCACTGTCGCTAGCGCCGTAGCGGCGATCTGCTTCAGCGACCGTGGCGGCGACACGCCAGAACATATCTTCCGGCTGCTCCGTGGGCGTGCCCGTAGCGTCCTTGATCAGATAGCGTTTACTGATCACGGTACGCGCATTGTCATTGAGCTGGGCTTCGCCCTGGGGCGGCACGGCAGGTATGGGCATTAGTTACAACTCTCCGCTATAAAAAAGGTGTGTCAATAAGAAGACGAGGGACTTGGGACAGTAGGCTTGTGCATCGAAGGTTTCGATGCGGGCCCGGATACTACCGGTATTCGTGAGTCCGCGCCAGTCTTAAGTTATCCTCTTATCTGACAACCCCTTACGTAATACACATCACATTCGATTGCGGACCAATCTTTTCCACTGATTTTGCTGGCGCTGTCCAGGTTTCGCTCTGAAGATAACACTTCG
>JBKPDS010000068.1:0-7910 GCA_046727995.1 Gemmatimonadota bacterium
CTCGTCAGCGTTACCCTCGATACGTATCCGCATGCCTGGGTTGGCCTGCAGGTACGGGATCTTCTTGTCGAGTGTAGCAGCCGCATCCGGTCTGATCGTCGACTTGTCGAAGTCGAAGTAGATCGGGCCAGTGATCGCGGCAGTGTCAACACGAACTTCAACCGGTGCAACGCAAGCCGGATCCGTCGCCAGGATGTTCGGGTTGTACTGGCAGGCTGCCGGCGGCGGTGGTGGCGGTGGCGGTGGCGGTGGTGCTACGCAGTTCGGGCTCGAAGCAGGAATGCTCTCGAGTCCAGCGTACGTGCACATGACCTCCGGGCGCGCACCACCAAGCAGGAAGCTCAGGCCGGCACGAGCATGAATGTTCATGTTCGCATCGGGCTTGTGGTTCGGCATATAGTCGATTACGCCATCGACGCGCAGCGCAACTCGGTTGGCGACGGCAAAACGAACACCTGCAAGTCCACTCGCACCGAAGTTGTAGGTGTAGGTGTCTTCAGCTGGAACGGTGCCGCCCTTGAACTTGTAGCTGGTGCGAGTACCGCCAGCGCCGATAATGAACTGACTCTCACGGGCGGTGAAGAACTTGAACGGGAAGTTGTAATTCAAGCGCGCGGCGAATGCATGCGCGTTCACGTCGCTGGGAGCGAGGGCCAGTGATGCAAACTCGTTGCTCTGTGGTGAGTAATAACCGTCACCTTCGATTTCCCACCGTGGATCAGAGAGGAACACACCGACGCGTCCGCCGTAACCCCATCCATCCTCGGCAATTGCGCGTCCTTCGATTCCGGCGTTGTCATCGAACCAGGTGTACTGGCCAAACCCACCTATTTCCAGCGTCCCGGGTCGCGGCGCATCCATCTCGTCCCAGAACTGATACGGAGCGTACATGACCGGGTTCGACGTGGCGCCACCGCCGAAAAGATCTCTCAGGTCCGGTGAAAGCTGAAGTCCGGCCTGCGCGCCGAAATCAAACTTGCCGCCGTTCGAAGGCAGGTAGTTCACTAGTCCGTCGACGCGAAGCGAGACGCCGCTGAATCCGAGATTGAAGCCAGCGAGTCCGTTGACGCCGAACTGATATGTGCCAGGCGAGGTGTCGTCCGGCCCGCGGAAGTTCTCGAGTACACCGCCCGCACCGACATGAATCGACGGCACGTTACCCAGTGGGAAGCTGTACACGAGTCGCGCCGTGAAGGCACTAGCCTTTACGTCGCCAGCTACTGCACCAGATCCCAAAAAGCGGGTGCCCGACGCTGCCTGGGCAGGAGTGTACTCGCCGTCAGCCTCGACGTTCCAGTTTGGTGCGAAGAACGCACCAACGCGACCGCCGTAGCCGATGGAATTTCCAAAGCCCGTGTCCAGATTCCATTTGCTATCGAAGTGCGTCCACTGGACAAACCCTCCTACCAGCAACGTACCGGGCGACTGTGCCGCCGCCGATCCGCCGAGGAGTAAGGCCGTCATCGCGCAGACGGTCCAACTTCTTCTCAACATGATTGGTTCCTCTCAAAGGGTGGAGATACTTTGCAGCAGGTTACCGCGGTCGCACGTTGCGTCGTGAGGCAGGATGCATGCCCGGTGAGCGCACTCGCACTCTCCAGACCGTCCGCCTCACAACCGGACAAACTAGCAAGTCTTTTCCGAGACGCTAGTGATACGCGTCCACAAAAAACAGCGCGACAAACATTCGTCACGCCCGCCGATTTGCGGCAGCGGTAGCCGTACTCGTCGTGGCCAAATCGGCTTGCAAGTGCCACGCCAGCCACCACCAGCGGCGGGGAATACGCAACTTTCGAACTAATTGCCTGAGTTAAGGCCGAATAACGCCTTTTGCCACCAGCATTTACGAAACCACCCGCCGCCACCATGATCCGCGTTGCCGGGCAAGCAATTTGTCAGTCGCAGCGCGCCAAGCTTTGCGCATCTCCGCCCCGTCCGCGAAACGATCTTCAGGCTTCGCCGCGAACGCGGTACGAAACCAGTTCGCGAGAACACTCGGAAACATCGCGAGATCGACACGCTCACCGATCTGTCGCGCAAGAATTGTTTTCGCATCGTCCTCACCGAACGGCGGATCGCCGGTCAACGTGAAGTACACGATCGCCGCAAGCGCGAAATAATCTGCCGCCGGACCTTGCTGCTCACCCAGCAATTGCTCCGGCGCGGCGAACGCCGGCGTTCCAGTCGTGCCCGCTACATCCTCTCCCGTCACGTTGGCAATTCCGAAATCGGTGATGCGCCATCGCTGATAGCGATCGATGAGAATGTTCTCCGGTTTCAGATCGCGGTGCAGGATGCCGTTGTTGTGCGCGACGATGAGGCCGCCGAGAATCTGATCGACCTGCAGCGCAATCTCCGCGATCTGACGCGGCCCCGATCTCGCGACGAGGCTCGCCACGCTCCCCTCTTCCGCAAGCTCCATCGTGTACCACGACAAATCCCCGCTCGAATCGAAGTCGTAAATGGGTACGATGGCGGGATGCGCCAGCTGCGCCGCGAGACGGGCTTCGCGCCAGAACGCGCGCACGGCTTTGTCGTCACGCGCGATCGCTGGATGCAAGGCCTTCAGAGCAACCTCACGCTCGAGCGATAAATCGCGCGCGCGCCAGACGGTGCCGAATGCGCCGGTACCGAGCATTGAGAGAATCTCGTAGTCATCGCCGACCGCCCAACGTACGCGCGCTTCCGCAGATTCAGCGGTGTTGCGATCCGGCTCGCCGCGCACCATCACCACTGACCTGGAGGGATCGCCGCGCTCGACGGCGCGCAGCAGCACGGCCACTGATGGGAATCGGTCAGCGGGGTTCGCCGAGAGTGCTCGATCGAGCGACGAAGAAAGGGCTTCCGGTATCTCCGGCCTGACCAGTTTTATCGGCGGCGCGCCGCGCGGGGGTGGCGGCTCGCCGGTGAGCGCAGTGAAACACATTGCCGCCAGCTGCCACTGATCGCTCGCCGGCGTCGGGATCCACTCCTTTGCTTCCCACTCGGGAGGCATCGGTAGTATCTCGGATCGTAAACTCGTCGCCTCGGTCGACTGACCATCGAGTGGGCCGCTACCGGGTCGGACGCCAGGCGGAATTGCTTCGCGGGGAACTGCCCACTGCCACTCCAGCATCCAGAGGCGTCCAGTCGGCGTGGTCCACAGCGCGTCACCATTCAGTCCGCCGTGGGCGATTCCGGTCTCGTGCAGATACGCGAGCGTCGAGCACGCGCCGCGCAGCAATTGCAACACATAAGGGATATCGGCCAGGCCGAGCCGAGCGAGCCGGGCGCGCACCGTCTCTCCCGTCACCCACCGCCGCAAATAACCGGGGCCACGACGCACGTCTCGATAGGCAGTCCAGTAGTGATACGTCGTGGGAATCGATGGATGGCTGCGATGCGCGAGCTGCTTCGCTTCCTCGAACAGCCACGCCGTATGCGCGGGATCCGGAGCCGTAACGAGCGATAGCGACCGGCCAAGCGCATCGATCACTTCCTGATAGTGCCGGTAATCACCGACCATTCCTCCGGGACCCCACGACCAATCAGGCGGCAGTTGCCAATCGGCAATGTGCGGCGGCAGGATCTTCGTCGCGCGCGGCGTGACGACGCCGCGATTGGCCGAGCTCACGCTTGGCTCCGGGACAGTAGAATCAAAACCCTCGTCCCCTTTCCCTCTTCGCTGGTAATTCCGATCTCGCCACCCCAGGCCTCGATCAACCGGCGAGTGACCGCCAGACCAAGCCCGCTGCCGGTGGTTCGCGTGGAAAAATGCGGCTCGAAAATCCGCGGCAAAACCGCGGTTGGAATTCCCGAACCGTCATCGCGAGTCTCGATTGTCACTCGTCTGTCTTCCTCTCGCAATGTAATGTCGACGTGGCGCGCGCCGGCGAGACGCGCGTTCTCGAACACGTTCAGCAAAACATCCCTCATCTCGTCCTTGCGCGCCAACGCCCACGCAGGTCGGTCAGCGCCGCGCAGCTGCCATTTGACCTTCCGATCACCCATCTGCTCGAGAGCGACGACATCTTTCACAACGGCGGCGACATCGATGTCGACGGCCGGCGGAAGGTCGGCCGGCGCACTTCCGTAACGACTGAATGAACGCGCGATCTCGTCCAACCTGTCGATCTCGGCGAGAATCCGCCGGACATTCTCATTCAGCACCGTGTCGAAATTCTGGCGCGGGTCGCTGCGTGCGCGACGCAAATGCTGAACGCCGAGTCTGATCGGCGTGAGGGGATTCTTGATTTCATGCGCGACCTGACGTGCCATTTCCCCCCACGCCAGCACGCGCTCCGCCCGCGCCACCTCGATACGGCTGAGCTCCAAGTCACGGGCGAGACGTCTGGCTGCGATACCACTGAGCCAGAGCGCGGCCAACGCTCCCGCTGCCGTCGCAAACAAGACCAGCATGCCGAGATCGCGACGTCGCCGATCGAGCACGAGGTCGTCACTCCGAGCTGGCGCGGCGAGCACGTAACGCTCCTGCGCCGGTCCGAGTGCGGCACTGTAGCCAAAGAGCATCCTGGAGTCACCAAGGGTGTGCACCCAAGCGGCAGAGAGCTCGCCCGCGCTCGAAAGTCGCTCGTCGACCGCCGGCGGAAGCGCACGACCAGTGGGAGCGAGAGCGTCGAACACGCTATCGCTTGTCCTATCCAGAAGTCCGTTCGAGTAGAGGAAGAGCGGAGTCTCGAACCGACGAGCCGCTCCGGGTAGTTGCGTGAAGTCGTTGCCGGCGGCCACGGCGCGCAGAGTTTCGTGCACCAGGGCCTCCCGCGTCTGGAGATCATCACCGCGCAACCGCTGGTAGGACCAGACGGCGAACGCCACTGCCGGAATCACGAAGAACGCGAACAGCGCCAGCGTGAGTCGGGCATGATAGGTGTAGATCCATTTCGCCGCGCGCACACGCAACCATCGAATGAATGCTTTTTCCGTGAGTGCGCCGAGCAACCAGAGCAGACCCGCCAGCAGGAGATCGAGCAGGAGCACGATCACACCGCGCTCACCCCGCGCCCACAGCGAGCGCAGGTCGATTTCTGCGTGCGCTCGCACAGTGCCAGCGCTGGTCGAGATCAGACGATCGCCGTGAAGCTCGTTGCCTATCCGATGCCATCGGACGCGGGTCGTGTCGGCCCGGACGTTCGGCGACACATCGGTCAATGCGACCACATACGGCGGATCACCCCCCGATGGCGGCGCCATTCCGAGAAGAGCGGCATAAGGATTGGCGGACAGCAGCCGGGTGCGGGGCAGCACCAGCACCGACGTCGCACCACCAGACGGATGCCAGACCGCTGCAAGAATCTGAACGCCAGTAGGCCCCAGCACGCTCTTCGTCACCGGCTGCTTCATGGCAATTGTCTCCAGCACCGAGTTGATGACTGCCGCCGAGTCCGGTGTAGTCGGCGCCACTTCGAACTCGGCGATCGGCTTTGCGCCGGCATCCCACGATTCAAGGCTGGCAGGATATTCGGCGGCAGCCAGATCAGAGGCCGCATATGCCTTCAATAAGTCAGACCGGCTGCGGGGTGCGGGCAATTCTGAAAGATCGGTGACGAGGCGTCTCGTGAGCTGCAGGGCGTAATCGTCGACGTGCCCGAGTGCAGCTATGTCCTGCTCAGCGAGCTGCATGCGCTGGCGGGATGTCGTCGACCAAAGACCAATCAGCGCGACCGCCGCTGAAACGGAGCCGATGATCACCGCCGCCCTGAAGGAGACGTAGCCGGCGCGGCCAAAGGCCATTTGCAGCATCCAGTACGACGCCAACAGCACGGCGAAGAGAAAAAGAAAAAGTGGAAGTTCCCAGGACAGCCAAAGACCGGCGGTAATTCCCCACGGAGGCTGTCCAATCCCGCGAACGATATTCGACGCGAAGGGGATGCCGATGCCCAGCGTGACTACGGCCCCAACGGCAGCGTAAATCCGCGGCCAGTGCGTCTCGGGGTGCGCGCGAATCAAGGCGTAGACAGCCATCAGTATCAGCGATGCGCTGATGAAGAGCGCCGCGGCGTTCGCCGTAAGCGGCCCCGCCAGTTTTGAGAAATAGTAGGCTGGGTCGAAGAACCGCGATGTATTCGAGAACGAGCTCCACGGAACGAGCGCCGTAATTGCCAGCACCAGCGTGACGGCAAAAAGTCTCAGCGAAAGCGCGTGCCGGTCACGCCACACGTAGGCGAGAAATGCGATAATCAGGATGACGAGCCCGACGGTGCCCCTGGCGCGGAGCATCGACGCCCGTCGAAACCCAATCTCCCCAGCTGTCGCCAAATGCGGCATCGCGCGCAGAACCGGCGCACCACTGGACGCGAGTACCACCGGACCTCCGCGAAGACTTTCGGGCGGCGCAAACGAATACGAAGCGACGCCCTGGGATGGCGCGAGTTGATCTTCGAGCGAATTCGTGAGCCTGTCGGCCGGCGGCGCAGCCTGGAGCACCATCGAAGCGACAGCGCGTCGTGCACCATTGGACCGGGCGACGTTAAGCGTGACATAGAATGGACTGAAGGTGACGCTGGTCGGCATAGTCACGGTGTCGACGTCGGTGCGCGTCAGGCCGGACCAGGCCAGAGGCCGCCCGTGATCGAAGAGAATCACCGATTCCCCATCACGCTCGGGCGACCGCTTCGAGAGGAAATCAAATGCTGCTTGCTGATCCGCCGGCGCGTTGAGTGCATTCACTGCGCGCTCATCCAATCGCTGGCGAGCATCGGCGAGCGATCGCTGCAGTCCACGGATTGCACTGGCGGCTGCATCTATTCTCTCGCCCCTGCTCTCCGTTTGAACACCGGCAGTCCGCGGGAGAGCGGGCGTTCTCACCCACATCGCGATCAGGAAGAGGGGGACTGCCAGTCCGACGAGGATTGCGCCTCGCTGCATGCGTCCACTTCTTACATTAGGACTACCAGCCAATGCGATGACGCTTCCCTCCCCTATTCCAGTTTCCGGGCCCCTTCGCGTAAAGGAGCTGAACCCGGCTCAGGTTACGGCGATCCTTGGTAACGATCCGCGTCTGATCATACCCATCGGTACCTGCGAGCAGCATGGACCTCACCTGCCCCTCGGCTGCGACACGATCATCGTCGAGCGGATGGCAGATGATCTGTCAGCGGAATATGGCGTGTTGCGGGCGCCAACGGTGGAGTATGGAGTGAATGTGGACACGGAGCGCGGCTTCACCGGCAACGCTTCGCTCCGCAAGAAAACCTTGCACCGGATGTTGAACGACCTGATCGACTCCTGGGAGGCGACGGGCGTGAGAGAATTCATTCTGCTCACCGCGCACGGCCACGACCCGCATCAGGAAGCGCTCGCCACGGTGATCACCACCGCCGCTCGGGTGAGAGTGGTGGACATGTTCGGCGTCAACCTGTCGGATCTGCTCGAGGGTCAGCGCGAGGCGATGCACGGCGACGAGGTGGACACTTCGATCATGCTCTTCCTTTGCCCGGATATGGTGAGTCTGGATCAGGCACAGGACTACATGATGTCTCGGGAACAGCTGAGGCGGTACCGGCGCGGTTGGCTGACGGTGCCGAGTGGAAGTGCCGGCTCGATCGGGCGTCCGTCTCTGGCGTCGGCAGAAAAGGGCAAACTCATTTACGAGCGCATTTACTCGAAGATCAGCGACCGAATCTTCCTGGCGCCCTCGCCGTCGGAATAACGCCATACTCGCCTCCTCCGCCGCCGGCGGGTCAATCCCCAGCGCGCTATAGAAGGCTTAATTCAATCTTAAGAAAATCGGTGTGGGTTGGAGGCTGAAACTCTGTTATATAATTGCCCGTACATCTCCAAAAAGCTCACCTCTCCCTACAATGATACGAACACTGCTTCTCATAGGTCTGATTGCAGTTGCCACACAGGCATCCGGCCAGGCCGTCCAACGCGATTCGACCACTCCAACAACTTTGACAATCGAGCAGGCC
>JBKPDS010000069.1:0-4400 GCA_046727995.1 Gemmatimonadota bacterium
CCAGACCCTGTGCGCGGCCGCGTTTAGCGGGCCGAGCGGAGCTCGGCGCGCCCGCCACGACGTGGGGCAGCAGAAGGGTGAGCCTCGACTCGTACAGATCGTTGCGCGGGAGGCGAGGGGCGTCCCCTGAAAAGGTCGCGCAGCCGCGCCACGTCTCGGAACGCCACCCACAATGGCTGCGAACCAGGGCGCGGCGAGAAGCTTTTCAGGGATCGCCCCTCGCCGACCCGGAAAGAAACGCAGCTCGCAGTCCGCAGGCTATCCGGGCGGCCAGGTCATATGGCGACCGCCGAGCAGGTGAACGTGCAGATGATCGACGCTCTGGCCTCCGTCCTTGCCGGTGTTGATCACCGTCCGATATCCGGTCTTGGCAATTCCCTCCTGACGCGCCAGAGCCGCGGCGAGCGTCATCATTCTGCCGACGAGATCCGAGTCGGTCAGATCATCCAGCGACACGATGTGCTTCTTGGGCACGATCAGAATGTGCGTCGGCGCCTGCGGATTGATGTCGCGAAAGGCGATCATCTCCTTGTTGTTCACGACCATCTTCGCGGGAATCTCACCGCGCGCGATTTGACAGAAGATGCAAGCTCGCTGCTCCGCCATCGTCTTCACCCAGGAAGTAACCGCGTGTCAGCCATTGGATTGCCTTGACAGCGCCAGCGATGCCGCTGCGATCGCTACTCCAGCCACGCCGGCTGTCTCAAAACGTAGCGTGCTTTGCGTCAGCTTCACAGGGAGAAACGCGGCGCCGATGAACACATCGCGCTCGGCCGGCTCCATGCCGCCCTCCGGGCCGAGTGCGATCGTCACCGGCGCTGTCATCGGCACCCCCGCTATTGGCTCACCGTCTTTTGCCAATAGCACTCTCGTGCCCAGCGGTGCCGCGGCGACTGCGCGATCGATCGTAGACTCGGGAAAGATGTCCGGAAGCCAGCCACTTCCGCTCTGTAGCAGCGCGGAAATCATCCGCGCCTTGACCTTCGACTGGAACGTTGATCCCTCCCCGCGCGGCGAGACGCTCTTGGATCGTCGCCAGACAACCGGACGCCAACTGCTGACGCCGAGCTCCATCACTTTTTCCGCCAGCCATAGCATGCGATCCCGATCAGCAACAGGTGCAAGAAGATGGATTGGCGCCGGTCTCGGTATCTCGGAGATCTCGCTCACATCAACCAGGGCCGAGCTCTTGTTGGCTTTCACCAGGACGCCGACCGCGGCTTTGCCCAGTCCGTTGCGGAGTGCGACGCACTCTCCGACGCCGACGCGGGCAACGCGGATGTGATGCGCCGCCTCGTCCGACAAATTCACCGTGCCGCCGACGGCGAACGAATCATCGGCGGCATAGAAAGTCGCTACCGGGGTGCGATCAGCACACTCCACCAGCCGTCCTCCGTGTCTTCGCGTTCGATCATCCAGTCGCCGGCATCGAGGGCGGCAACTATCGCCGGACGTTCGTCGCTCAGAATTCCGGCCAGAATTGCGTGACCTCCGGGAGCAAGCGCGTTCCGTATCACCGGCAACATTGCGATCAGAACCGAAGAAATGATGTTCGCAAGTACCACGCGCACCGGCGCCAGCAGAGGGAGAATGATCGCGGCGTCGCCCTCGATGACTTCGACCTGATCGCTGACGCCGTTCGCCTCCGCATTCGCTTCAGCGTTGGCGATCGAATCCTGATCGATTTCTACTGCGGCAACTCGTGTGGCGCCGAGCCTGACGGCAGCGATCGAGAGCACTGCGCTTCCCGCTCCCAGGTCGGCCACCACATCACCTCGACGCACTACGCCCTGCATCAACCGTATCACGCCACGCGTGGTGGCGTGCTCGCCGGTGCCGAACGCCATCGCCGGATCGACGATTATCGTTTTGTTTGGATCGTACCCTGACGCCAGCCACGGCGGCGCGATAACCAGCCCACCAACCTGATGTGCGGAGACCGAGGCGCGCCACGCCGAGTAATCGGTCTCTGGAGCTTCGGCGATGGCGATCGACGCACGAGGATCCGCCTGCATCACCGCGTCGCGAATTGCTGTAATTGGAGCGTCTGCCGGGAAATGGGTGACGACGCTTGGTCCGTCTTCGTGAACGCCCTGTGAGCCCGACTCGAAGAGCGCCGCGATCACCCCGTCACGGTTCGACTCGGGAGTGACTCGCAGCGCGATCCAGGTCACGCCGTCATGCGCCGAGTGATTCTCGGATCTTGGACCACAGTCCCTTCGGCCGCGGCGCTGGAACTGTTTGCACTTCCCCGAGACGACCGATGAGCGCCCGCTCTTCGTCCGACAGATTGTCGGGGGTCCACAGCTGCAGCCTGACGTGGAGATCGCCGGTGGAGCTCGAGTTGATCCTCGGCAGCCCGCGGCCACGCAGGTTGAAAACCTGACCGCTCTGCGTTCCCGGCGGCACCTGCAGATTCACGCTGCCACTCACCATCGGGACATCGACGTTGGCGCCGAGCGCCAGCTGCGGATAGGTGACGAGCACTTCGGTATACAGATCCTCGCCATCCCGCTCGAAGCGCGAATCTTCCTCGACCTCGAACACGACGAGAATGTCGCCGCGCGGGCCACCTCGCGGACCGACATTGCCGACACCGCGCATCGTCATGTACTGCCCGGTGGCTACGCCGGCGGGAATCCGCACCACGATCTGCTTTTCCCCGCGAACCCGTCCCTCGCCACGACACTTTTTGCAGGGTGCGGCAATGACAGAACCTTCACCGGCGCAGTTCGGGCAGGGCGCGACGCTGATCACCTGACCGAAGAAGCTCCGCTGCGCGCGCCGAACTTCACCGGTGCCGTGACAGGTGTTGCACTTCGTCGGCGATGATCCCGGCTCGGCGCCGCGTCCTTCGCACCGATCGCACGGCTCCAGCAATTTCACCGTCACAGTTTTTTCGGCGCCAGTGGCCACTTCGGTCAGCGTCATCGGCATCGCGATCTTGATGTCGGATCCGGTGCGCGGTCCACCGCCACCACCACGGCTCGTTGCGGATGCGAAGAGATCGCCGAATCCGCCAAGTCCGCCCAGGTCGCGCATGAAGATGCTGAGCGCCTCGGATAGGTCGACGTGATGGAATCCAGCGCCCCCGCGCAATCCAGCTTCGCCGTAGCGATCGTAGACAGCGCGCTTGTCCGGATCACGCAACACGTCGTAGGCCTCGGTGATCGCCTTGAATTTCTCCTCGGCGTCCTTCGACCCGTTGTTGCGATCCGGGTGGTACGTCATCGCCAGCTTGCGATACGCAGTCTTTATTTCCGCATCGCTGGCGCTCCGTGGAACGCCAAGCGTTTGATAAAAATCAGCCATGTGCCCTTGAATTCTCCTTCAACAAATCAGTCACCAGCTCCGACGCATGCGTCACGAGCGAGATCACTTTGTCGTACGGCATCCGCGTCGGTCCGATGACACCAATCACTCCGCTCAACGGTCCCGCGTGATACGACGCCGTCACCACCGAGAAGCTCGCCAGCCGCGGATCGTTGTGCTCGTTGCCGATGGTAATCGACACGGCTCCCGTTTCGCTACGACGACGCAATAGCTCGCCTAGTTTCTCACGCGTCTCGGTCAGCGCGACCAACTTCCGCATGTTGTCGATGCTCGCAAACTCCGGCTGCTCGGCGAGAACTGATGCCTGCCCAAGCAAAACGGTGTCGTCACTCGACTCCAATGCGCTATCGAAAAGCTGATCTCCCTCTTCGATGAAGACATTGAGGAGATCCGATGCTTCGCGCGTTGGTCCGACGTCGCGCAGGCGATCACCCAGGGAGGAACGGATCTGACGCAAAGTCAGTCCGGCGAGTCTCTCGTTGAGAACGCGCGTCACCTCGGCGATGGCGGCATCGGCAATCTCACCATGGACGTCGACGAAGATCGTGCGAACGGCCCCAGCCGTAAGCGTGAGCGCCAGCAACAGCCGCTCGGATGAAAGCTTGATCAGCTCGACCTGTTCGAGGACGGCGTTGTCCAGGCGCGGCCCGAGCGCGATGCCCAATTCCTGGGTTATGACGCCAAGACTCTGGGCAGCGCGACGCAGAATCGCTTCGACCGCGGAACCGCCGGTGGCGATTTGCGCGGTAAGGCGACGCCGTTCGTTGGCGGCCGCTGGCCGGATCGGGATCAGAGAATCGACGTACAGCCTGTAGGCGACATCGGTCGGAACACGACCGGCTGACGCATGCGGGTGGAAGAGGTAGCCCTTCTCCTCCAGGTCGCTCATCGTGTTCCGGATTGTTGCCGGCGAAACGCCGAGTCCGAACTTGTGCGCCAGGCTCCGCGATCCGGCGGGCTGAGCCGTCTCGACATACGCCTGTATTACGGCCTCGAGAATCCGCCGCTCGCGCTCGTTTAGACTGGGGAGGGACATAGTCTCAAATATAGCAATGACTAGAAGTTGC
>JBKPDS010000070.1:0-4925 GCA_046727995.1 Gemmatimonadota bacterium
GAAATCACGTGCTCGCGGTTGGAAGAACGAATGTCGTGCCCGGCTCGAGAATCTTCACCGCTGGGTGCAGCGGATGATCCTGCAGGGTTGCTCGCAGCCTGTCGATGGCATCAAACGCGGTTGATGTCACATGATTGAAGGTGCCCCAGTGGTATGGAATGAAATACCGCGCCTTCAGTCTCTCGAAGAGCGTAAGCGCATCGGTGCTGGTGAGATGGCCCTTCCGAAATCCCGGTTTCCACCACGGGGCATGGCCGATTGGCAGAAGGGCCAGATCGAGGTTCCGGCCTTTCTCGATAAGCTGTCGCTCCACCAGGTGTGTAGTGTCCTGGGTAAGTGCAGTATCCCCGGCGAAAAAGCAGGACACTTTATTAGTATCTATAAGATACATATTTGTCGCACTACGCCAGCGATCGACCCCGTATCGGTTTCCCTTATGCGTTGCCGTTGCCGCCTTGATACTCACTCCGTCCAGTTTTGCATCCTCTCCAGGAGCGACCGGAACAGCGTGAGAGTAGCCCTGTCTCGACAACCACTTTGCAATCGCCGGAGGCGCGAAGAGGGGAATGTCGGAAGGAAGCGCGTCCAGGGAATCGAACGAGAGATGATCGGCGTGAGCGTGCGTCAGCAGGATGGCATCGAGCTTGGGTAGCTCGCCGAGAGCGATTCCCGGTGAGCTCACACGTCGCAGAAATTTCCCCAGAGCCGGATCGAAGTTGGGGTCAGTGAGTATCCTATGCTGACCCAGCTCAATTAGTAACGTTGCGTGACCAATGTAGGTGACACGCAGCATGCTCCCCCCTATCCTGCCGGTCGCACCTTCGCCCGCTCGCGAGCAAGCATCCACTGCTGCGGCAGCGCCGCGATGTTCTGCGCAGTGTAGTAAAGATTAAGCCCCGAGGCCATGTTGATGAGCACAACCGTCATCATGACGGGGAACATGTAGCCCATCATCTTTGCCTGAGGATTTGGAGGTGCAGAACGCATTCCAATCCATGACAGCAGGTACATGGACGCGCCCATCAGCAATGGAAGGATATAGTAAGGATCCTTGACCGAGATATCGTGCAGCCAGAAGAACGGCACGCCACGGAACTCGATCGTGTTCTGAAATACGAAGAACAGCGCGAACAGAATCGGCATCGGCAGCAGGGCGGGCAGGCATCCGGTCAAGCCAGCGAATGGGCTCACCCCGGCATCGTGATAGACCTTCATGATGGCCTCCCGCTGCTGTACCGGGTCCTTGTACTTCTTCTGAGCGGCGGCAAGCTTGGGTTGCAGTTCCTGCATCTTGAGACTCGATCTCATCACACTCTGATTCAGGGGCCACAGGACTAGTCTGACCAGAACACCGAGAATGATCAGCACCCAGCCATAGGTCAGATTCAGCCGATTGTGCATCCAGAGCAGCGCCTGTATCACCTTCGACGCAATTGGGTGCACTATCCCCTGCAGGAAACGCCAGCCGTAGGGATTCACATGGTCGAAGTCGCGACCTACTCGCATCAGGCGCTGGGATTCCTGGGGGCCAGCGTAGATCTCGTAGGCGAAGCCTCCACTGCGAACTTCCTGCACCACACTCGCCGACGCATTGGTCGCGATCTTGGACGTACGGGGCCCGCCTGTCAGCGTGACCTCGCTGAATAACGAGCCGTTCGGGAGCGACAGAATTCCGAAAACGAAATACTTGTTCTTGATCGCTACCCAGCTAAGCGGCCCAGTTTCGAGAGCCTTCTCGCCCGGATCGAGGCTTCCAAACAGGACACTCCTGGCATGATCTCGCTGCGGCTTGAAGCTGAAGGCGAGAGTGCGGTGATCACCGGCTGTATCAGCCTCTGTAGGCTGAAGTGTTTTCGGCAGCTCGTTGATCAGATACGCCGGCGATTGCACCCCTGAGATACGACCATTGACGCCAACGAGATAGCTCGCGCCGGTGTCCTGAGAAATCGCATACGATATGGACACAGCGTGACTTCCGGCGGAGCCATTGTATGTGACAATCTCATCACCAGTACCGCTTCGCGTCCGCGCAACGGTGAAAGGCACCTGCGACAGATCTACAGTGTCAGTCGCTGTGATCAGTCGATAGCCAAGGAGCGGGGTGCCGGGTGTCTCGAACTCTACCAGGCCACCGATTGGCGAACGGTTTTTATACTCACGAACTACAACCGCGACGGGAGCCGCGCCGAGACTGCTGAATTTGTAGATCGCCTTGGGCGTGGTTACCACCGTCGTTTCGGCCGCTGCCCGCGTTACATCAGGAGGTTTTTCACTCCCTGACGAATTCCGCGGTACAGCACTTACCGATCGCTCTATACCGGAGGGTGCTGGAGAGATTGATTTGTCGGTCGAGGAGCTGGCAGCCTTCGCTGTATTCGAATCAGCGGTGCGCGGGTTACGCTGGTTCGAGGACACAGGCTTTGCCGGTGGAAAGAGCAGCTGCGAAACCGCAATTGCTATAAGCGAGAGAAATAGCGCCAGAAAAAAACGCTTATCCATTCAGGGAACCGGGTCGTATCCGCCCGGCCGGAAGGGGTGACAGCGAAGAATACGAGTTACCGTCAGTCGCATTCCCTTGAGGACGCCATACCGGGTGAAGGCTTCGATGGCGTAGGCTGAACAAGTCGGGTAGTAACGACAGCTCGCTGGTAGTAGCGGTGATATCCCCACCTGATAACCACGAATGAGAAAAATGAAAACTGTCCGCATGCGTCACCGCGATAGTCCGGAAGCCCACTGGCTGATTGCTTTCACATCATCGGAAAGCTGTTCAAAGCTCGAAGCGTAGGCCTCGGGCTTGGCGCGAATGAGGAGATCGACAGCACCCAGATCCGGAAGCACTCTGGTACGTACGATCTCCCGCAAGCGACGTTTCACACGATTTCGATCGACGACCCTTTGCCGATGTTTGGGCACCACGATACCAACCCTCGGATAAAGCAACAGGGAAGTGGATGCTCGAGCTTCGAGACGCTCGGTTTGCATTCGCTTCCCTGTACGTCTTACTGCTTCCAGGTCGGTCTCGCTTGTAAGTCGCGACCGACGAGGAAAGCCGAGGGGTTTAGGCGCCGGCGTATTTGGTCGGCAACTGCACAGTGAGCCGTTTACGTCCCTTCTTGCGGCGCCGACTAAGAACTTCACGTCCCCATTTAGTAGCCATCCGCAACCTGAAACCATGCGTGCGGATACGGCGTTTGTTACGGGGACGATAGGTGGGCTTGCCCATTACAGTACTCCAGAAACCAGAAATAACTGCTGCACTACGAAGGCGGGTAAAACTATCTGAGCATTGAAGATACTTCAAGCCAGCTAAACTGGTTCGCATCACAGTGTTTGACTTTTCCACATAAAACGGATAGGCTGTCGCCTCATGTCGCTCAGCCCCGCCGAAGTCTGGAAGCGCATACTCGATCGCGCACGCCAGGAACTTCCCGATCAAACCTTTCAAGCCTGGCTTGAGCCCACCGAAGCCCTATCAATAGAAGGCAGCACCATCTTCGTAGGTGCACCCGATCAGTTTACCGCTGACTGGAACGACTCAAAACATGCTGATCTACTGTCGAGCTACGCCCCCATCGTACTCGGCCATCCACTGAACGTCGTTTTCCGCGTCAATGAGGAGCGAAAACGTCGCTCGCAAATGGATTTTTTTGTCAGCCCTCCGCCTTCTTCTCCCTCAGCCACTCCTCCAAAGAGCACACCAGCATTAAACGGAACCAGCAGCCCTCCTTTAAGTGAACGCTACACGTTCGACCTTTTCGTAATCGGGAAGTCGAATGAGCTTGCCGCAGCAGCAGCCCATGCAGTCAGTCAGGCTCCTGGAAAAGTCTACAATCCGCTTTTCATCTACGGTGATACGGGCTTGGGTAAGACACATCTCATGCAGGCAGTTGCGCACGAAACTCTTCAACGCAGTCCAGGCACGCGCATCACCTACGTAGGAACCGAGCAGTTCATGAACGAGCTTATCAGCTCAATCCTCGATCGGACCGGATCGGAATTCCGCCGCCGCTATCGGGAAACTGACCTCCTATTGATCGATGATGTCCATTTCCTCAAAGGCAGAAAGGAAACAACCCAGGAAGAGTTCTTCCACACCTTCAACGCACTCTATGAGGCTGGTCGGCAAATAGTGCTCACCAGCGATCGGCCACCATCAGAAATTGCCGGCCTGGAGGCGAGACTCATCAGCCGCTTCCAGTGGGGTATGGTCGCCGACATCAGCATGCCGGACTTTGAGCATCGCGTTGCCATTCTCAAGCAAAAGGCGCAACTCGACCGTCTCGAGCTAACAATTCCGGACGACGTAATCCACTTCATTGCCGAGCACGTCCGCTCCAACGTACGGGAACTCGAGGGTTCTATAATCAAACTCCTCGCCTACGCCTCCCTCAAACACAAGGACATAACAGTCGACGTCGCCCGTGAAGCTCTCCGCGATAAACTCCGTGCTCTCGAAGGTTTCGAGCCGGAACCAGTGGGATCCCTAACAATTCTCACCATTCAGCAGGCAGTTGCAAAAGAGTGGGGCGTTACTGTTGATGGCCTCCGATCAAAAACCAGGACAAAGACGCTAACTACCCCACGGCAGATTGCTATGTACCTCACCCGTGAATTACTGTCCACTCAGCTCGTCGAAATCGGCAACGCGTTCGGCGGACGTGATCACTCCACTGTCATCCACAGTCTGGAAAAAGTTCAACAGACGATTACCGACGATTCTGCTCTCCGAGCTCGTATAAACCGAATCCGCAATAACCTGGAAAATTTCAACTTCCGCATCGCACGCCGTGTGGAAACGACTGCAGTATCGTGAAAGTGATGATGGTTTCTTCTACTTTCCCTCTTTACCAACATCTGACCGCACATGAGCCGGCATAGCGGAAAGCTCTCTGTCTTCATAAGTTAGACCGACTCAACAGAAC
>JBKPDS010000071.1:0-11153 GCA_046727995.1 Gemmatimonadota bacterium
CGCCGCGCTGCCGAGTTGATGCGCGACTGCGACTGCGGAGTGCTTCCGATCATCGACGATGCTCGCCGCGTGATTGGAATCGTGACCGACCGCGATCTCGCCATCCGCGCCATTGCAGTGGGCAAGGGTCCGGAAACAAGACTGTCTGAGGTGATGACGCCTTCAGCCAGGACCTGCTCCGCGGATGACGACCTGCGCGATGTCGAGCGCACGATGGCCGAGCTCCAGGTCCGCCGCATTCCGATCGTCGACGCCGGAGGTCGCTGCCTCGGCATCATCTCCCAGGCCGACATCGCGCGCGCGGCCGGGCGCGACAATTCGGTGAGCGAGCAGGAGATCGCCCTCGTCATCGAGCAGATATCCGAGCCGGCGCACCAGCGGCGACCACGCACCGATGCGACAGTCTCCGATACGGGAGCGGTGCAGCAGCAGTTCTAGACTTGTGAAGACGGAGTGAACTTCGCCGCCTGCTCCAACAGGTCGCGAACTTCCTGATCGGACGTCTCGCTGAAGTCGACGTACCAGATGCCCACCGCCCGGAACGGCTCGGGCGTGACAGCGCAGATGATGTCGTCGACTTCCTCGCGCAGTGATTCACAGGTATCGGGCGGGGCGATCGGCACCGCGACGACAATGCTGCGCACGCCTTCCTGCCGAAGGGCCTGAACTGCGGCGCGCATCGTCGACCCCGTAGCGAGTCCATCGTCGACCAGAATCACCGTCCGACCGACGACGTCGGGTGGCGGCCGCCTGTCGCGGTACAGATTCTCGCGCCGCTCCAGCTCCCGCTGCTCGAAGGCCGTCACCCGATCGATGTCAGCGGGTGAGAGGCCGAGCATTTCCACCAGATTCCTGTCGAGGATGCGGACACCCCCGGTGGCGATTGCACCCATCGCCAGCTCTTCGTGGCCGGGAACGCCGAGCTTCCTGACGATGAAGACGTCGAGCGGCGCATGAAGATCCTGGGCGACTTCATAACCGACAGGAACGCCGCCGCGTGGCAGCGCCAGGACAATCAGGTCGGGACGATCTGCATATTTGCGGAGCGCGGCGGCGACGCGACGCCCCGCGTCATGCCGGTCGAGGAAGTAAGGTCGCACTGTGACTCCTGCTGTCTCCAACTACCGGAATAGCCGCAGGGAGCTTGCCATTGAGGCGCCCGTAAGTTCCCACCGAGGGGCGTAATTCGTCCATAAACAGAGGCTCGGACCCACTCCGAGTCCTTCGACCACCGACAGGACGATAGCGTGAAAAGATATTGCAATTTCTGCGGCGAGCCGATGCTGCCGGACGCGAAAGAGTGCAAGCAATGCGGCTGGGATGTATCGCACAACGGACCGCCAACCACCGATCCAGGCGATCGTAAGGCACGAATGGGCGTAGGGGCTGGACTCCTCGTAGCCTACGTGGCGCTGTGGTCAATGGTGCAATCCGCCCCGGCGGAAGATTTGTCATTCTCGCTCCGACTCCCGACCCGAGCCGCCGCCGAAGCCGAGGCACAGCCCGTCGCGGACGCCCCGGTGGTGCTGGGCACGTTGCCGGTTGCGGTCGCATCGACACCAGCAACCCCCGCCAAACCATCCGCGTTGATCAGCATCAAGGTTGCCGACGTCAAGAGCGCCACCATCCCGGCGCGCGACGCGCTGCAGTACGCCTTCGCGCTCCCCGAAACCGACCAGAAGTGCAGGCTGACCGGATCGACGAAGGGCGTCAGCGGATTCGGTCGCAACATCGAAGTGTTCCTGCTTACGGACGACGAGTACGTTTTCTGGCACGCCAACCCCGCGGCGATCGCACAGTCGTCATGGGAAACGTTCAGAGGATCGGAGAACAACGCCCTGAGCTACGATTTGCCCGGCGCCGGCACGTACCACTTCGTCGTTTCCAACGAAATGTCGAGCGATCCGCAGACGATGGCGGTGAAAGCGCAGGTCAGGTGCTCGAGATAGTTGCATCAGCCGATACGACACCACAACTGAATTGATCGCTTAACGGTCGGCTCGACGAACTGCCAAATCGTCAGCCGACCGATTTTTGTTGCTCGCTATCACTGGCGCTCATACTTTGGACGCGTGATCAGCCACTACACTCTCACCAAGAAGACGTTTCTTGCCGGTGCGCAGTGCCTGAAGCGCATGTGGTGGGAGATGTACGATCCATCCGCGCCGGAGATGCGTCCGACGCTGACCTCGCGGTTCAGGATGGAGGAAGGCACCAGAGTCGGTATGATTGCGCGCACCTACGTGCCGGGTGGAAAGCTGATCAAGCGCGGCGGCCGCAGCCTCCACGCCATCCTCGAGGAGAGCAGGCAGGCAATCGCCGACGAGTCTGTGCCGGCAATTTATGAATCGGCAGTTCTGGCGAACGATACGTTGGTGTTCCCCGACATCCTCGAGCGCGTCGACGGTGGTTTCGCGCTCATCGAGGTCAAGTCCAAGACATCGGTCAGCGAGCTCAAACACATCCCTGACGTCGCCATCCAGGCGCACGTGCTGCGCGCCGCCGGCGTGCCCGTCGTTCGCTGCGAGATCATGCACCTGAATCGGGATTGCGTGTATCCCGATCTCTCCAATCTCTTCACCCGTGTCGACGTCACCGAGATGGTGGAGGCTCGTCTCGTAACGATCGCGGAGGAGATGCGGCTGGAGATGATAACGGCGCGATTGCCGATCCTGCCCAACATCGCCATCGGCTCCCACTGCAAGCGGCCGGATCCGTGTCCGTTCATCGATCGCTGCTGGCCCGAGCCGCCCACCGATCACATCAGCACCTTGTACAAGATCACCGAGAAGATGCTGGCGGAATTCGAGGCTTCTGGTTGGGAGCGGATCCGCGACTTGCCGGACGACGTCAAGCTGGGCGCGATCGCCGCGCGTCAGCGCCGGGCGCTGCGCGATGGGCACATCGTCGTCGAGCGTGAGTCGTTACTCGAGGCGATGAAGTCCCTGACCTACCCCGTTGCGCACATCGATTTCGAGACGGTGCAGCCGGCGATACCGATCTGGATCGGCTGCCGCCCTTACGATCAGATACCGGTCCAATTGAGCTGCCACCTGGTCCGTGCCGATCACACCGAATTGCACACCCAGTGGCTGTTCGACGGCAAGGGCGATCCGCGGCCGGCAATCGCCCAGGCGATACTCGACGCCTGCGCGCCGGCGGCCACCGTTACGGCGTACAACGCGCAGTTCGAGCGGAGCTGCATCGAGCTGGTGGCGGACGCGTGCCCCGACAAGGCGGCGCTGCTCAAGGGAATCGCCGACAATCTCGTCGACCTCCAACCGATCGTGCGCGAGAACGTCTACGACGAAAAATTCGGCGGCAGCTTCAGTATCAAAAAGGTGCTGCCCGCGCTCGTTCCCGGACTCGGCTACGACGATCTGCCGATCGCCGAGGCGGAAACGGCGAGCGTGCAGCTCGCCCGAGTCATACTAGCCGGATCGAAGTTGCATCCCGAGGAGCGCGAGGAGCTGCGCCAGGCGCTCCTCGAGTATTGCAAGCGGGATACGGCTGCCATGGTTGCATTGTCCAACAAGCTGGCGGAACTCGCTAGCTAGGCACTAAGACAACTGCCTGCTGGGCGCTTTCCGCTTCTGCGCTAAGCGCTGACCGCTGCAAGCGACTAGACAGATCTCCTTGGCGCTGGAGGCAACCACTGCAGTTTCCTCTGCGCCAGTGTGATCTGTCCCGACGCCCGCCGCGGTTAGCGGTCAGCGACAGCAGCGGTCAGCGCCCAGCAGGCAGTTGTCTTCGTCTCTAACTGGCGGGCCTCAGAGCAAGACCTAATTCGGTCTCAACGACTGTCCGTCTTCCTCTTCCTCGAGTAAAAAGTCGACGTTCGGAAGCACGTCGTACTTCCACTGGATGTGGGCCATGCGGTCGAGCAGGCGCTCGAATTCCTGTGGCGACAGAGACGTGCAGAACCGGGCGATTCGTCTAGCGATCTCGCTTCGCGCGGCTGCTATCGCCTCCGCTTTCCGTCTGTGGCTCATCTGGAGGGAAGGGCGGCTCTGGATTTAAAGTCAGCCCTTCGCTGCAAGAATTCGACCGGCGAGCGCGGTCGAGGTTAAAAAAAGACTTTGGTGGTTGGGACTCGGGCTTCTTCCGCCTACTCGTTGGCGTCACGCTCAAAGCGCGCGTCTCTCTTCGACCAGCGGTGGGTCTGATGACACGCCGGACATTCGATCGGATCCATTTCTTCGATCGGCGATGCCTCGAACGTTAACGGGTCCATGGAATAACCCGTGTAGATCATTTTGCCGGTGTTCGGGCACTTGATCAAAATCCGGTTCAAGCTGACCTCGCCGTACTCGGGCCATTGCCGTGTCTGCAAGGAAGGTTCCGCATCATTCTCTGACTGACCACTGGTTGATCACGCCTCGCCGCGGTTGATGGTTTGTCTCTATAAAACGGTCTCATTATCCACACGTCACGTAACGAGAATCGGGAGATGTCGATTTTCTATCATTCACTGTCGTTTTTCTATCATTTCAGGGAAAACGCCCAGGAAATGTCACAAAAAGGGAGAGGCCTCGCCTCTCCCTTTGCTGTGAATCGATGGTTAGCAGTGGTTCTTACCTGTCCCTCCGGTCGCGCTTGAGGTCGCGTGCATCCCGCTTGCGATCCTTCAGATCTTTTTTCAGATCCTTCTGATCGCTCTTCAGCTCTTTGCGATCTGATTTCAACTCGCTTTTTTCGCCTTCCCTCTTGTCACTGGCGATCTCGGCTTTGTCGGCGGCGACTTCTTTTCTGTCGCTGCGAATCTCGCGGGTGTCGGAGCGGATTTCGCGGCGATCGGCGCGACGATCGCGTCGGTCGGCGTTCCAATCCTTGAGATTCTTCTCGAATTTCTCGCGCTGCTCGGGTCCGAGCACTTGGACGAGCTCGTCGTGCTCGTCCTTGAGGATCTCGCCGCGCTCTGTGCGATCACTGCGGATGTCCTGACGCGCCGCTCTGATCGCCGCCGAATCCTTGGCGGTGCGCGCGTTCTTCAACGCTGCCCAATCGGGCTTGATCGAGTCGCGCGCCGCGGCCAGCTCGGGATGATACTTGGCGCGAATGGCTTCGATCTGCGCTTTCTGGGCGGCGGTGAGATTGATTCCTTCGAACAGCTCGCCGCGGCGGAAGCGGTGCTGCGCGGCAGTCGTCGACGTTGTGGATTGTGCGGACACGGTTCCGGCGAAGGCGAACAGCGCCAGGGCGGCGGCCGCGAGAGTGGAGCGGTACATCGTAGTCCTCCGTTGCAAATCAGGTCGTTGCGCCCGCCAGGGTGGAGAATCGGGCGCTCAACGTCCTTAGACGTGACCGCATCGCCCGCGTTAAGCCATCCTGTGAAAAACGCGCTGTCCGTTACACGTACCCGCTTCCCGTAACGCGTAACGCGTAACCCGTTAACCGTTACCCGCAGCCCGTTTCCAGCTTCCCGTTTCTCTCCCCCCTGGTCCCTCGCCCCTCGTCCCTCGCCCCTCTGTAAGGTTGGCGTCAGGGTTTCTGGGGTGGGTGCAGGAGTAGTTGATGCGTAAATCTTCCAGTGTTTTTTGCGTACGGAAATGTTCCCCTAAACGCGGCGTTTTTTAGCGTTTCCTTTGGCAGGCTTCTTCGTGTCATTGGTACAGCCGCGCTATGCGGCGTACACCAAATCAAGGAGCCCACGCTTTTATGAACTTCAGAAAACCACTGCTCGCTACCGCGGCGCTGTTTCTGTCGGTAGGAGCCGTTGCCTGCAGCAGCGATATCGTCGCTCCGCCGACGTTAGACGACGCGCAAATCAACGCCGACATTGCCGCGACCTCCGGTGACGCAGTTGCGTCGCAGATCACCAGCTTCGGTGACGACGTCGCCGCAGCAGGATCGTTCTCGATGGTGGCGCCGAGCTTCAGCGTCAGCGTCGGCAACGGCAGCAAGCCGAGCCTGAACGGAATCTCCCCCACCTGCACCTACGCTTCGGGCCGCTACACCTGCTCGGCGACGACGGAGCAGGGCCTGACCGTCACCAGATCGTTCGCGTTCTATAACGCGCAGGGTCAGACGGTTCAGACCTGGGATTCGACGGTTGTCGAGTCGGTCAACTTCCAGGCTCAGGTCGATGGAAACTTTTCGCGTGATCTGGTCTGGACCGCGGGTGTGCACAGAACGCGCAACGCCACCGTCAGCGGTTTGATCAGCCAGAAGCCGCAGCGGACGTGGAATGGCGTCGGCGCTGGCGCCGACACGATCTCTCACGTCGGCCTCGACGGCATCAGAACTCTGGCCGGCACGGCGGCGGACACTGTCACCAACGTCGTAATGCCGGGCAAGGCTGCGGCGAGTCAGGTTCCGCTGAGCGGCACGATCGTCGTTGCCGTGAAGTACACCGCCTCGCTTCAGAGCGCGACGGGAGCGGTCAGCAAGGATGTGCAGAGACGCGTGGTGGTAACGTTCAATGGTACGAACACGCCGGGACTGCAGATCGGAACGCTGAACTGCGTGCTGCACCTCGATACGCATACAGTCGATAGTTGTCAGTAGTCAGTTTCGAGTAGGTGAAAACGCCGCGGATGAACAATCCGCGGCGTTTTTGCATCAGGGACGATTCCGAACTGCGAGCTAAGTGCGGACTGCGAGCCTACTGCGAGCTGCGAGCCAGTTCGCGAATCTGATTTACGGCAGCGTCGACCTTGTATTGAAGGAAAATATCCCCGAGAGTGCGCGACGCCTTCGTCGGGTCGCCGTCGACGCCGGTTCGCGCCGTTTGAGTGCCCTCGCTTGGGGCGAGTTTGTCTGACCGGATCCAGCGATGCTGACCGTCCAGCGCCATCAGCTCCGACGTGTCGTCGGTTCCGGCATGGACGTCGTGGGTCGGCAGCCCATGCGACGCTTCGTATGCGTGCGCCTGCTGCTTCTCTTTGACATACACATCCCCCACATAGAAAACGCGCGCGCCTTTGGTCTTCCACTCCGAGTCGAGAGATTTCGCGACTGATGCGAGTACGTCCTGGCCATCACCGTGGTCTCCCATGATGAAAACGTCCTTGAATCCGGCATCGAGCGCGCTCAGCGCGATGTCGTGCACGACGGCGGTGTAAGTCTGCGAGGTCAGTGATACAGACCCTGGGAATCGCATGTGCGCCGAGCGTGTCACCGCGTCGCCGGTGGGAGCGAAGGGAAGGGTTGGATAAACGAGAGCATTCCCCAGCTTGATCGCGATCGCTCCGGCAACCCAGCGCGCGATGAAATTGTGCTTCCCGATCGCCATGTGCGGGCCGTTCTGCTCGGTGCTGCCGGTGTAAATGATGGCGCTCGTCTTCCCACCCGCGATCGCCTGCTGGACCTCCGGCCAGGTGAGGTCTTCGATGTAGACCGAGCGTTGTGCGAATGCCGGTGTCGCCAGGAAAACCATCGCTGTCACCCAGAATGGGAGGCGGGAGGCGGGAGGCAGGAGGCGGAGCTGGGAGCGGGCAGCGTCTATCAATGTCCTGAGCTGATGGCTATCAGCGCGTAGTTGCATCTATCTCATGTTCCCAGTATGCCCGAGAGAGTACCGTCCCGGCTGCGGCCACACAGCGAGCCCGTGCGGCTCTCTCCCCACCGGAATCCGGTGCGTCAGCTTCCCCGTCGCGGTGTCGAACACATACACCTCGTCATCGTACCGCCCCGACACCCACAACTCCTTTCCGTCGGCGGTGACGTTCCCCATGTCCGGGCTCCCGCCGCCGGGGATCGGCCACGTCTCAACCACCTTGTCGTTGTCCGGATCGAGCACACTGATCGAGCCGGGACCATGACGCCCACCGGCAATCGTGTTCCAGCCGCGGTTGGTCACATACAGGTCGTGCCCGTCCCTGCTCGGATAGATCCCGTGCGCACCCTTTCCGGTGTGGACGAATCCGATCTTCTCGAACTTCTGCGGGTCGATGACGAACACTCCGTCTTCTTTCATGTCGGCGACGAAGAACTTGCTGCCGTCGGCCGATGACCGAATGTCCTGCGGCATCGACGGAATGTTCATGAGAGCCGCCAGCGCCGCGTTCGCCCGCCTCCGGCGATTCCAGAGCTTCGAGATCTGGCGCGGGATGTAGTTAGTCCACTTGTCAGGATCGAGCGTCAGGTAACCGACGACCGACTGCGACGCCAGATCGATCTTCACCAGCTGTCCCGAGAACTCGCACGTCGCGATCGCGTACCTGTTGTCGGCGGTAAACTCGACGTGATCGAGTCCTTTGCAGGCGACGCGCAGCGATTTCACCAGCGTCATGTCGCGCGGATCGCGGAAGTCGATGCGACGACGCGCCTCGGCGATCACCAGCGCGTAGTTCCCGTCGGGCGTGAAGTACATATTGTAGGGATCGTCGACCCGCACGCTCGGTCCTTCCTTTCCCGTCAGCGGATTGATCGGAGTGAGACTGTTCGACGAGTTGTTGGCGACCCACAACGTCGACAGGTCGTAGGACGGCACCACGTGCTGCGGAACTCGTCCCGTCGGAAAAGTTCGCACGACCTGGTAGGTGCGCGGATCGATCTCGGTGACTGTGCCGCCCCGCGAATTGGGGACGTAAACCATCGGCAATGCTTTCTTAGCCTCTGACGAAAGCTCGTTCGCCCCCGTCTCGGCGTAGATGTTCACACTGCCATTCGGGGCGCGATACGCTGCCGACGCCACCGGCGTTCCGGTGCTGGCTCCGCGTCCGCAATCGATCAACAGCAGCACAACGACCGCTGTCAGTGCCGAAATTACTCTCGTCCTTCTCAAGGGCTTACCTGTCATAAGAATGACAAACCACGCTCAGCGCGGACTGGGTGTTGCTGTATCTATCGTCCATGGCCGTCGCGCGCCGACGTAAAGCAACAAGCGTGCTCTTTCCCTCTGTGGCCTGGCTGAGCCTTGCGTGGCCCGCGCAGGGGCAATCCGACTCAGCACTCGCCGGTGGGAGCCATTTCGATCATATCGTCCTCGTCGTAATGGAGAATCACGGAGCCAGCTACGCGCTCTCCGACTCCAACATCGCGGCTATCGTGAAACTCGCAGCCTGGTTCTCGAACTATCACGCCCTGGCCCATCCATCGCTTCCGAATTATCTGGCGCTCGTCGCGGGCAGCACTTTTGGGTTGACGGGAGATCACGTGGAGACACCGCTAAAGGCGCGGAGCATCGTCAACCGTTTGGAACAAAGAGGATTGAGCTGGAAGTCGTACGCCGAGGATTTTCCGGGTCACTGTCTTCCCAGCGGAACAGGTGTGGGTCACCCGAAACCAAAAGCGTCGGCGACTGCTTCGGAGACGAGGCGACACGTGCCGCTGCTCTTGTTCGCGGCGGTACTGAATGATTCGGCGCGCTGCGCGCGGGTCGTGAATGCCCGCGAATTCATGAGCGACGCCGCCACGGGCAAGCTACCCAACTATTCGTTCTACAGCCCGGCCCTCGTCAATAATGTTCGCGGCAATTCGCCCGAGATGGCCGCCGTTTGGCTCAGGCAGTTTGTGCAATCGCTGCGACGCACTGCCGCCATGCGTCAGCGAACGCTGTTGGCGATTGTCTGGGACGAAGGGGGAGGAGACGACCTGCGGTCCAACCGTGTGCTCGCCATGCTGCTGGGCGACATGGTGACGCCCGGCCGCTACTCGACGAGACTCACTCACTATAGCTTGCTGCGGACAATCGAAGACAATTTCGGGCTGCTCCCGGTCGGCAACGGCGACGCCAACGCGTTGCCGCTCCCCGAAGAGATATGGCGCTGAGTATCCAGCGCCCTGAGTGACCCGCCCCACCCTCCCGGAGAACCGTGATGCGCAAATCGTTTCTGCTGCTTTCGATGCTGGCGGCGCCATCGCTCGCCGCGCAGTCATACGAGATCACCCATACCTACAACATCGGCGGCGAGGGCGGCTGGGATTACGTGATCCCCGACCCGCCGAATCATCGGCTGTTCATCGCGAGGCAGAATCGGGTCAGCGTGGTCGACATGAACAGCGGCAAGCTGATCGCGGAAATTCCGGGCATCAACGGTGCCCACGGCACTGCACTCGTCTCCGACATCGGCCGCGGCTTCGCGACATCGGGAAACGACAGCTCGATTCTGATGTTCGACGCGAAAACCTATAAAGGACTGCTCAAGATTCGCGCGGGAGAAGATGCGGACGCCATCATCTACGACCCGTCGTCGAAGCACGTCTTCTCGTTCAACGGCAACGCCAACACTTCGACCGTCGTCGATCCCCGCCGCGGCACCGTCATCTCCAACATCGCCCTTGGCGGGAAGCCTGAATACGGCCAGTCGTCACGCGACGGGAAAGTCTACGTGAATCTCGTCGACAGCAGTCAGATCGTGGAGATCGACACCAAGACCAACACCGTCACGCGTCGCTGGTCGACTGCGCCGTGCAAGAACCCGGTTTCGCTGGCGATCGACATCACCCACCAGAGATTGTTCAGCGGCTGCCGGAGCGGCGTGATGGCGATCTCGGATTACGCCAAAGGAACCGTGGTGGCAACTGTTCCGATCGGGCAGGGAGTCGATGGCGCGGGATGGGATCCGCGTCGACGCGACGCGTACGCCTCGAACGGCGACGGCACGCTGACCGTGATCCACCAGGATTCGCCCAACAACTATCACGTCGTCGAGAACGTCCAGACTGGAGAGCGGGCGCGGAACATGGGACTCGACCCGGCGACGCATCGGATTTATCTGGTGACGGCGAAGTTCGGGCCCGTACCGGCGGAGTCCACGGCGACCAATCCGCGGAGAAGGCCGCCGATGCTTCCCGGCTCCTTTACGGTTCTGGTCGTAGAGCCGGTTGGGTCGCACTAAGAAGCGGATTACGAATTGCAAACTGATTGCGAGGTACGAACCTGCTGCGAATCTAGAACCGAGTACGAATCGAGAATTGAGAACTTACTGCGATCTCAGTTCGAACTTCGCAGTCGGCTCGCACTTCGCAGCGGGTTCGTAATTCGGACTCAGTTTGCAATTCGAAATCCCTTTCCTTACCCCTCGCTCTCATCCGGCTCTAGAGTTGCCGCTGGGAGCTCAAACGCAAAAATGCTCCCTCCGCCCGGCCTCGCCGAGTAGTGCACGCTTCCTCCCTGAGCCTCGGCGAGCTGCCGCGCAATCGACAATCCGAGCCCGGCGGCTCCGGCGTCTGCGGCGGCGCCGACCGGCCGATAGAACGCATCGAAG
>JBKPDS010000072.1:0-7235 GCA_046727995.1 Gemmatimonadota bacterium
GGTCACGGCAGCATTGTCTGGGGAAGCGACCTGCCGGTGCGGTACTACATCCACATCGTCGGTGACTCCGTGTCGCTGGCCGATGTCGCGTGGGTGTATCAGACGCTGCCGACGACCGGCGGCGGCAAGATGGAGCTCGACATCCGCAGCCAGCGGAATCCAAAATTCCTCGATTACGTCATCACCAACATGGATGTGCGCACGACCCGGTCGCGACTGTTGGGCAACATGACGTTCGAGACGGGCGGCGATGTTCTGGCCGTGAAGAACGTCGAGCTGCAGGCGACGCCGGTGAATTTCGATTTGTTGCGCACACTCAATGGAAAACCGTTCCCGTACGATTGGCAGGGGAACATCACTGGAACGGTGAGAGCGCCGGGCGGACCGCTCAATCACTTCAAGGTCGAGCAATCGGCGTTGATCTTCGACGACGCGCACGTCCCGGGTGCGGTGACGGAGGCGCGCGGTGACGGCGAGCTGGACATTCTGTATCCGGCTTTCACCGCGTTTCACGGCTTCAACGTCGACATCGCCACGCTCGATCTGCGGACGCTGCAATATCTCAATCCGCTTTTTCCGAAACTGAAGGGAACGGTCTCAGGCATCGCGACGCTGGATTCATCGTGGCTCGATGTCCGCTTCCGCGATGCCAGTCTATTCCATCACGACGGTAACCTTCCGGTTTCTCACGCGACAGGCAGTGGTCGGGTGACGTGGGGTGAGAAGTATCTCACCTACGATCTCGCCCTCCAGGCGCAGCCGCTTTCATTCACCGCTCTCCAGCACTCGTATCCATTGCTGCCGTTGCGCGGGAGCTACGCGGGTCCCGTCCTGGTGAAGGGGACATCGCCGAACCTGCTCGTCAACACCACGCTCACTGGTCCCGCGGGAACCTTCGCGTTCAACGGGCTGGTCGACGCCGATCCGGAAGAGTACGCGGCGCGCGGCAAGCTGACATCGACGAGCCTCGATCTGAGGACACTGCTCGAGAACAATCAGCTGCCGCACACTCAGCTATCGGGGCAATACGATCTCGATGTGCGCGGGTCGGATCTGGCGAGTCTGACTGGACGCGCCGTGGCGTCGATCGAGAAATCAACTCTGGCCGGCTACCGGGTCGATCCTTCGGTGGCGCGACTCCACTTCGGCAATGGAGTCGCCACCGTCGATACGCTGGCGCTCAATGCCACCGGCCTGAAAGCCCAGGCGTCGGGCACTTTTGCACTCGAGGGCACTCACACCGGCTCGCTGAAATTTTCGGCGGTGATGGACTCGCTGTCGCGGGTGCGGGCATTGGTGCCTTCGTTGGCTAACAATACCCAGCTCGACTCGTTGTACGGGAGCGCCGAACTGACGGGGGAGCTGTCGGGCAGTCTCGAGCATCTCTCGCTCAACGGAGTGCTGCACGCCAGCGACGTTCAGTTCAATCGGAAGAGCGTCGAAAGCATCCGCGGCAGCGTTCTACTCGCCGACATCACCAAACAGCCGACCGGATCGTTCATCTTCGGCGCGGACACTGTTGCGCTGGGCCCGCTGGGCTTCAACAGCATGAGAGCGACGGTCGCGCTGACATCGCCAACGTCGGGACATTTCAGCGCATCGATGGTGAGCCAGAGCGGGGTGCAAACCGACCTCACCGGCAACATCACGCGCAGCAAGGACACTACCATAGTAAGGCTCGACAGCGCCGCCGTTCTGGTCGATGCCGACAATCGCTATCGACTCGAATCGCCAAGCCGAGCCCAGTTCTCGAAGGGATTTTTGACACTGGACTCGTTGATCCTGCAGCATAGCAGCAAGGCGAGGCTGATCGTCCAGGACGTGCGCTTCACCGGCGATTCGGTGCGCGGCCACGTGCGTACGGACAGCGTCGACATGAGACTCTTCCGAGCTTTCGTGCCGGGGCTGGTCGATGCGCGCGGTGCCATCGTCGCCGATGTCGACATCCGCGGGCCGGTCAAGCAGCCGCAGATGTTCGGGCAGATCTCGCTCGCCGATGGCACGGCGGCGTTCTCCAACCTGGGAACGCGATTCAATCACATCCGCGCCGACATCGCGTTAGCGGGCGACTCCGTTCACATCAAGCAGCTATCGGCGGAGACCAACAAGGATCGCCGCGGCTCGGCCAACGTGACCGGATCCGTCAGCTTCGAGCACTATGACAATCCGTCGTTCTCGCTGACGGCCAACGCGTCGAACTTCCACGCCATCGACAAGGGCGGGCTGGCCGCGCTCGACATCTCGACTGGTCCACCGGTGACGCTGCGGGGTTCGACCCAGGATGCGGTTATGCGCGGAACGGTGCGCGTCGAGCGCGGGTCGATCTACATCCCCGAGGTGATGAAGAAGAAGGTCATCGACCTCAACGATCCGGAGTTCCAGAACGCGGTCGATACGCTGCTGGCGCAGAATCGACAGGTGATGCCGCGGGCGCCAAAGGCAGTGGCGCGGAACCTCCGGCTGGAGAACGTGAACGTCGACATCGGGCCTGACGTGTGGCTGCGGTCGACGGAAGCGAACATCAAACTCGGCGGCTCGCTGAACGTGACACTGGCGCCTCAGAGCCCGGGCCAGCCGTCGCTGCTGGCGCTGCAGGGGAATCTGAGCGCCGACAAGGGAACGTACCGGCTCAATCTGGTCGATCCGTTCGTGCAGCCCACCTTCGACGTGCAACACGGGACGCTGCTGTTCGTCGGGACTCCTGACCTGAATCCGGTGCTGGACATCGCCGCCATTCACACAGTGCGACAGCCGCGCCAGAGCGCCAACGGGCGCGACGTGAGAGTGGAAGTAGACATCAACGGCACGCTGGCGCATCCGGAGCTAACGCTGCGGAATCCCGACAACCTGCCGCTGTCCGAAAGCGACTTGCTAAGTTATCTGGTGACGGGCGAGCCGGCCGTCGGTCTGGACAACACCGGTAATCAGGTCGCAGCGCTCGGCGTGCGGACGGTGGGGAATCTCCTCGTCAGTGCGCTGCCGAAGAACGTGCTCGACTACGTCGACATTCAGACGTCGACCGGCACCGATCCAAACCTGGCCGCCAACAATCCGTCTTACTTTGGAGTGCTCAACACCCGCGCGGTGCTGGGGAAGCAGCTGGGCAGCCGCTGGTTCCTGGGCTTGAGCACCGGACTCTGCTTCGTGAATCCGAGCGCGTTCAAGGAGAATCTGGGACTGCAGCTGGAATACAGAATCAGCTCGGTTTACAGCGCTCAGGCGGCGATCGAGCCGGGGTCGAGCAACACCACTTGCAACGTCAAAGGCACCACGCCGACGTTCAGTCCGACCCAGACTCCCTCCCAGCTGGGATTTGACCTTTTCAGGAACTGGCGTTTCTAAATCCCGGTTGGTTCGTCAACTAACGCATTTGCGGGTATCCCCGGACGCGGGTCCGACACGAGACCGATGACGAAAAATCTGCGCGAAAAGGATCTGATGGTTTGCCGCTCCTGCGGGAACGAGGAGCGCGCATCCGAAGGCTACCCATGCGCTGACTGCGGGACTTTCGTCTGCGTAATTTGCAACTTTCGTGGAGTCACCCTCTGCAAATCATGCCGCGCAAAACGTCCCGAGCCCCCGATGACGCCAGCTCCGACGAAAGTCGATTGGCCGGAGCATTGACCGAAAGCGTCACCGCAATAGCGGCCATCGCACCGATGCTGTGCGAGCCCGACGTAAGAACAACACAGGTATCGCAGCTTCTCCACGGCCACATCGCCCAGGTCGTCGAGCGGAACGGATTATGGCTCCACGTCAGGGGCGCCGACGGTTATCCGGGCTGGGTGCATCAGGGCTACGTGGTGACCATGCCTGATCCTGTTCCGCCCCTGTCCAAGACCGGCTGGGACGATCCGCGTCCGTTATCGCTCGGCTGCACGGTTCGCGACGAGCACGGCGCGACACGGAAGCTGCCGCTGGGCGCGCTGATCACCGAAGGGCAGGAGCGATTCGGCGGATTGGCCATGACACTACAGGAGCGTCGCCACGCATTTCCTCCATTGGCCGATTCGATAACGGCGTCGGCGATGACGTTTTTCGAGGGGACATCGTATGAGTGGGGAGGCGTGACGCCGTGGGGATGCGATTGCTCGGGGCTGGTCTCGAGCTCATTCCATCTCCACGGCGTTCGAGTGCCGCGCGACGCATGGATGCAGGCGTCGACGGGTCAGCAGGTTGAAGGGATGGATGATTTGCAGCCGGCGGATTTGTTGTTTTTCTCAGACGAGCCGGAGGGGAAGATCACGCACGTCGCGATATCGCTCGGGGGGATGAAGGTGGTGCACCTCGCCCTTGGGCGAGGAGGGTATGCCGTGGATGATCTGGATGGGCACGATGAGTATACGTCGCTGCTGCTGAAGAGATACCGCTTCGCGCGACGGATTCTTGTAGCGGATTGAGGATTGCGGACGGTTGTGTGGATTGAGGGGTCCGGACTATCACGGTAGTCCGGACTTCGGACTGATTGAGGATTTCGGATGGAGGACACGCCTTCGAAAGACTTGCAGCGCTACGCAGTTTATCCGCACTCCGCAGTTGGTCCGGGACTCCTCAATTAGTCCGAAGTCCGGACTGGCACTTGGTCCGGACCCCTCAATCAACCTCTCAGCTCACCATTCCGTTCGGCGCTCCGGCAACCATCGGCGTCCCTACTGGCCCATTGACGAAAAGTCGGGCGGCGGCGGTCGGCTGATCATCGAGAGTTACTTGCATCGTGTACTGCCCGGGCCGGTTGAGCGGGAGATCGACGACGGCGATGATGGGGAGGTCGACCTCGAACACCGGGTTCGGGGCGGGCGCGACATTCATTTCGCCCGAGGATGACCACAGTTCTTCGTCGAGCGGACTCAGCCAGCGGAAGCTGAGCTTGTGGGAGCCGACGTCATCGCCGTTGGCTTTGAGCCGGACGATGAAATGCGTACGGGGGTGAATCGTCGGCAGCCCCGCCACCTGCACCGCATCGAAAACGCCGAGGACGTTGAGCTTTCCTTCCTGTGAAAGGTTGGCGGCGTCGGCGAAAACGGCGAAAGAGATGTGCATGACCCAAAGTAGCCGCGCCGCGCCTTGCCCGGCTAGCTTTCGTCGATGACAGAATCGATCGGACCCGCTCCAGCAATCGCCGACGCGCGTCCCCATCCCGTCAGCCCCGCCCACCAGGCGCTGGGGCTGACTGATCTTCTCCTCTTCACGATGGCGATGATCTGGGGAATCAACTTCGTCGTGGTGAAGTACGCGACGCACATCTTCAACCCGGTCGCCTTCACAGGACTGCGAGTCGGCACGGTGGCGATTTTTCTGCTGCTGGTCGTTTCGACACGCGGCGGCATCCGCCTGCCACGCGCCGATGTGATCCGCTTGCTCCTCCTCGGCGTGCTCGGCAACGGGTTGTACCAGCTCTTTTTCGTACATGGCGTTGCGCGCACGCGTGCCGGCAATGCCGCGCTCATCGTCGGCGCCGCGCCGGCGTTCATCGCGCTGGTTGCCAGAGCGCGGGGGATGGAGCGGGTGAGGCGAATGACCTTCGTCGGCATCGGCCTCTCCATGATCGGTGTCGCGCTGGTGATCGTCGGCAGCGCGCGGCCATCCAACGGCGAGGTGACGCTGCTCGGCTCGGTGCTCGTTTTCTTCGGTGTGATATCGTGGACGTTCTACACGATCCTGCTCCAGCCATTCACCAAGCGCATCGAAATCGTAAAGCTCTCCGCGATCACCATGATTGGCGGAGCGGTGCCATTGCTGATCGCCTCGGGGCCGGCGATGGTGGCGACGGACTGGGTGCACATAAGCGTAGGCGGATGGCTGGCGCTTCTTTACTCGAGCATCATCTCGATGGGCGTCGCCTACATGTTCTGGTACCGCGGGCTGCGTGTGCTCGGGCCGACGCGCACGGCGGTGTACTCGAATTTGCAGCCGCTCATCGCGCTGCTGGTGGCGTGGGCATTTCTCGGTGAGCATCCGACGATCTTTCAAGGGGTCGGTGCAGTCACGATCATCGCCGGCGTTTTCCTGACCAGAGCATGAAGCTTCGCCACGCAGACCCTGGCCTTTTCCAAGTCTTATAGATGAGACTCGTCCTCTTCGACATCGACGGAACGCTGCTCAATTCCGGCGGCATGGGGCGCGCGGCGATGCAGCGCGCGCTTGGTCTCGTGTTCGGCTCGCCCGGGAATCCTTCTTATCGGTACGACGGCAAGACCGACAAGCAGATCGTGCGCGACGTGATGCGTCTCGAGGGACACACCGACGACCACATCGATGCGCGAATGGAAAAACTGATCGAGCTCTATCTCGATGGACTCCGCGAGGGAGCGAAGAGCGGGAAGTTCAACGTTCGGCCGCTAGAGGGAGTCGTGCCGTTGCTCGATGCGCTCGACGATCGAAAGGACGTGGTGCTCGGCCTGCTGACGGGAAACGTCGAGCCTGGAGCGCGGATCAAGTTGACGGCGGCGGGAATCAATCCCGATCGATTTCGGGTCAATGCGTTCGGATCGGATCACGAACATCGCCCCGAGCTGCCGGCGATTGCGCAAAAGCGAGCGGGGGAGACCCTCGGTCTCGACATCGCCGGTGATCGTCTGGTCGTCATCGGGGATACGCCCGCCGACATCGAGTGCGGTCGATCGCTGGGCGCCAGGGCGATCGGCGTGGCCAGCGGACACTACACGGTGGAGCAACTCCAGTCGCACAAGCCTTACGCCGTTTTTCCTTCGCTTAAAAACACCAACCAGGTGCTCGAGACGATTTTGAATGCGTGAGGTCGAGCTCAAGGCGGTGGTCGATGACCTGGAAGAGCGAAGAAGACTGATCGAGAAGGCGGGCGCGTCGCTCTCATTTGAGGGCAAGATCTCCGATCACCGGTACGATTTCGCGTCGCGACAGCTGTCGGCGGGCGACCAAGTCCTTCGCACTCGTCGCTATCAGGGCAGCGGGTCGACGAAGACTTTTCTCGACTGGAAGGGGCCGACTGAGCTGCGCGATGTCTACAAGATTCGTGAAGAAGTCACGACGCCGGTCGAAGACCTGGACTCACTCGAGGAGATTCTTTCGCGCCTTGGCTTCGAGCTGATTTGGGAGATCGATCGCGACATCGCGCAGTACCAGCTGGGCGGAGCGACGATTCGGTTCGAGACCTACCCGCGGATGGATGTCCTGGTCGAGGTCGAGGGAGAACCGGATGCGATCGAGAACGCCATTGATGTTTTGGGCCTGCCGAGAGGGACGTTCAGGAGTTGGAG
>JBKPDS010000073.1:0-14485 GCA_046727995.1 Gemmatimonadota bacterium
GGATCGGAGGTTTACCCGAGCTGACGGGAGTGCTCTGGCTCGATCCGAAGGTGAACACCTTACGCGCGCTCAACTTTGATTACGTGAATCTGCCGATTCCCTTGCGCATCGCCCGTACGACTGGCCGCATCGAATTCGAGCAGCTGCCGAGCGGTCAGTGGATCGTGCCGCGGTGGTATCTCCGGATGCCGCGGGTGGCCCGGGTGCTGGCGAGCGATGTCAGGTCGCCATCGGTCCTTCGCGACAGCCTGGTCGGTTATCAGGAAGTGGGCGGCGCCGCGCGTCCGGCAGGGACGAAGGCAACCACTCGACTGGCTAACGCGGCAGAGGATGCTGATTCACCCTCGACCGGAAATCAGTCGGTGATCGTAGGTGTCGTCTACGACAGCACCAGTGGCAAGCCGCTGGCCGGCGTCGAGGTCTCAACCGGCGGCGGAAAATTCAAGGCGGTGACGAACTCCGGCGGCCGTTATGAGCTGACGGTCGATGGGCCGATCACCGACCGGCTCGTCTTCGATCATCCCCGCCTGCGGCTCTTTCAGATTGCCGACCAGGTGCAAACGGTTTCGTTGCCAGCCGGCGCGCGTAGCCAGGCATCGGTGATCGTTCCTTCCTACGCGACTCTGCGCAACCGCCTCTGCGGTCGCAACGAAACCGGAACTGAAGCGCAGGGAATGATGGTCGGCTACGTGCGAGATCCGTACGGAAAACCGCTGGCGAGAGCGCACGTTTGGGCGGCGTGGCAGATCCTATGGGTGGAACAGAATGGGCGGCTGGTGTCGACCAATCAGCAGCGCACAGTAGAGACGGACACGAACACCGACGGCTCCTATATGATGTGCGGATTGTCGCGTGGCGCGCAGATGACGGCGAAGGTCGGGGTCGGAGGAAGACCGACGCTCGAAGAAAGACTGGTCGTGCCGCCGACCATGGTGCTCGAGCACGACTTTCAGTTTGTATCGCGATAGAGCGATAAGACAACTGCCTCTGCTGGGCGCTGATCGCTACTGTCGCTGACCGCTGACCGCTGCAAACGTCGGGACAGATCTCACCTGCGTTAAGGAAACTGCAGCAATTGCCGCGAGCGCCAAGGAGATCTGTCTAGTCGCCTGCAGCGGTTAGCGCTCAGCGCAAAGGCGGTCAGCGCCCAGCAGGCAGTTGTCTTATTGCCGTTGGGATCAATCCCCCGTAGGAACGATGCCCACCCCTTCAACCATCAAAATCACGGCGCGCTCCGGCGCCCGCGTGCGGTGGACTACTCCCTTCGGCACGACAAAGCCCTGGCGCTCGCTCAGCTCCACGGTGCGGTCCGACAAGTCGATCAGGAACTTTCCTTCGACGACATAGAAGAACTCGTCGAGGTCATCGTGCTTGTGCCAGTGGTATTCACCCTGGACGACGCCGAGTCGGACGACAGAGTCGTTGACCCTGACCAGAGTCTGATTGTACCACTTGTCTCGCACCGCATCGATGAGCGCTGGTACGTCAACGACCTCGAGCGGAGGGTATCGAATATCGAGGTGGGTAGAATAGGGATACTCGGTCGCCATAGAGAAAACGTAAACCCTTTTCGCCCGTCGCGATGTCTGACTTGTCGATCACCGTCGCAGTGGCGTCATCAGCCGCGCGTCGGCTATTACCGCCGCGTTAAAAGTGGCATTGTTCGGCGTTGATGCTACATAAAGCTCCTTAACGGGACTTCGTGTTGCTCAACGGTTAGCGTACCCAAGGAGCGATCGCAGACGCCCTTCTAAAACGCAGCCCCCGTGGAGACAGCCCTCTTCACGGGGGTTTTCTGTTAGGTCGTTCAGGTAATAGCGCGCTGATCCTACTGTCGAACCTCGCGCTGTAGCACCCTGAAGTACGCTGTCCAGGGGCCGACCGCGGCGGTGTAAGCACGCGCCATCGTCCGCGTGATTTGCGCGATGTGCGACAGGTCGTGCACCACCCACGTCGCGAGCAACTGGCGCATCGTCACCGATCCGAACTCGGGATGATCGCCGGTCAGCTCCATATCTTTTTCCTTGAGATTCCAGCCGCGGAGCGTAGCCACGTTCTGCGACCGCAGCTGGTCAAACTCCTCCAGCAGCTCCTTGAGAGGGCGCGGCGTATTCAAGTCGGCGAACCGGTCGAATGGATCGAAGCGCCGATACTTGCCCTGCTGGAGAATGATGCGCGCGCGGGGAATCCAGTCGGTACGTTCCCCATTTATCAGATGCGCGACGACCTGACGCGGACTCCATGTGTCCGGCCCTTCGTCGACCTGCGTCCAGTCTTCCGGCAGATCCTCGAGCAGAGTCGAGATTACCGCTGGCGTGCGTTCGAGAATCGGGATGCCTTGTTCGAGGTAAAACTCCATCTTTTCTCCCGTGAGCGGCTCCTCAACGAATGATACGCTCGCGGGCGTCGCTCAACTACTTTTCTCTCTCAGCCGTATCTTCGTCGGGCCTCAATCGCCCGTCGCCGGTTTCCTCTTTTGGAGCAAGCATGAAAGCACGATTGCTCGCGGTCGTCGCCGTCGCACCTCTGGCCACGATAGGCCCCCTCACCTCGAGGGCGCAGGTAACCGCAGCATTGCCCGCAGTCGCGCGGCCGCAACGGACCGCGGCGGTCAAGCTTCCGGAGCGGCAAATTCGCCGCAACATCCCGATGACCAACATGATCCAGCGGGCGTTCGCTGCTGGAACCCGTGACTCCACGGGGCGCCCCGGACGCAACTACTGGCAGCTATGGACCGATTACAAAATCGCCGCGCGCCTCGATACGGCGACTTCGACGGTGTCCGGGCACGAGACGATCACCTTCCGCAACAACAGCGATTCGGCGATGAGATCGGTCGTCCTTCGACTCGACCAGAACATCTTCAGGCCCGAAGCTCCACGCACCGGCGCGATGGACGCTATCACCGACGGCATGAAAATCACGAGGCTCGTGGTCAACGGTCAGAGTCTGCCGGTCTCGGATACGCTCGGCAATCCAATTCCCAACTCGGCGCGAGGAAGCACGCCTCTCTCTCGCATACTCAGATCAACGTCAGCTCGAATTCCGCTCGCTACACCAATAGCTGGCCATTCGAGCGGAACCATCGAGGCGGAATGGAGTTTTCAGGTCCCGCGCATCGAAGGCGCGCGCGGGTTCCGGATGGGACGCTGGACCGACACGCTTTATCAGGTGGCGCAGTGGTATCCTCGCCTCGCCGTCTTCGACGATCTGCGCGGCTGGGACACCGATCCCTATCTCGGCGACGCCGAGTTTTACAACAACTTCGGCCATTTCGATGTGAGCATCGACGTGCCGGCGGGATGGATCGTCGGCGCCACCGGTGTGCTCCAGAATCCCAATGATGTTTTGACGCCGACGGCACGAGAGCGGCTTTCACGAGCGCTGGTTTCGGATTCTACGATCAGAGTCGTTACAGCAGCCGACCGCGGCCCCGGAAAATCGACGGCAACCGGAACGAACGGCCGGCTGGTATGGCGGTTCGTCGCCGATACAGTCGGAGATTTTGCCTGGGCGACCTCCAATCAGTTCGTGTGGGACGCTGGTCACGCTACGATTCCCACTCGCGGCGGGGTGCCGTTCAACGTCCTCTATCTGCCCGGTCACGCTCAGGCGTACGCCGACGGTCCCCACGTCGTCCGCCACGCGCTCGAGTACTACTCGAAGCTCTGGATGCCCTATGGATTTCCGCAGCTGACGATGGTCGACGGACCCGAGCTCGGAATGGAGTATCCGATGTTCATCATGTCCGCTGTCTTTGCCGCTGACCACGAGACCGGGCACCAATGGTGGCCGATGATGGTCGGCGTCAACGAGACGTGGTACGGCTGGATGGACGAAGGTTTCAATCAGTACATGAACATCCTCTCCGATGCCGACATCGCCGGAAAGCAGTACAAGCTGGATTCCCTCGGCATCTCCTACGGCAGAATTAGCGGCAACGAGCTCGAGCCGCCGCTGATGTGGGATGGAAATTACGCCGGCCAGTTGTACGGTTTTCAGGCGTACGGCAAGGCGCCGTTGATGCTCTCCTCATTGGGCGGAGTTGTCGGAGACAGCGCGGTCTGGCGCGCCATGAGCGAATACGCCAAGGCATGGAAGTTCAAGCATCCTTCGCCGTGGGACTACGCCAATTTCATGAGCAATGCGCTGCACCAGGATCTCGGCTGGTTCTGGTACTACTGGCTGTTCACGACCGAGCGCGTCGATGAATCCATCGAGAGCGTGCGGACGCAGGGTCGCAATACCTTCGTTACAGTGCGCCAGGATGGAGAGATGCCGTCGCCGGTAATTCTGAAAGTGGAATTGGCGCCGAACGGGTCGACGGCGAGACCGGCCGGTGGCACTCGACGCGTTGATGCTGGAGGAACGATGGTCACGGAGGTCACTTCATGGTCGGACGCGAACACCGCGATTGTCACATACCCGGTCGACGTATGGTTCTCCGGCATCAGGCAGTTCGTCGCCAATCTGAATCTCGGACCGCGAACGATCTCGCGAATCACGCTCGATCCCAACGGTAGGTTCCCTGACAAAAACGCCGCCGACAACGTCTGGCCGCGCGGGCAGGCGCTGAAAACTCCGGCCGGTAATTAGTCGATGCCCAGAACTCACTTCGTTCGGACCAGCACGCTCCTGGCAGCGGTGGCGACGTCGTCACTCAGTGCCGTTGCGCAACAGGCGCCAGTCGTCACCACCGCCGACTACGCGCGGGCAGAGAGTTTCCTGCGCGACAATGTGCTGCCGCTGGTGTCTGGTATGGGAGTGCAACCGATCTGGCTGAGCGAGACTCGGCTTGGCTATCGCATTCCCGTGAGCGGTGGGTCGCAGTTCATTCTCGTCGATGCCGCGAAAGGGACCAGGTTGGCGTGCAGCCCGGAGACCGATCGCTGCGGTGGCGCGCTCGATCCGCGCGAGCTGTCGCGCATCCGACCTCCTGCCCGAGTGCCGGGCGGTCGCGCCGAATCGCTGTCACCCGACGGCAAACGCGCGGCGTTCATTCGGAATTACAATCTTTGGGTTCGCGACGTCGTCAGCGGGCGAGAAACCCAGCTCACTACCGACGGTCAAAAGGATTTCGGTTACGCGACCGATAACGCCGGTTGGACGAAAAGCGATCGACCGGTGCTGGTATGGTCACCCGACTCGCGGAAGATCGCGACGTTCCAGCAGGACGAGCGCGGTGTCGGTGAGATGTATCTCGTCACCACCAAAGTCGGGCACCCGCAGCTGCAGGCGTGGAAGTATCCGCTCCCCGGCGATACCGCGATAGCGATGATTCAGCGCGTCATCATCGATGTCGACGCCCCGCGCGTGATCCGGTTCCAGATGCCGCCCGACGCCCACCGCTCGACGCTTTGCGATCACGTGGTATGTCGGGGGAATGAAGGCTGGACCGATGTGGAGTGGTATCCGGATGCGTCGCATCTGGCGTTCGTATCGACGTCGCGCGATCACAAGCACGAGGTGCTGCGGGTTGCCGACGCGGCGACAGGCAGCATCCGCGATGTGCTGCGCGAAGACGTTGCTACCCAGTACGAGTCAGGGAACGGTATAGCCAACTGGCGGGTTCTCCCCGCCTCGAATGAAGTAATCTGGTTCTCGGAACGCGATGATTGGGGCCAACTCTATCTCTATGATCTGAGCAGCGGTCAGCTGAAGACAAAAATCACCAGCGGCGAGGGGAACGTTGCGCAGCTGCGCCGCGTCGACGAGAAAACAAGAACGCTGTACTTCGTCGGCAACGCCAGGGAACGCGGCCGCGATCCGTACTTCCGCCTCTTCTATAGAATCAAAATGGACGGCAGCGGTTTGACGCTGCTGACACCGGAGGACGCCGACCACGAGATCTCACTGCCCGCGTCCGGCCAATACTTCGTCGATACCTACTCGCGGCCCGAAGTTCCGCCTGTATCGGTGGTGCGGGATCTCAACGGCAAGAAGATCATGACCTTTGAGATGGGAGATATCTCCCGATTGACCGCGATCGGCTGGAAGCCGCCGATGCCGATCACGGTCAAGGCGCGGGATGGCAAGACGGATCTTTACGGATTGATGTACGTCCCCACCAATCTCGATCGCAGCCGCAAATATCCGATCGTCAATCACATCTATCCGGGTCCGCAAACGGGCAGCGTCGGCAGTCGCAGCTTCTCACCGGCGCGCGGCGATGCGCAGGCGCTGGCGGAGCTTGGGTTCATCGTCGTCGAGATCGACGGCATGGGCACACCGTGGAGATCGAAGTCTTTCCACGACGCGTACTACGGGAAGATGGGCGACAACACCTTGCCCGATCAGGTCGCCGGAATGAAGGAGCTGGCGCAGCGCTTTCCGTGGATCGACATCAATCGCGCCGGAATCTACGGACACTCCGGCGGCGGATTCGCCGCCGCTGACGCGATGTTTCGTTATCCGGATTTCTTCAAGGTCGGAATCTCGGAAGCCGGGAATCACGACCAGCGCGAATACGAGGACGACTGGGGCGAGCGCTATCAGGGGTTGCTGGCGGGAGGTCCCGATGGGAGCGACAGCTACGCGCCGGAAGCGAATCAGCTCCAGGCAAAAAACCTGAAGGGGAAGCTCCTTCTCGCGCACGGCACTAGCGATGACAACGTTCCTCCCTACAACACTCTGCTGGTGGTGAACGAGCTGATTCGCGCCAACAAGGATTTCGATTTGCTGCTGCTCCCCAACCGCGCGCACGGATTCGGCAATGAGCCCTATATGGTTCGTCGCAGATGGGACTACTTCGTCAAAAACCTGCTGGGCGCGGAACCTCCGAAGGAGTTTCAGATGGGGCAGAGAGTCCGATGAAACGGCCAAAGCTCCTCGCTGGTACTCGTAAGTTGCTTTTCCTCTTTGTCTCGATACCGCCAAGTCTCCGCGCCCAAAGCGAAGGACCTCGGGTTTTCACCCACGCCGACACAACCCGCGGCTCGAACACTCCCCAGCGCTCGTGGTGGGACGCGTCGTTTTACGACCTGCATGTAAAGGTCAATCCTGCCGACAGCAGCATCACCGGCTACAACGCCATCACCTACCGAGTCATCAAGCCCGCGCGGGAGATGCAGATCGACCTGCAGCTGCCGCTCGTCGTCGACAGCATCGTCCAGGACGGACTCGAGCTCAGCGCACGACGCGACGGCAACGCGTTCTTCGTCACCATGATCGCACCGCAGAAAGCGGGGACGAGGAAGACTGTCACGGTCTACTACCACGGCAAACCAACCGCGGCCGTGCGTCCGCCGTGGGATGGTGGATTCGTCTGGGCGATCGACAGCCTCGGTCGAAAATGGATCGTCACCGCCAACGAAGGACTCGGCGCCAGCGTCTGGTGGCCGAACAAGGACTACCTGGCCGACGAGCCGGACAGCCAGCGCGTCGCCATCACCGTGCCCGACACGTTGATCGACGTATCAAATGGGCGGTTGCGTGGCAGCATTCCCACTACCGACGGCCGCATTATCTACGAGTGGTTCGTCGTGAATCCCATCAACAACTATGACATAGCCGTCAACGCCGGGCATTACGCGCACTGGAGCGATGTTTACGATGGTGAGAAGGGAAGGCTCACACTGGATTACTATCCGCTCGACTACCACCTCGATACGGCGCGGAAGCAATTCCAGCAGGTAAAGCCAATGCTGCAGTGCTTCGAGAGCTGGTTCGGTCCGTACCCGTGGTACGAAGACGGCTACAAGCTCGTCGAGACGCCGCACCTAGGCATGGAGCACCAGAGCGCAGTCGCCTACGGAAATCACTACAAGAACGGATACCTGGGTCGCGATCGCTCAGCAACAGGCCATGGCCTGCAGTGGGACTTCATCATCATCCACGAGAGTGCTCACGAGTGGTGGGGCAACAGCATCACCATGAAGGACCAGGCCGACATGTGGATTCACGAGAGCTTCGCGACTTACGCCGAAGGCCTCTACACCGAATGCCAGCAGGGGAAGAAAGCGGGCGCCGAGTACACGATCGGGCAGCGGCACATTATCCGGAATGACAAGCCCATCATCGGCGCCTATGGAGTGAACGACGAAGGTTCGGGTGACATGTACGACAAGGGCGCCAACATGCTGCTCACCATTCGACAGCTCGTCGACGACGACACCCGCTGGCGCGGAATTCTGCGCGGTCTCAACAAGACCTTCTGGCACCAGACAGTCGCCACTCGGCAGATCGAGGATTACATCACCCGCCAGTCAGGATTGAATCTGGGCAAGGTTTTCGACCAGTACCTGCGGACGACGAAGATCCCGATGCTTGAGTACAAGCTCGAAGGCCAGAAGCTTTCCTACCGCTGGAGCAACGTCGTGCGCGGGTTCGCGATGCCGGTGAAAGTCACCACCGCGACGGACAGGCTCGGTTGGATCCGGCCGAGCGAGAGATGGAAATCTGTTGCTGTAAAACTGAACCGGCCTGAGGACTTCCGCGTCGACGAGAGTTTCTACGTCAACGCCAGAGACATCCTCAAGCCGGTCGCTGATTCAACTACCGTGCGTAAAGCCCAGTGACTGTCGCCGTCGCCAGCTTGTTCGCGTTCAGATTGTAGCCGACCATCGCCGCGGTGGCATCGCCTGGGACATCGAGCTTGTCCACTTTGAGCGCGAACACTTTGAAGTGATAGTGGTGGGGCTTGTCGCCAGCCGGTGGACACGGCCCGCCATATCCCTTCGATCCGAAATCGGTCCTTCCTTCCTGGCTGCCGCGCGGCGCATTCCGCCCATTGCCCGCGCCCGCCGCCAATCCCGTCGCGTCGGCGGGAATGTTGTACATCACCCAGTGCCACCATCCACTCCCCGTCGGTGCGTCCGGATCGTAGGCGGTGACGGCGAACGACTTGGTGCCTGCGGGTGGGTTCGACCAGTTAAGGGCCGGCGACATGTTCTGACCCGTGCAGCCCATTCCATTGAACACGTGGGCCGCGGTGATGCGACCTTTTGACTCGAGATCGGGCGCGGTCAGCTTGAACTTCCCCTGGACGTGCGCCGGTTTCGCTTTGGCCGTGTTCTTCGCTGCCTGCGCGCCCACGGCCGGCGCGGCTCCAAAGAGAAAAGCGACCGCGATCAATGCACCGTAACGCGGTGAGTTCAACATCGGATTCCTCCTTATGGCAAAAGCCGGATGATCATCTCCACGTCATGAGAATAATGCCGGCCAGCAGGAAAGAGACGAGGTTGTAACCGGAATCGATGACCCATAGCGTCTTCGGCTTTGTCGAAAACGTGGCGGTGGCGAAGCTCGTGGAAGCCACGAACGCGAACCAGCAGAAGAGTCCGAGCTTTGCCCCGCGCATCGCCCACCCTACTGCGGGAAGTGGAGCCGCCGGCGGGAAGTGATTGGCAAGAACGGCGATGCCCCAGGCGATGATGAGACTGCAGACGAATGCAATGAAATACGCCACTGGCATGTTCGCTTTCGCTGCGTCGGCGCGCATCTGCTCCTCGGTTCGACCTTGAAGAGCAATCCACCTCTTCGCAAAGAGGATGGGGGAGTACCAGAGACCACCCAGCAGGAAGATGACGAGCCCAGCGAGGAACACACTAAGGTAGTTCAATTGGGGCATCTGGAGCCTCCGTCCTTGGGTTAGAAGCTGACCGGAATCTAAGGCTGACTTGCCAAAGACGCAGCAGTGGATATTAGGCTGACAGCGGCCTTACACGCCGAGCCGTCGCCGTCGACCGATGGATCGAAGGCCGTCAACGAGATACCGGAGATGCGGAACATGTGGGCGATCTGTGACAGCGCGTAGTCCATATCCTCGAAGCTGAGGCCGCCCGAAACAGCGAATTTGTTCGCCGCTGCCACTCCGGAGTCGAGGACGTCCAGATCGATGTGCACGTAGATCCGGTCGACGTGCTCGGTCATCGCAGTCAGATTCTCCCGCAACGACGAGCGGAGCTGGCGCGGGGGAATGACGGCGACTCGCGATTCATCCAGAAGTCCGCCCTCCAGGGAATCGATGTCTCGCGTTCCGACCAGACAGACCCGGTCATCGGAGAGCGGTTTGAAATCGGGCACCGTCGCCGCCAGTTGCGTCCAGCAGCGGCCAGTGAGGATCGCCACCGCCGTGCCGTCGAGGAATCCGCTGGTGGTGGTTTCAGGAGTATTGAAGTCGGCGTGGGCGTCGAACCAGACGACGCCCGTCGCAGCCGCACCGAGTCCGGCCAGAGTCCCGACCGCCGTGTTGCAATTGCCGGCGAGCACGATCGGCAGCCGATTCGCATCCCGCGCCTCGCCCACCGCCCGGGCGAGCATTCGCATCAACTCGAAACTGGTTTGGATTTCCGCGTGCCAGCTGTCATCGGGCAACTCGGCGATTTTTACGTGGACCCGATGCCCATCGCCGCGCAACCTTTCCTGCAACCCGGACCGGAGAAGCGTCTCTGGGCCCGCGCCCATTCGAGCGCCGCGATGTCCTGAATCGTAGGGGACCGCGAGGATTTGGATGTCCATGGCGGGAGGCGAGAGGCGAGAGGCGAGAGGCGCGGTCTTAAGTTACTCCTGAACTTCGGCGCGTACTCTCGGCGCCCGTCCCCCCCTCTCGCCTCCCGCCTCCCGCCTCCCGCTTTAATCCGTGTAGATCTCCGGGAACTGCTTCTTCAGCGCCACCAGCTTCGGCTTGTCGTTGATCACGATGTACAGCTGATTCGGATGCTGCTCGAGGTAGTGCTGGTGGTACGCCTCGGCCGGATAGAATCCGGATAGCTTCGCCACCTGCGTCACGATCGGGCGCGAGAAAGTCTTCGCCGCCGTCAGCTGCTTGATGTAGGCCTCCGCCACCTGCTCCTGCTGCGCGTTCCGATAGAAGATCGCCGAGCGGTACTGAGTACCGTGATCCGGTCCCTGCCGGTTGAGCTGCGTCGGGTCGTGCGCCACCGAGAAGAAAATCTGCAGCAGCTTGCCGTACGATACCTGGGACGGATCGTAAATCACCTCGACGGATTCGGCGTGTCCCGTCTCACCCGTGCTCACCTGCTCGTACGAAGGATTCGCCAGCTGACCGCCAGCGTAACCGGAGATCGCGCGCTTCACACCCTTCACATGATCGAACACCGCCTCCACACCCCAGAAACACCCGCCCGCGAATACTGCTGTGTCTTCGGCGGGAGCAGCAGTGAGCTCACCACCGGTAATTGGAGCGCTGACGGGCGCGACCTGTGAGCGACCGGCGCCGCTCGTCAATCTGGCACCGATCAAAACAAGGGCGATCGGAATTACCAACGCGGCGGCGTAATTCAGGACTGAGCGATTCATTGTGTGATTCTCGAGACGGTGGGAATGCGTATTAGACCTCTGACATCGATGCTTTGTTCCGTAAACATTAAGTGAAAATCGGCGGCAATCTGCGCTCACTCGTCCGACGGAACGGATAGCGCTGCGCCAGCCGCTCGTCCAGTGCTGGATCAGGTGGATTCTTTCCCTTCAGGAAAATCCAGTCGATCTCGACGAACTCAGTGTCCTTCCACATCCCTATTCCTACCTGCTTCTCCAGGTCGAGCTCGTGCTTCGACGCCAGCGACAGGCTCTGCAACGCCTCATAAGCGCGTTCGTGAAATTCGCGCATGATCGGCACGATCAGAAATCCACACCCCGACGTCGCTGACGCCATTCGGAAGGGCAGCTCGAACTTGTTCGCCCGCACCGCCTCCAGTGAAAGCCGCAGCTGCTGCTTGAGAGCGCGCAAATCGTACCTGCCCAGCAGCCCGAGCTCGGTGAGGATCTCGTAACGATCATCACCGTTGGCACTGCTTTCCCCATCGTGCTCTGCCTCTGTTTCCTCTTCCTCGAGCCCGGCGATTTCGGCGCCGAGACTGTCGAGCACGAACGAGAACTCGCAAGCGGTCGGTCCGCCGCGGGCGCGCGCCGCCCGCTCGAGACTGGAGCTGGGCGGCGAAGAAAAATCTTCCAGCAGGTACTGACCGATCAGCGCCGCTTCGCTGACCGCCGTCGACGGCGGATCCCAGCTCAACAGGATGTCACGACGGAACTTGAAATAGTCGACGAGCTCGGCGGGCGTCACGAAGTGGTGACAGATCTCGAAGTAGTCCGTGTCGCGAAGAATGTGGACGAAACCGCCATTGCGATATTGCTTGAATCGAGCGGCGCGAAACGCCCGGGTCTTGGGAGGGACGCGGTAGATGACGATCCCCACCAGCAATTCCGGATTCCGCGGAGAGACAGTGATTCGGTGGCCGAAGTGATTGACGACGGAGAGACTGATGTAACTGGTGAGCAGCTCCCGCGTCGTCTGGATCCGCCTCACTCCTTTCCGCACCACCTGGCCGGCTACCCACTTTTCGACGTCGCCGGTCTTCGACGTCACTTTCTGCTCCCGCTCGCGGAGCTGATAGATGAAACCGACGTTGTCCAGGAGCAGGACGTGGTCGGCGATGTCGGGTTGCTTCTCGGATGTCGTCGGGATCTGACTCGTCGCGAACGAGAAGGCTCGCGAGAATACGTTCGCGTGCTGCTGGGCGATGAAGTCGTGAAGGAGGCTCGTCGGTTCCTTCGGGCTCTCTTTCACTCGCGTTCGTTCTAGAATCGTCTCGATCGTCGTTCCCAGGCCAATAGGAGCGCCGCCCCAATGAGACCGGTGATGATGCAGAAGAGATAGACCACGCGCACGCTCACCAGCCCGTACAGGGGATTCGCATCGCTGAACGGCCGGAGTGGACGCATGTCAGGGTGCATGATTCCGTCGAGCACTGAATGAAAGATGCCGCCAAAAACGCCGCTCCACACCGCGATCGGCATTCGATACTCGGCGCCCACTGCTTCGGGCACGATGTCCCGTGGCCGCGCCAGCCAGCGACCGATTCGTGAGACGACGAGGCCGCAGAGGAGACCAATCAGCCCGCCGAGGAAGAAAGTGTGCGCCTGACGATGGACGGGATAATCGCCACGCAGCAGGTGGTACCCCGATTCGATGTCGATGACTACCTGCGCGACGGAATACGCCGCCAGCGAGAACTGGTGCGGCGCGACCGCCTTGACGAGAAGGCCGGGACCGAAGTGAAACGGAGTTGCCGGCATGGCGCTCCAGCCAATTTATCGGTCGGTAGACGGATGACGCGAGGTGCAATTGCGCCAATCGCATGGTCGTCACCGCGCGAGCGCGGTAGTTTTTCCGCGATGACGTCTCGTCACCCGGCCCGCTGGTGGCTGGTCGCGTGTGCCTGCCTCACCGCGGCGGCGCCACTCCATGCACAGACAGATGAGATCCAGGTCTATACCGGCGAGCTGGAAACTCCCGGGAAAGCCAGTCTCACCATCCACGCCAACTATACGCCCGAAGGTCGGACGGTTGCTGGGTTCCCCGGCGGAGTCGTGGCGCAGGGTTCGGTCAACGGCGCCTTCGAGTGGGCGTACGGAGTGACGGATTGGTTCGAGGCCGGAACTTACCTGCCGGTCTACACGGTGACGCGCGATGGCAAGGTTCAGATCGACGGCGTCAAGCTGCGCGCGCTGTTCGCGATTCCGCACGCCGAGGAGCGCCGTTTTTTCTACGGAGTGAATTTCGAGCTGAGCCACAACTCGCTCCACTGGGCGGAGACGAGGTACAGCGGCGAGATTCGACCGATCATCGGCACCCGCGGGCGCGACTGGGAGCTGATCGTCAATCCGATTCTGGATACGTCTTTCAACGGGCTGTCCCATCTCGATTTTGCGCCGTCCGCCCGCGTTGCCTACAACCCGTCACCGGCGTTCGCTGTCGCTGTCGAGCACTACGCTGACTTTGGTGAGATCGACCACTTTGCTGGCGGTCAGGAGCAGGAGCACAATCTGTTCGCGGTTGCCGATTTCTCGCGCGGCATGTTCGATCTGGAGACTGGAATTGGAATCGGTCTTACCAAAGCCTCCGACAAGGTTGTGCTCAAAGCGATTCTGTCGCACACCTTCTGATTATCGCAGCACTCCCGCGCGTGGTCCCTACAGCGTCGGCTTCAGCACCATCCCGGCTATCACGATCGCGAGGAGAAGCAGATAAACAAGTTGGGTAATCCAAAGACGTCGCGCGGCGATGAGCAGCGCGGCGTCGTCTCCGGAAGCCGACGCCAGCTGCATCAACTCCGCTGCACGCTTCCGAATCACGAAGCCGCCAATGATCGCATGAACCAGGACGCCGCCGTAACCGAACCACACCCAGAAGGTGCCGAAGCCGACATGGCCGATTCCGACCATTGCCAAGCCGCTGAGGAGAACTATTCCGGCCGCCGCTCCCACCACGATCTGTCCATAGCTGACAGATTGGCGAAGAACGGCCGTCAAGACCGCTCGGTTACGCTCTTTGGCGACGCGCCAGGTGGCAAAAGCCAGCGCCGTGAGACCGCCAATCCAGAGGACCACCGATAAGACGTGCAGATACTTCAGGATGCTGTACGCATTCATCGCTTCTGCCTCTACGGTTTGGAATTGTGGGAACGGTAGAGCGCTACTTGATCGGCCAGGTCCCACCTACGGCCTTGTAGACGGCGACCAG
>JBKPDS010000074.1:0-9090 GCA_046727995.1 Gemmatimonadota bacterium
AATCACGTCGAGCATCGCCAGCGCCGCGATGATCAGCAGATTCGCCATCGCGAAATACAGCCACGGATTGGTGCTTACCGAGCCAAACAGCGTTCCAGTGAGACCAGCGAACAGGCCTAGCGAGGCGTACGCCAGCGCCAGACCGAGAACGTAGGTAAAAGTCAGAATTACGGTGCGTGATCTCGGTTGCGCCACGTCGCCCACCGAGCTGCCACCAACGATCGCGGCAGTGATGGGAATCATCGGATAGATGCAGGGTGCCAGGCTTGTCAGCACTCCGGCAATGAACAGAATCGGAAGCGCCGTGAGCGGGTTTGACGACAGCTGGGTCGAGATGTGGGAGAAATCCAAGTTCAGTTGCGGCAAAAGGGGAAAAACTGCAACTGAAGAATACCAGCTAGAGGCATTGGGCGGAGCGGCCAGCGGCTCCGAGCGTGTTTTGACAACGATTTCGCCCGAAGCTCCCAGCCGCTCCGCAGAACGCCCCTAGCCGGTAGTCGTACTTTGTAGTTGGATTGCGCCCTACTTCTTCGTCAACAGTTCCTCAAAGAGGTCGAGCGCGCGCGGATCGTTCGATTGCCCGAGCCAGAACAGCGCTTTCTTTCGAATCTCCGGATCTTTGTTGGTCCGCGCGACAGCAATCAGCGCCGGAACTCCTTCCTCACGCGGTCGCTGCGACAAAGCGAACACCGCGCTCTCACGGACTTCCCGATCCACGCCGTTGTCGCTGACGATGTCGTTGAGACCTCGCGTTGCCGCCTCACCAGCCGCCTGGCCAAGCCAGAACACCGACTGGTTCCTGGTACTGCGCGGTACGTCGGGATTGCGGGCGATTTTGATCAGGGCGGGCCAGATGTCGGCGCTGTCGGCGAGAGTCGCCGGGAAGACTGCCTTCTCTCCCATGCTTCCTCTCTCACTCTGAGCCAGCGACACGAGGTAATCAGCCGCTTCACGCGCCGGCACCATGCCCAGATCGACAACGTCTGCTCCGGCCGGGCGCCACTGCCCTCCGACGTAAAACCTCACGTCGGTGATCTCGCCGCCGCGGCGATCGAGTACGAGGCGCGCGGGTCCGGTGCTGCAATCGATGTCGTATTCGACATCACGTGAGTTATTCCAGTTGTCGCCCCACGTCGTCCTCCCTCTTCCGCCGTTCCGCCAGATGGAGTTGCCGCTGCCGCATACTCCGGGCTTCACCTTGAACGACATGCGGACGGTACCGTTGGAGACCCGAGCGACTTTGCTGGCAATGCTCTGCGCCGGCGCCACTGCCGCCACCGACAGAGCAGCGAGGACGACACCGATCGTCCTCGCCATCGATGTCTTTTTGAGTGTTCTCATTTGTTGATCAGGTCGATGAGGAATTGCTGCACCCGCGGATCACGCGATTGGCCCAGCCAGAAGATCGCTTTCTTGCGCAGGTCGGAGTCTTTCTCGTTCTTGGCGATGTCGAACAGCTTGTCAATCGCCGCCTTGTCGCTCTGACGCTGCGAGAGCACGAAGATGATCTGTTCCTTCATCTCGGTGTCGCCCATCCGATCGTAGAGCGAGGCAAACTCCGGAATCGCAACTCCCGACTGTCCCGCCCAGAACAGAGCCTTCTTGCGCAGCTCGATGTCTTCCTTCGGGTTGACAGCGATGTTCATCAGCCATTGTTCGTTTCCGGCACCGCGCTGCTGGGACAGCGAGAAGAGAATCTTTTCCTTCAGGTCCTCGTTTGTCAGGCGCGAGTAGAGATTGCGGAGGAATTCCGTGTTCTCCGTAGAACGCCGCTGGCCCAGCCAGAAGATCGCTTTCTCACGCAAGTCGCTGCTCGCGCTCTCGTGCGTGGCGAACTCGCGCAATGCCTGCTGCGCCCTCGGATCGTTCTGCTGCGAGAGGGAGAAAAGCGCCTTCTCCTTGATGCCTTCATCCCCGTTGCCCTTCAGGATCTCCTCGAGTAGTGGGGTGGAACCGGGGACCTGTGACAACCAGAACACGGCCTGCTCGCGAACATCCTGGTCCGGATCGCTGCGAGCGACATTCATTAGAATGTTCGCAGTCTGGTCGGTTCGTTTCTGGGAGACGAGAAAAACCGCCTTTCTGCGGAGTCCCGCCGAGCAGGCATCGCGACGCTCGAGCACCTTTTGGAGGATCGGCATGGCCCGATCCGCGTCCATTTGCATCAATGCGTTTAGTGCCGCGATCCGATCGTCGTTGTCGTCGTCGTCGGACGGACAGCGTCCCTGGACCCGACTGTCGCTGCCACTGGCGCTGCCTTCGGCTTTGTTGCTGATATCGGCGGCGCAGGATTCGTCGCCGCGTTTGGCTAGCTCACCGCAGACGCGAGTCAGCAGCGTCGCTCCGTCGTTTTTCGCGATCGTCGGGTAGCGCTGCTTCAGCTCATTCAGCCGGTCGCGGGCGGTGCTCAGATCATCGTCACCGCCGCTGCGATAGAGCGAGTAGGCTTCGTAGTACATCGCCTGTCCAGCGTACGCCGACTGCGGAAAGCGCTGCGGTATGAGCCGGAAAAGCTCCGCTGCGCGCTTGTAGTCGCCGCGCGACATCGCCTCCCGAGCGAGTCGGTACAAGGAGTCGGCTGGGTCCGCCTTCGCCCATGGCTCGGGCGGTAGGGGCGTCGCCGGTTGATCGAGCGAGGCGAATTCCTCGCTCAGCTGCGTGTTCGCGCCGCTGATTCCCAGCCGCGCGAAGCTGTAGTCGTATGTGGAATGGCTGACGGGAGCTTCGCCGACTCCAATCGCCGATGAAATTATTGCTGCTGCGGTGAGTAGTGTTCTCATAGTCATTTAAGGGTCCTCAACCACCACGCTGCGTGCCAGCTGGAATAGCGGTGCGTAGCCTCGTCATTACGTGGTCCTGCTGTAACGTCTTCTCGATCAGATCACGATCCTGAGACGTGCTACCCGGCGATAGCTGGACGATCTGCACCAACACCAGCTCGAGATCTTCCAGCAGCGGTCGACGCTGTGGATCGTTGGCAACGGGTGAGTCGAGCAGCAGACGCGTGTTGCTCAAGAGCTGGCGCGCCCAGGCTCCGAGCTGTGCGTCCATCTGCTGATCCGCGGTTGAGCGCGCCCTGAACGAAGTCAGGAGCGCCTCTGCTTCACTGAGATGCTGGACGGCGGTGAGCTGATATGCGGACGGGCCGCCTGTACTCGAAGGAACGCTCGTAACACTCCTCTGGTTCCCCCTGACATTATTGCTTGCCACCACGCGCGTTCCTTCACCAACTCGGCTCGGCGCCCCGCTCCGCGGAACTTGCCCCGGCTCCGAAGGCGGTGAAACCCCAGCCTGCGAAGGCTCACCGGCAGCATTCTCCGGAGGCGGGACAAGCGCCGGTTGTACGGGCAGCGGACTGGTGGCCGCAACTTGCTTCGGCGCTGCCGTCCAGCGGCCGATACCAACTCCGGTCGCGACCAGCAGCAGCGCAGCTGCCGCTGCGCCGAGCCAGACCCTTGTCCCGAACCGGTGGCGTATCAGATAAGTAGCGCCGCCACCGTAGACTACGTGCGGACCAGCTGCACGCTTCGCCTGGATCGCGCTCCACATTTCCTCCCGCGGAACCCGGGCCGGAGGCGCGTTGTAGCTCTGCGCCGTCTTCTGCAGGAATTTCTCGAAATTGTCTTCAGTCATGACACCCACTCCGGTGCAAAATCCGCCAGCATGACGCGCAGCTTGCTCCTCGCCTGGAACAGGTGGGACTTCGACGTTCCAATCGGAATGTTCAGAGTCCCGCTAATTTCCTCGTGCGTGTAGCCTTCGACGTCGTGCATCACGAATACCGTCCTGTATTTTTCCGCCAGCGAGTCAATCGCCCTCGCCAGCCTCTCCTTCAGATCAGGTTCAGCGTCGACTTTCGTCGAGCCAACCGTTATTCCCTCTTCCATCGGCGCTTCACGGTTTCTCTGCCGCTTTGTCTTTCTCAGCCCGTTCAGCGTCACGGACATGCCGATCGAATGAAGCCAGGTCGAGAGCGATGATTCACCACGAAAGCTGCCGATCTTTTCAAACGCCCGAATGAAAGTCGCCTGGGTGAAGTCCCGCGCCAGCTCGTCATCACCCGCCAGGCGAAATGCCAGGCGGTAGATGCGATCGACATACATCTCGTACAATTCACGCTCGGCGGCCGCATCGCCAGCAACCACACGCGTGATCAGTTGGATATCGTTCACCGAGTGTTGAGACTCGTAGGCGACCATAGGCATTGTCAGTTCTCTGACAACATATGCTGAAAAAGGGTTGAGGCTTCTCCGCCCCTACTAATCAAAGAACACGGCTCGCTCCCCGCTGATCGCTTCCTGCGGGTAGCTGCCGGCTTTTAAGGTCAACTGAACACGACCGGCTGACTTTAAAGCCGGTCGCCGTTAGCAGGCGGCCGCCAGCCGGCAGCCGTAATTTTCCAGTTTCAACCCTTCATATAACCGAGACTGAGCTTGAAATACACCCAATTGGGCCGCTCCGGATTGGAAGTCTCCAGGATTTGCCTTGGCTGCATGACCTACGGCACGCCGAAATGGCGACCCTGGGTCCTCGACGAAGTCGACTCGCGTCCCTTCTACAAGAAAGCCCTCGATCTCGGCATCAACTTCTTCGACACCGCCGACATGTACTCGATGGGCGTGAGCGAAGAGGTGACCGGCCGCGCGCTAAGCGAGATGGCAAAGATGGAAGAGATCGTCCTCGCTACGAAAGTTCATTTCCCGATGGGGGATGGACCAAACATGGGCGGCATCTCCCGCAAGCACATCGTCCAGGCATGTGAAGCCAGTCTGCGCCGCCTCGGCGTCGACACCATCGATCTGTACCAGATCCATCGGTTCAAGAGCAGCGTCCCGATCGAGGAGACCCTCGCCGCGCTCGACCATCTCGTCCACCAGGGAAAAGTGCGTTACATCGGCGCCAGCTCCGGATACGCCTGGCAAATGGCGCGCGCACTCAGCACCTCTGAGAAGCACGGCTGGGCGCGCTTCATCTCGATGCAGAATCACTACAACCTGGTATATCGCGAAGAAGAAAGAGAAATGATCCCACTCTGCATTGAGGAGGGAGTGGGGATAATTCCGTGGTCTCCACTGGCCCGCGGCCGCCTGGCGAGAACCACTCCGTCGCCGGCGTCGGGGACGATTCGCGCGGACAGCGACACTTATGCGGTCGATCTCTACGACTCACCTTCGGATTTGAAAGTGATCGAAGCGGGCCGCAGAGTTGCCGGCGAGCTGGGCGTGGCACCCTCCGAAGTTGCGCTCGCGTGGCTGCTGCAGAAACGCGGAGTGTCAGCGCCCATAGTTGGCGCCACCAAAATCGAGCATCTCGAGAGCGCGGTGCGCGCGCTCGACGTGCACCTGACTGATGAACACATTCGGGCCCTCGAGGAGCCGTACCAGCCGCACGCCGTGCGCGGCCACTGACACCTTGATCAGGGCCTGAAAAGTGCCCCACCGTCAGGCGTGAGTCCAAGGCCGATGTCGGATCCGCCGCGCCCCGACATCTCTCCTCAATCGGCGTGGAAGCTCCTCGGCCGCGCGTTATTGCTGCGCTGCCCCAACTGCGGGCACGGCGGGTTGTTCAGCGGATTCTTCAATATCAAGGAGCGTTGCCCGCACTGCGGCATCCTGCTCGAGCGGGGCGAGTCCGATTACTTCCTCGGTGCCTACACAGTCAACCTGATCGCGGTGGAAGCGTTGCTCGCATTCGGGTTCGTGGTGGTGATGTTCGTCACCTGGCCGAATCCACCATGGGGCGGAATGGAATGGGGCGGCTTTGTTCTCGCGATTCTCGGCGCGGTTTTCTGCTATCCGTTCGCCAAGACAACTTGGCTCGCCATCGATCTGATGTTCCGGCCGCCGCACCGCGAGGATTTCATCACTCGGGTGAAGTAGCGCTACTCGCCGGCCGGGTAATACTCTGAGGGCGAGGGGAGCTGCGCGACGTTGACATCGATCGGCAGTTTGACGCCATTGTGAGTTTCGACGATGTCCAGAACGCCCTGCCACACCTGGGCAAACGCGTGCCCAACCTCTGACGGAAACTTGTCGGTCGCGAATCCCTGGGTACTGGCAATCCAGAACGGCGGATCGGTGGAGATACCGCCGGCGGCAAGCACCTGCTTCACATCTCGATAGACCAGGTTGGCGTTGTAGCTGTGAGTGTAATACCCGGGGCGGAAGCGGCCGTCGTCGAGCACGCGCTGAGTCCATGCCTTGTAATAGTCGCGCATAGCCGGGGGCACGAAATCCATTCGCTCGATGTCGAGAAAGATTACGGTACCTTTGGCGAAGCCTTCCGCAGCGGTTCTGGCAATTGCGTCATTGGCGTCTTTGACGCCACGCGCGGCACTCACCAAGTGCGTCGAGCAACTCGATCCAGGTGATGCGCGGGGCGAGACGAGAATCCTTACCGGCACGCGTTTGTTGACGTAGCGCACGACGCGCTTTCCGCTGCGCGTTTTGACCGTCTGCTTAACGCGCTTGGTGATGTAGCGGGTGACAGCGATTTTCTGACCCGGCGTCCTGCCCCACGTTTGCTGTCCAACGTAGATGACTGCCATCCCCCATCCCATCTGCGAAAGCGTGTCGCGCTTCCCTTCCCAGGAGTCATCGTTGTGACAGGGCGCAGGCAGATAGTAGCCGACCCACCGATACTTGTCGGCCGTCAGCCAGGCGCGCATCGCATCGTCGCCGGGATAGGCGAAAGTATCGAAGCCCAGATGGGGTCCGGTGTCGGTGTCGGTGAGTTCGTCGGCGATGTTGGCCGACGCCGTCGCCACCGCATTAGAGATTGACGGAGCGGCGAGGGGCGTACCCGTGCTCACGATGAGTCCTGCTGTGAGCAAAGCCAGGATCGATCGCCATTCTGTTTTCGGCATTTCTCAATTCCGGGCCAAGGGTTTCGCGCTCAACGCGTATTTCACCCTGCGAATTTGGTCATACCCTCTCTAGCGAGATCGTTCCCCTGACCTACGCCGATGTCCAAATCAGGTGACAGAATGGCTTGGACGGCTGAGGCCGTTGGAGCTAACTGACAGCGAGCCAAAGGGTTACGGAAGTGGCACGGCATGGTCCTGCTAATGCCCCATAAGGTCCCCAACCTCTTCAGTGGAGTCGCTTATGCACCACCTGCGACGCTTGATAGGTCTCTCTGGAGTCCTATCGTGTTTGGCAGTACCCGCCGGCCTCATCGCCCAGGTTGGCGGAGGCGTTGGTCTCTATGGATCCCTCGAGAACTCCGACCCGATCACCCGAACGCTCGGAGGTTTGTCGCTCAGCGTGGGGACGCCGTTCGTGACTATCCGAGGTAGCGGTGCGGTCGGAATGTCGACCCTCGGCACACCTACGACAGCACCAAGCCAGAGCGCGTCCGACCTCGTTTGGGCGACCGGAGCTGATCTCATGCTCGGTCCCGTCAATGCCGGTCTGGGCGAAGGCTTCATGCCTTATTCGTTCGTAGGGCTGGGTTTGGAGAGCAGCGCCCAACCCGTACAGTTTACTGACGCTATTCGCACCTGGAGTTACGGAGGCGGACTGCAGCTCGCGCTCGGACACATTCTCGCGGTGAGTGGCGAGGCGCGCTGGCGCCGACTGGCAGCGCCGGCGGCTTATGCCGATTCCCAGTTCGTCCGCGGGATCGAGTACCGAATTGGCGTCGGTTTCCACTTTGGTGGCAGCCGATCTCGCAATCCGGTCTACACGCGACGCACATCGAGCGTGGCGCCGAGCGCGCCACGATCATCCCGCCCAACGACGCGCACGACCTGGCCGGTTAGCACTTCCTCTGCGAGCGGAGCCGCTCGCAGAGTTGTGCCGACTGCGGAACAGTACATCGGCGTGCCATACCGGTACGGAGGGACTTCCCCTCGTACCGGTTTTGATTGCTCGGGATTTGTTCAGTATGTGTATGGGATCCAGGGAGTCGATCTCCCGCGGACTTCGCGACAGATGGCCGGCGTCGGGATCGCCGTCACCCCATCGACTCGGTCGATGGAGGTGGGCGACCTAATGCTCTTCCAACAAGGCGGGCGGATCAGCCACGTAGCGATTTACGCGGGCAACGGACGCTTTATCCACTCCTCATCGAGCGGAAATGGGGTCCGTTATGACGACCTGGGGACCCGCCGGGGCCGTTGGTTCGAGGATCATTTGGTTGCCGCTAGACGGGTGGCTGGCGACGGCCGCATATTAGTAAACGCCTTCGTGGGCCGCACTTTCAGCTTCGACGGATTCGACCCACCGGACAGCGCCCCTCCGCCTTCCAGATGAGCACTCAAAAGAAGAATTCGGCCTCACTTAGCGATATCGAAAAGCCGCACCCGACCGTCGCCGACGAACTCGGCGACGAGTCGGGGGCTGAGCCGATGACCGTACGCCTTGGCGATCTTTGGAGTGATTTCATTCGCGTGGCCGACGAAGCTCGGGATCCCGAAGCCCCCAGGAAGCTAGGATCGGCGGTGCCCCTTCTCGACGAGATGAAGGGCATCCTGCAGTGGGACTAACTCGGCTCCGGCCGGCGGTGCCTGCGGCGGCGTGAGCCGTTGCGCCCGGGCGGATGACCCGGGTCGTCAGCGAGCGAGGAATCGTCGCCGCTGCCTTTCAACCAGGCCAGGACACTCTCCACCGCCGCGCTGTCGGTGAGCCGCGTGCGAACCCGCGCGGGAGTCAGGCCAAAGACCGCCACCCAATGTTGCGAGAAAATGCGAGCGGTCTTGTAGCCGAGCTTGACTGAGACATCGAGGACAGTGTACCCGGGGTCGCGAAGGTAGCCGAACCCGCGCAGGACTTTGGCCGCGATAAGAAGCCTCTTCGGTGACCCGAGCTGCGCGGCGTCGATGTTCCGATAAACGCTGACGACGGCGATCCCGGCCTCGGTGGCGAGATCGAGCGCGCTCGAGTAGCGATGTGGCTGCTCGAAGAGCTTTTCGACGGCGACTGACAACTGGCGCGGCAAGAGACCGAGCCGGTCGCGCAAACCTTCGATCACATCGTGGGTCAGTGCGTTCCCTTCGACCCGCTCGACTCGCTCCTTGAATCCTTCCGGTGCGTCATCGAAGCGGTGAAGCACGACTTCTTTTAATCCCAGTCGCCCCAGCTGAGCTAC
>JBKPDS010000075.1:0-23367 GCA_046727995.1 Gemmatimonadota bacterium
GCTCTGGCGACTACGCTGAGCGGAATCGCTCAGGGGCTGCGTAACACCGGCTGACCGGGCCCCGATTCCCGCGCATGAAAGTTATGCTTGAGTGATGAGGTGCAGCGTGCTATATCGAATCATTGTGATGCTCACTCACCAACGAGGGTAGGGATGCAACTGCAGCAGCATTCACCCGAAGTGACAAGCGTCACCGCTGACACTCGTCCCGGCAAATCCGTTCGCGCCGATGATTCCAGCGGCGAGCTGGAGAAACTGCGAGAAGAGCTGCAGCGCGTGCGGGACCGGGCGCGCAAGCTTCTCGACGTCACGACCGCGCTTTCCGAGGCGAGCTCAGTCGAAGAGGTTACGCGCGCCTTTCTCACCAAAGGCCTCGCCGTCGTCGAGGCCGCGCGTGGAGTGCTGGTGTCCGCCGAAGGCGACCAGCTACGGCTCCTGGGAACGCGTGGGATCAGTCCCGAGCTGGAAGCGAAGCTTGCGGTAATCACTCTCGAATCCGACATCCCCGTTGTGCACGCGCTGCGCAAAGGCGAAATGATCTCCATCGAATCGGCCGACGAATTTCGGCGGCTCTACGCCAGCGCCTACGAGGGAGGCTTCGCCGAGCTCGCCGATATGGAAACGTATCTGGCATTGCCCCTGATACACGCAGGTGAGATGATCGGCGCCTTAGCGTTGCATTTTCGCGAAGCGGGCGCTGTCGGCGCTGCCGATCGTGCCTTCACGCTGCTGCTGGCGCAGGTAACAGCAACCGCGCTCTATCGGGCGAAGAGTTATGACGCCGAGCAGGAGAAGAGAAAAAACGCCGAGCTCGTCGCGCAAGCGCGCGAAGAGGTGCTGGGCGTGGTCGCGCACGATCTGCGAAACCCGCTTAGTCTGATCGTGACGACGACGGAGCTGCTGCAGGAAGAAGACCTGGAGCCGTCGCGACGCAAGCAGATCCTCGACATCGCGATGCGGGCGGGGAAGCAGATGAACCGGCTCATCGACGATCTGCTCGACACCGTGCACATCGAATCGGGCAAGTTCGTGTTGTCTCTCGAGGATGTCGACGTCTGCGGGATCCTCCGCCAGGCGGAGGAGACTTTCCGCCCCATCGCCGATCGACGCGGCATCAGGTTGACAGCGCTCTGTCCGGCCGGAGAGGTGTGGGTACACGCGGATCCCTTCCGCGTCACTCAGGTTCTCGGAAATCTGATTGGCAACGCAATCAAGTTCACACCAGAGGGCGGCAGGGTCACCTTTGGCGGCCTCATCTCGGACGACGAAGTGCAGTTCCGCGTCACCGACACCGGACCCGGGATTTCGCCGGAGCAGGGGAAGCATCTTTTCGAGATGTTCTGGCAGGGGCGCCTCAACGACAGGCGCGGTGTCGGGCTCGGGCTCACGATTGCCAAGGGAATCGTCGATGCCCACGGTGGTCGGATCTGGTTCGTGAGCGAGCCAGGCGCCGGCAGCACCTTTTCATTCACGCTTCCCACTCTGAAGCAACCTGCCGCAGTCGCGGCTACTTGATCTTCAACCCTTTCAGCTTCGGGTCGAGCGGCGGGTACTTGAGGTCGAGCGAATCGAGCTTGTCGGCGATTTTGCGTGCCACCATCAGGTCGCGCACATCTTGGTCATCGGCCGGGACGAGATACCACGGTGCCCAATCGGTGCTGCATTTCACGATCGCGTCCCTATAAGCGTCGGTGTACTCGCTCCACAACTCGCGGTCGTCGAGATCCCCGAGTCTGAACTTCCAATTCTTTTTTCTGTCGGTCAGCCTATCTGTCAGTCGCTTCTTTTGCTCGTCTCGTGAGACGTGCAGGAAGAATTTCAGGATTACGACAGAGTTTTCCGTCAGCCCTCGCTCGAACTCGTTGATCTGCTCATAACGCGCCGCCCAGATGGGCTCGGGCAGCGTCTGGTGGACCCGCGGGACGATCACGTCCTCGTAATGAGATCGATTGAAGATGCCGATCATGCGTCGCGGCGGGACTCGTTGCTCGATCCGCCACAGAAAATCGTGTTGCAGCTCCGTCTCGGTTGGCACCTTGAAGCTGGTGACCTCGCAGCCCATTGGATTGACGCTGCTGAAGACCTTTCTCACTGTGCCGTCTTTACCCGATGCATCCCGGCCCTGGAGCACAACGAGCATGGCGAAGCGTGCATCGGCGTAGAGTTTTGCCTGCAGCTTGCGGATGCGCTTGCTCTCCTGCTTCGCTTCCTCCTTCAGTTCTTCTCCTTTGGGAAGACCTTTCGGCGGCGCGGCGTCTTCGTCGTCGAGTCTGACCTGACGCGCCTTGGTAATTGGCTGAAGCTTGGCGGTATTCCTTGCCACTATCCGACGCGTCTCCCGTATTCGCGGACGGCGAGCGTCAGGGCGACCGCTCCGAATACGGCCAGAATGCCGATCGGTCGCGCCACATCCCGTGGCGTCGCTCCCTTGAGCAACACGGCTCGCATGATCTCGATGAAATGTTTCACCGGATTGAATTGCGCCATCCACTGCGCCCACTCCGGCATCGACCGCACCGGCGTGAACAGCCCACTCATCAACAGATAGACCATGACAATGAAAAAGGTGACGAACATCGCCTGTTGCTGCGTCTCCACCAGGGTCGACACGAACAATCCAATACCTAATGCTGCAGTGAGATAGATGGCGGCGGCTCCGAATACCAGTGTGATGCTGCCGAGCATTGGGATGTGGAAGATAAAACGCGCGACGAGCAACCCGAGGGTGAGCTCGACGAGCGCGATAATCCAGAATGGAATCAGCTTCGCCGCCATGAAGGCGCTCTGGGAAAGCGGTGTAACACTGAGCTGATCGAGAGTTCCCAGCTCCTTCTCGCGGACGATGTTCATGGCGGCCATCAGCGTCCCAACGACCGTCACCAGCTGTACCAGGATCCCCGGCACCATGTAGTCGCGATAATCGAGGTCGGGATTGTACCAGCCCCGCGCCCGCACTTCGATCGGCTGGCCATTTACTCTGGGGGTGAGCTCGGCGCCGAGCTCGTTGGCGTACGCACCGGTGATCTGCGTAGCGTATGACTGGGTCACACCGGCGGCGGCGCCGTCCTCGGCGTTCAGAACCAGCTGGATTTCTGCGCTACGCGTCCTGACGATGTCGCCCTCGAAATCGGTTGGGATGCTGAGAATGACGTCTGTTTTTCGGCGGAGCATCCAGTCGTTGGCGACGTCCATAGAGGGAGATGCGCCGACGACGCTGAAGCGTCGCGATGCCTGCAGGCGATCGATCAGCCCACGTGACGTCTCACTGTGATCGCGATCGACGACGTACATCCGCGACGTCTTGACCTCGAAGGTCGCGGCATTCCCCAACAACAACAACTGGATGATCGGCATCAGCAGGAGTTGCACGACCATCATCCGATCACGGAATACCTGGAGGAACTCCTTGCGCAGGAGATAGCGAAGCGTCTGCATCCTACTCAATCCGCGGCTTGAAGCTGCGCATGGCGGCCGCCAACAGCACCAACGCCATCGCCGACAGCACCAGCGTCTCGCGCCAGAGAATGCCGAGGCCGACGCCCTTGAGCATGATGCCGCGGGCGATGACGATGAACCACCGCGCCGGAACAATGTAGGTCACCGGCAAAAGCCACCTCGGCATGCTGGCGATCGGGAAGATCATTCCCGAGAGCAGGGCATTCGGTAGCATTGTCGCCAGCATCGCGGTGAGCATCGCGGCGCGCTGGGACACGGTCTTCGCCGCCACCAGAATTCCCAGCGCCAGCGAGACGAGCGTGTAGAGGATGCTCTCGAGCAGCAGCAGGACGACGCTGCCGCGGAAGGGAACGTGAAAGACCGCCCACGCGGCGAGAAGCGCCGTCAGCACGTTGGCGAAGGCGAGCACGAGGTAGGGCAGAACTTTACCGACGATGATCTGCTGCGGACGAAGTGGGGAGACGAGGAGTACCTCCATCGTTCCGCGCTCCTTCTCACGCGACAACGAAATCGCGGTCATCAGCGCTGAGACGAGCACCAGTACCAACGCAATCAGGCCGGGAACGAACAGGTTCACGCTCTCGAGCGTCGGATTGTATCGCATGCGGGTCTCGGTGACGATCCGCACCTGATTGCTGCCCACGCTGAGCTCCGCCTGATAAGCCTGGATGACGGCGCGCGTGTAGCTCAGATAGGTGGTGCCGATGTTCGGATCAGACGCGTCGATGGCGACGAGCAACCTCGCTGGTTCGGTGCCGCGGAGGTGGCTGGCGAAATCGGGATCGAAAACCAGCGCCACATCCGCCTTATCCTGTCTGAAGAGCGGCTCGATGATGTCGGTGCTCCGGCTCGTTGCCACGATTCGGAACCGCATCGTTGAGATAAAGCGCGACTGCAGCTCGAGGGTGGCGTTGTCAGGTGTTGGATCGACGACGGCCATCCGGATGTCCCGCACGTCGCTGCGCAACGCGTAACCGAAGAGAATCACTTGCACCAGCGGCATCATCAGCAGCACAGTCAGCGTCTGCCGATCGCGCAGAATATGATGAAGCTCTTTGACGACGAACGCGCGCAAGGCATTGAAGTTCATGCGGCCTCACCCTTTATGGCGCCGCGTGCCAGTCGCACGAAGACGTCGTCAACGCTTTCGGCGCCGAACCGCTCCTTCAGCTCGGTGGGCGTGCCGAGCGCGGCGATTTTGCCATCGACCATGATCGAGATGCGATCGCAATACTCCGCCTCGTCCATGTAGTGCGTGGTGACGAACACCGTCGTGCCACGCGCCGCGGCAGCGTAAATCAGCTCCCAGAACTGGCGCCGGGTGATCGGATCGACGCCTCCGGTCGGCTCGTCGAGGAAAACGATTTTCGGTTCGTGCAGCAGCGCCACCGAGAAGGCGAGCTTCTGCTTCCAGCCGAGTGGAAGCTTCCCGACCAGATCGTCGGCGCTGCCGGCGAGTCCGAGAGTGTCGAGCATCACCTTGGTGCGCTCCTCGATGTGCGAGGGCGCCAAGCCGTAGATCCCGCCGTACAGTCGAATGTTCTCCCTCACGGTGAGGTCGGCGTAGAGTGAGAAGCGCTGGCTCATGTAGCCGATGTTGCGGCGTATCTGCTCGCGTTGGCTGCGCACGTCGAAGCCGGCGACGTGAGCGATGCCGTCGCTCGGCGCGAGCAACCCCACCAGCATCTTGATCGCCGTCGTCTTGCCGGCGCCGTTGGCGCCAAGAAATCCGAACACCTCGCCGGCTTTGACATCGAAAGTGATGTGATCGACAGCGACGAAGGATCCGAATCGACGCGTCAGATTCTGGGCGTCGATCGCGAAGCCGTTGCTCTGTGCCGCGGCCGCAGTCACGCCGCAGCCGCCGTTGGAGGGGGTGCGCCGCCCATTAGCTCCATGAAGCTGTCTTCGATCCCGGCGCTGATTGGCGCGACTTCGGCATCCGATTGGCCGTGCTGGGCCAGGTACTGCTTGACCTCGGGCACGATTGCCTCGGCCGACATGTCGGTGCGCTTGTCGGTGTAATGCAGCTCGTCGCCGAAGAGGTACACAGCGTGCGCCCGCGGAAACTCGCGCAGCGCGTGCAGCAGCGCGAATCGGTCAGCGCCCTTCACCGACAGCAATGGCAGCGGATACCGTCGTCCGACCGCGCTCGGCGGATCGATCTCCAGAATCTTTCCGCCGTGGATCAGCGCCACCCGGTCGCAGCGCAGGGCCTCGTCCATGTAAGGAGTGGAGACGACGATCGTCAGTCCCGAGGCTTTGAGATTGCCGAGCTGATCCCAGAACTCGCGGCGCGAGACGGCGTCGACTCCCGTCGTCGGCTCGTCGAGGAGAAGAATGTCGGGGCGATGCACCAGCGCGCAGGACAGCGCCAGCTTCTGCTTCATTCCACCGGATAACGCTTCGGCCCGTCGGTCTCTGAAGGGCTCGATCTGCTTGTAGATCGGCGCGATCAACTCGTATCCCTTCTCGACAGTCGTCCCAAAGACGGCGGCGAAGAACTCCAGGTTCTCAGCAACGCTAAGGTCCGGATAAAGCGCGAAGCCACCCGGCATGTATCCGACGCGCGAGCGGATCGCCCACAAGTCTTTTACTACGTCGAGGCCGCAGACCGTCGCCGAGCCTTGGTCGGGAATCAGCAGAGTGGTGAGAATCCGGAAAAGAGTGGTCTTGCCGGCGCCGTCCGGGCCGACGAGCCCGAACAGCTCTCCTTCTCCGACATCGAACGACACATCGTCGAGCGCTTTCACCTTCTCGAACGACTTGCTCAGCGATCTTACCTTGACGGCGTTGTTCACGACGGTTGGCGACCGGGAATCGGTCCGAGGGTCAGGTCAGCCGGCATGCCGATTTTGAGAACGCCTTTCGGGTTGGCGACGTAGACCTTCACCGCGTAGACGAGATCGGCTCGTTCATCTCGCGTCTGCACCGGAGTCGGAGTGAATTCAGCCTTGGTCGCAATCCAGCGGATGACACCCGGCGTCGTGAACAGCTTTCCACCGCCTTGATCGACGTGTACCTGCACGCGTTGGCCAAGCTTGATCGACGAGAGCTGCTTTTCCGTTACATAAGCGCGCAGGATGAGAGTGTCGACATCGGCGATTTTGTAGAGCGGCTCGCCGGATTGGACGACTTCACCGGTCTTTACATATGTTGCCAGAACAGTCCCGGCTTCCGGGTTGATGACTTTACTCTTTGCGATCTGGTCGCTGATCTGGGCGACGCGTGCGCCACTCGAAGTCGCATCGCGCGAGACGCTCTGCTGCTGCGCTTTGCCGGCCTCGATCTGGGCGACGAGGGTCCTGTAATCACGCTCGGCCTGATCCCGCTGCTGGGCCGTCGCTGCGCGCTGCTCGAACAGCCGCTGCATTCGCTCGTAATTGCGGAGCGCGATCCCGCGCTGAACCTCGTAGACGCCGATCTGGCGTCCCGCTTCGGCGACGCGGGCAGCAGTCGCCTGCTGCTGGGCGACAATCTGCGCTCTCTCGAGTGCGAGCTGGCTGGTGTCGACGATCGCCACGACTTCTCCGGCGCGTAGCAGCGCGCCTTCGATTGGAGTGAACGACATCAGCTGTCCACTCGCCTGGGCAGATACCGAAACCTCGTCAGCCTCGAAGTTTCCGTAAGCATCGGGGGTCGATCCGCGATGACACCCCATTGCGCCAGAAAACACTGTAACGAGCCAGAGCGCGATGCGCGGTGAGAAAGTTTGCTGGCGCATCAGCGGACCTCGATGCCCAGCGTATTGAGGAACCGGGCGCGAGCCTGGGCAAGCTCGACTCGGTGCAGGGCGCGCGAAGTGCGCGCACTCAAAACGTCGGTCTGTCTGTCGACAAACTCTGCCGATGTCACGACGCCTTCGTTGAATCGGGCGCGCGTCTCGGTGAGAATGCTCTCGCGCAGCGCGACGATCTCGTCGTCCTGGCGCACGGCTGATTCGAGGCGATCGATGTTGGCAAGGTCCTGTTCGACGCCGCGGCGAAGAGTGTTGGTGAACTCCTCCTCTTCGGCGGTGACGATCTGCCGCTGCAGCTCCAGGATCTGGCGATCGCGCTGGCCGGTGCCCCACGTCCACGGCGCCCACTGAAACTGGATGCCGGTGAGCCAGTAATTGTCGAACTTGGTGCTCAGCGGATTGAGACCAGGCCTCCCGTAACCCGCCCGTCCAAAGGCGGAGACCTTCGGCAGGTCCTGAGCCTTGCGGGCGCGCTCCTGATGCTCGAGCAGTGCGCGCGAACGGGCGAATTGTTCGTATTCCGGACGCGTTCTGAGGACAGGGAGCGAGTCCCGGGCACGGCCGACCTCCACTGCAAGGTCGGTGGCCCCGAGCAGCGTGGTGCTGTCGTACGATTTGCCCGTTAGATCTCCAAGAATCGCCAGAGCTGCGCGACGGTTCGCGGCGGCTTCGGCGACTGATTGCCGACGACGGAGGATCTCCGCGCGCAGCGCTTTTTCTTCACCTGGCAGAGCCGCGCCTTCGCGCACTCGGTCCGCGGCGACCCGCTGTTGCGCTTCCAGATCGGTGATGGTGTGCTCCAGCTCGGCGATCTGCGACTGCGCCTGCAGCGCGGCGAAGAATGCGTCATTGACGTTTTGCCGCAACGGATACAGCTCGGCCTTGAGCTGGGCCTCGGATTGCGCCAGCTGAGCGTTCTCGACGGCGCGACGAGCCGCGATCGTGGGATCGTAGAGTTTTTGTCCCGCCGCGAGATGTGCGTCGTAAGTATCGTGTGGCGGAGTCGCAGGCGAGATTCCGCCGGGCAGGCTGAAGGGAATCTTCGCTACATCGGACTGATACTGCGCCTGACCTTCGACGGTGAGAGTCGGCCGTCGCTCGGCGGTCAGGTTCTGTTGTCTGAGCCGCGACTGCTCCATCAGCAGTGCCAGCTCACGGCCACGCGGATCCCGCATTACCGCGGTATCCTGGAGAGCGCCGAGTCGGAGGGTGTCACCGCCGGGCGTCTGTGCAGCTACGCGCGAGCTGGCGAACAACACCAGGGAGGCGAAAGCGTACCGTGCGGATTTCATGGCCGGAGTGCGCTGCGGAAGAAATCGGGAAGCTCTTTCTTCCTCTCTTGCACGAAGCGCAGGAACGCTGCGTCGTCCATCCCGAAAACGATTCGCAGCATCGGTCGGGCGGCGAATGGAAACACGCATAGCGAGATCAGGTTGATGATGAACTGCTGCGCCTTGATCGGTCGCATTTTTCCTTCTCGAACCTCCTCGTCGATCTGGCGCTCGAGATTCTTCAGCAGCAGCGGAGCGATGTTTCTCGGCGTGCTGCCGATCGCCCCACTCAGAAGCTTCTCGATGCGATCCGGATCGTGGTGTGCCTCCGAGAGCAGATAGCCGGGCACGAATAAGTTCTGCGACAGAGTGTCGATATAGATCGTCACCAGCCGCTCGATTTTCTCGTCGAGCGAGAGGTCGCCGGCAACGGTCTGGACGAGAGCGGGGAAGATCCGCGAAGCAACATGCTGCAGAACGGCAGCGCTCAGTCGCTCCTTGGTGCGGAAGTAGTAGTGAAGCAGAGCCTGATTGACGCCGGCTTCCCTGGCGATTTCCTGCATCCGCGCGCCGGCGGTGCCGCGCCTGAGAAATACTGCCCGTGCGGCGTCGAGGATTCGCTGTTCGGTGGCCGCCTCACGCGCTGGTGTTTTCGTCGCCGTTCGCTTGCGTCTGGTCTTAATCATAAAGTTTAATTGAACAGTTAATAATGGGCAGTTTAAAAGTGAACGTGTGTTCCACAAGAGCCGATGCGTTAAGATCGGCCGCATCTCCTTGCCCCGCTCGCCGCCGGCGCTACTATAGAGGGAGATACTCCAAGGAGACGTAATGACTACTGCCACCGCCCCAAACACCACTGCCGCCGTCGCCGACGAGCTCGTCTCGTTCTGTCGAGTCGGCAAGAATCTTGACGCGATCAACGCGCTCTACTCACCAGACATCGTCAGCATCGAATCGATGGGAAACGAAACGATGCCCCGCGAGCAAAAGGGAATCGACGCGATCATAGCCAAGAACAAATGGTGGGGTGAGAATAATGAAGTGCATTCGGCCATCGTCGATGGGCCGTTCGTCGGCAACGACAAGTTCGCCGTCTATTACAACTTCGACGTGACCTTCAAGCCCACTGGCAAGCGCAACGCCATGGAAGAAATGGCGCTCTACACTGTGAAGGACGGCAAGATCGTGCGCGAACAATTCTTCTATCGGACAACCTGACCGCACCCACTGACGGCGCGGCGACCGCCGCGCTCATCGACAAGGCGTTCATCGCCGAAGCGGCGTCGGTCGCATCCGACGCCGCTTCCGTTTCGCGCGCTCCAACAGCGTGTCCATCTCCGTCGCAGCGCGCCGCAATCGAAGCCGTTCCACAACCGCTCCTCGTTCTCGCCGGCCCTGGCGCGGGAAAGACGTTCTGTCTCATCGAGCGGGTCCGCTACCTGATCGAGCGTCTTGATGTCGATCCCGCCCGCATTTGTGTCTTCACCTTCACCAACAAGGCCGCCGGCGAAATCGCCGAGCGACTGCACCGCGAGCTGGGCGATCGGATAGAGCGCGTCAAGCGCGGGACGATCCACGCGTTCTGTGCCGAGCTGCTCCGCGAATTCGGTGAGCGGGTCGATCTCCAGCCCGGCTTCGGCATTGCCGACGAACCATACCAGAAATCCGTTTTACGTCGGCTCAGAGTCCCACCGAAAATGCAGAAGCGCGTGCTGGAAGCCTTCTCGCGCTATCGATTCCGCGGTGACCCCCTCGGCTACCGCTATCAGAGATTCTACGAGCGCTATCAGCGGATGACTGCCGAGCGCAACGTCGCCGATTTCGATACGCTGGTGCTCAAGACAGCGCAGCTGCTCCGGATGGACGACGTTGCGACTCAGGTTCGGTCGCGGTGGGACGCGGTTCTCATCGATGAATTCCAGGATCTGAATCCGATCCAGTACGCCATCGTTCGTCGGCTCGCTCAGGATCATCGGCACATCTTTGCCGTCGGAGACGACGAGCAATCGGTGTATTCGTGGACGGGCGCCGATCCACAAGTCTTTCGCCACTTTCAGAACGATTTCGGCATCAGACCTGACCGCGTCGTGCACTTGCAGGAAAACCGTCGTTGTCCGCCATCGATTCTCGACGTGGCAAGGCGATTCATTGCCTTGAACACGACGATGTTCACCGATCGCCAGCCGCAGCAGACGACGCACGACTCCCCGTTTTCAGTCGAAGCGCTAGGCTTTGCCGATGACGGGCGCGAGACGAATTGGATCATCGACGATCTGCGGCGCGATCGCGCGCGGCCCGAGGGCCCCCCGGGATGGGGCGATGTCGCGCTGCTGTATCGAACTCACCGCATCGGGAGCGCGCTCGAATCCGCTTTTCTGAACGCGGGGATTCCTTGCTGCCTGGCGCAGGGGCGCGCGCTGGCCGACGACAAAGTCGTCGCCTATGTCCTCGCTGCGCTCCGCGTCATCGCCAATCCGGGCGACGAAATCCACCAGGAGCTGTTCTACCAGGCGGTTCTTCCTGAATCGCTGTTCGATAGCGCGCGAGCGTGGGCGGAGGAGAAAGGGCGGACCCTGATCCACCAGCTCGAGCACATGGCGCGCACGCTGCCGAGCGACCACAGCGATCGCCGGAAAATCTGGCGCGGCTTCTATGCGCTCAAGAATCTCGACGCGCTCGGAAAGAGCCACAACTCGCTCGGCTCGCTGGTCGAGGACATTCTCTCCGAGAAAGTCGGCACGTATCGCACGATTCTGGAGGAACATCAGGAAGACCTCACCGATCCCGCCTCCCACGAGGAAGTGGTCGGGCTCGCCGAGCGCGTCCAGCGCGCGGCCGACGACGGCAGGTCAGTCTGGATTCCACGCCAGGGCGGCGCCGAGATCCCGGCGCGGAGAATCGTCCTCGAGATGGGAATCAGGTCGGTAGCTCTCGGTGGCGCACCCAATCCCGAAGCGCTTCGCATCACCGCGACCGATCTGCCCACGCTGGGCATCGGCCTTGGCCTGTTCAAGACGGCGCAGCTGGTACGCACCCGCGGCTTCTCCAACACCTTCCGCGATTTCACGGCGATCGATCTGGAGACTACCGACAGGAATGTCGACAGCGCGGAGGTGGTCGAGCTGGCGGCGGTGCGAGTTCGCCACGGGCGGGTGGTCGACGAATTCCATACCCTGGTGAAGCCACGCGTGCCGATCACGTCGGGAGCGTTGGGGACGCACGGAATTTCGGAGAGCGATGTCGCCGACGCGCCGCACTTCGAGGGAATGTGGGGACGGTTCCGTGAATTCTGCGGGTCGGACGTTCTCGTCGCGCACAACGGGTACATGTTCGACTTTCCCATCCTGCGGCGGATGGCGGCGAAGCTTCCACGCGGATCGGACTTTTCGACCTACGACACTCTGCCACTGGCGCGGACGCTGCACGCAACAAGTCGCAAGCTGGAGCACCTCGCCAAGCGCTACGGAATTCACGCCGGCCGATCCCATCGCGCGCTCGACGACTGCCGGACCCTTGCCCGACTGTTCCCGGCGCTGAGCGAGACGCGCGTCGAATTCGCCCGCAAAACGGCGCTCGTCAACCTGCTCGACCAGCTCGGTGTCGCCCTGGCGCTGAGCGATCACCGATCGTTGTGCGACGAAGCGCGCAAGATCTTCGAACTCGTCCCTCCATACTCACTGGGTCGGCACAGCGACTGTCTGGACTTTTATCAGGCAGAGTGCGCCGCCTGCGGCGACGCCGATCTCCCCAGCGTCGACGACCTGATCAACCTGCTCGGCGGTCATCAACTGATGGAGCGGTTGCGCGCCGAACGTTCAGCGGACAAGCGTTATCCGGAGACGATGGGACGGCTGCGGCGACTGATCGAAGCCTGCGCTGATGGCGATCTGATGAATCAGATCTGCGCCTTCCTTGAGCGGGCAGTGCTGTCCAAGTACGACGGCGCCGAGACCGAAAAGAATCGCGTCAATCTGCTGACGCTACATTCGACCAAGGGACTCGAATTCTCTCGCGTCTATATCGTCGGCGTGGAAGACGAGCAGCTCGTTCCGATTCCGCGCGACGGCGTTCTCAACAAGCTCGAGCTGGAAGAAGCGCGTCGACTGTTGTACGTCGGAATGACGCGCGCCAAGGATCGGTTGGTGATGACCCGCGTGAAATCGCGCGCCGAACGCTCGACCGGAGGACACAGATTCCTCGACGAGATGGGAATCAAACTTCGGACTGCGGACTAGGAGCGGACTGCGGATTAACTGCGGTTTATGAAGACTACCGGGCAGCCCTCGTGACGCGCCAGACGGTATTTCCTACATCATCTACAACCAGCAGCGCGCCGTCTCGGCCCATTGCTACGCCAACCGGGCGTCCCATCGCATCGCCGTTCGGCTTGACGAAGCCGGTGAGAACATCGATTGGCTTTCCCGCGGGAACGCCGTTGACGAAGGGGACGAAGATCACCTTGTAGCCGCTGAACGGCACTCGGTTCCACGAGCCGTGCTGGCCGACAAACATTCCGCTGCTGAAGCGAGAGGGCATCGCCCTCGCTCCCGCCGACCAGGTGAGTCCGAGCGACGATGTGTGCGAGCCAAGGGCGTAGTCCGGCAGAATTGCGCGCTCGACGAGGTCGAGGCGCTGGGGCCAGACGCGGTCGTCGACGTGTTTTCCGTAATAGGTGTAGGGCCAGCCATAGAAGCCGCCATCTCGGACCGCCGTCATGTAGTCGGGAACCAGATCAGCGCCGAGCTCGTCACGCTCATTCACCGAGACCCAGAGCTTGCCCGTTTCGGGCTCCCAGGCGAGCCCGACTGGATTGCGCATGCCAGTCGCGAACACGCGATGCTTGCCAGTGGCGCGATCGATTTCCCAGATCGCCGCGCGCCCGTTTTCGTGCAGGACCCCGTTTTCAGCCGCGTTACTGTTTGATCCGACGGTCGCGTAAAGCTTCGATCCGTCAGCGCTAGCGATGACGTTTTTCGTCCAGTGATGATTGATGCGACCACCGGGAAGGTCGACGACCTTCACCGGCGGCGCGACAATGGCCGTAGCATCCGCCGTATATGGAAAGCGTACAATGCCGTCGGTGTTGGCGATGTAGAGCTGGCCACCCACCAGTGTCATGCCGAATGGCGAATGCAGATTCGAAATGAAGGTCGATCGTGTATCGGCGATCCCATCGCCGTTGGTGTCGCGCAACAGAATTATCCGGTTGGCGCTCGGTACTCCTCCGCCCGCACGGGACTGGAACAGCCTGAAGAAGAACCCCTTGATGCCCCTCGCGTCGTCGGGACGCTTGGGTGCGTTCGTCTCCGCGACCAGCACGTCGCCGTCGGGGAGAACGTAGAGCCAGCGCGGATGATCGAGTCCGCGCGCGAAGGCGCGGACCGTGAGCCCTTCGCCGGCAATCGGCGTCACATCTCCTAGCCAGCCCTCGGCTTTCACCACTTTCATTACCGGCAGCAGCGATGTTTTGGGCGGAGGGATCACCGGATGAGGGCCCGTCTCAGCAAGGACCGGGACGCGTGCGGGCACGCCGCAGGAGCTCGCGACGAGGGCGGTCGCCGCGATCACAATCGGAAAAAGAAGATTCTTTCGCATCACACTTTGTGGGGGGCAAGAATCACGCGAATAACCGGCGAATGATAAGTTTGAAAACATGCCAGGACGCGGACAGCAGCAGGGGCGCGGCGAGTGGCGGGTCGCGGTCGGCGAAGAGGAGACGTCGGCGATTTATGAGCCGGCGACCTCATCGGACCTCGGCGTCACCTTCGTATTCGCCCATGGGGCGGGCGGCAACATGAACGATCGCGGCGTGCTCCAGACCGCCAACGCACTGCGTGAGCGTGGAATCGGCGTCGTGCGGTTCAATTTTCTATACAAGGAAAAGAAATCGAGCCGGCCTGACGCGATGCCGCGACTCAAGGAAGTTTTCTCCGCCGTCGTAGCGCGGACCCGCCAGGAAATCCAGCCGAACACGTTGATCATCGGTGGCCGTTCGATGGGCGGACGCGCTGGATCGATGCTCGCCGCCGAGGGATTCCAGTGTGACGGACTGTTGCTTCTGGCCTACCCGCTCCACCCGCCGGGGAAGCCCGATCAGCTGCGCGATGCGCACCTGCCCGCGATCAAAGTTCCGGTGCTGTGCTTCAACGGTACGCGCGATCCGTTCTGCACGCCGAGACTGATGGAGGATGTGATTCAGCGTGTGACGACGGATTGGGAGATGCACTGGGTGGAGGGCGCCGACCACTCATTCCACGTTCTAAAGTCGTCGGGTCGGAGCGACGCGGAGGTCCTCGAGGGAATCGCCGACGAGAGCGCGGCGTGGGTAAATAAGATCAAGAAAACCACGACGGCTGCCGGCTGATCGCAGCCATCAGCAACGCCGGCTTGACATCAGCCAATCCGTAAGATATTTAACAGACAGGTTAATTAACCCATAGGTTGAATAAGAATGAGCCCCGACCGCCTCTCATCAGTTCTGTCTGCTCTCGCGGACCCCACGCGTCGCGCCATCCTCGCCCAGTTAGCGGTCAAAGGCGACGTCAGCGTTACAGATCTGGCCAAGCCCTTTCGCATGAGCTTGCCCGCCGTCTCCAAACATCTGGGCGTGCTCGAAAATGCAGGGTTGATATCGCGCGGGCGGGAGGCACAATGGCGACCCGCTCGCCTGGAAGCTGCACCACTTCGTGAGGTTTCAGATTGGGTCGAGCGCTACCGTCGCTTCTGGGAACATCGGTTTGATCAGCTCGACACCTACCTGCAGCAACTACAGAAGGAGAAGAGCAATGCCCGCAAAAAGCGCCAAAAGTAAACCGGCGAGACCGCGCCAGAAGGCAGGCGCGAGCAAGCCGCAGCAGTCATTAGTCATCAAGCGCACCTTCGACGCCCCGCGCGACCTCGTCTGGAAAGCCTGGTCGGATCCGGAGCAGGCCAAGAACTGGTGGGGCCCCAATGGATTCACCTTGCCGTTCGTGGAGATGGATCAGAGGCCAGGCGGAAAATGGCGCGCCCACATGGTTTCGTTCGACGGGAAGGACTACTGGCAGCACGGCGTCTATCGCGAAATCGTGCCGCCGGAGAAAACTGTTTACACTTTCATCTGGGATTCCGAGCCGCAGCAGGAGATGCTCGTCACCGTTCTGTTTGCCGCGCGAGGCAACAAGACCGAAATGACTTTCAGGCAGGAAGGCTTCAAGTCCAAAGAGGATAAAGACGGGCACGAAGATGGCTGGAATCAAACTTTCGATCGTCTGGCGACCTATCTCAAGAAAAAGCAGGGAGGGAAAGATGCTCGGTGAAAAGGAAGCGGTCCCGACAGTTGCCGTACGCGATCTCGCGACCGCGAAAAAGTTTTACAGCCAAACGCTGGGGTTGAAGCAGCTGCCGTCCGACGAAAAGCAGGTGCTCAACTTCAAGAACGGCAATTCAGAGCTCCTCGTCTACCAGTCACAGTTTGCCGGAACCAACAAGGCGACGGCTGTGACGTGGAACGTCGATGACGTCGAGCGGGAAGCCCGCGCGCTGAAGGACAAGGGCGTCGCCTTCGAGCACTACGACATGCCGGGGATGACGCTCAAGGGCGACGTTCACGTCGCCGGAAAAATGAAAGCAGCGTGGTTCAAGGATCCCGACGGGAACATCCACGCCATCGTCGGCGAAGGGAATTGAGCTTTCACGCCGACGCGGCGAACCTGTAAGTAACAATCCCTCAACAACTTCCCGACCCTTGCTGCAGAATCGACGAACCATGTCGATTTTGCCAGGGGTCGCTCGTCGCCTTGGTAGAGCCGCAAGCGAGCTGAAAGCGGAGCGACCAGCGGCTCCAACCGAAACCAGAGGAGAGACTGAAATGCGGTTCATGGTGATAGTGAAGGCGAACAAGGATTCCGAAGCGGGCGTCCTGCCGGATGAGAAAATTCTCACCGAGATGACGAAGTTCAACGAAGAGCTCGTGAAAGCAGGCGTGATGCTCGCCGGCGAAGGATTGCAGGCCTCCTCGAAGGGCGTGCGCGTCAAGTTCGGGCCCGGCAACAAGAAGACGGTCATCGATGGACCGTTCGCGGAAACGAAAGAGCTGATCGCTGGCTTCTGGCTGTGGCAGTGCAAATCACTCGACGAAGCGATCGAGTGGCTGAAGCGCGCTCCGTTCGGCGGCGGCGAAGAGGTCGAGATTCGTCAGGTGTTCGAAGCGGACGATTTCGGCGCGAACCTGACTCCCGAGACGAGGGCGAGGGAAGCGCGCATCGCTCGTCAGGCAGCAGAAAACCAGGCCCGGCTCTAAGAGAAACGACCAATGCGATTCATGACGATATACAAACCAGGTGACGAGACGACCACTCCGCCGACCCAGGAGCACATCGCCGCCATGGGCAAGTTCATCGAGGAGCTCGCCAAGTCGGGCGTCCTCGTCCAGACCGACGGGCTCCAGCATAGCTCGAAGGGAGCGCGCGTAAGGCTGAACGCGGACGGCAGCTTCAAGATCACCGACGGCCCGTTCACCGAGGCGAAAGAGATCATCGGCGGCTACGCGATCATCAACGTAAAATCGAAAGCTGAAGCCATCGAGCTTACCAAGAGATTCCTCAAGGTTGCCGGTGGTGGCGAAAGCGAGGTCCGTGAGATGCACGACCAGCCCGCGTACGATGCGCGGTCGGCTTCGCCTTCTCAGTTCGCCGATGCAGCCCAGGTGCGCTTTCAACAAGAAGCGGCGCGGTAGCAAGCTGTCGTGTCCGACGTTAACCGCGCCATCGATGCCGTCTGGAGAATCGAGTCTCCGCGACTCATTGCCGGTTTGGCGCGCATCACCGGTGACGTCGGACTGGCGGAAGATCTGGCGCAGGATGCCCTCCTCGCCGCGCTCGAGCGGTGGCCCCAGACAGGTGTGCCGGACAATCCCGGCGCCTGGCTCATGGCCACCGCCAAGCATCGCGCGATCGACATGCATCGCCGCAGCAAGCGCATCGAGCGCAAGCACGAGCAGATCGGGCACGAGCTCGATGCGCAACAGGAAATGAGTGTGTCCGATCTCGATGCCGCGCTCGACGATGACATCGGTGACGATCTGTTGCGTCTCATGTTCACCGCCTGCCATCCCGTTCTGTCGCAGGAGGCGCGGGTAGCACTCACACTCCGTCTGCTCGGCGGTCTCACTACCGACGAGATCGCACGCGCCTTCGTGGTGCCCGAGCCGACGGTTGCGCAGCGAATCGTGCGAGCCAAGCGCACGCTGTCGGAGGCGCGCGTGCCGTTCGAAGTTCCCCGCGGCTCTGATCGTGACGCGCGATTGTCATCCGTACTCGGCGTCATCTATCTCGTCTTCAACGAAGGATATTCGGCGACCGCCGGTGAAGACTGGGTGCGTCCGGCTCTTTGCGAGGATGCGCTGCGGCTGGGACGCGTTCTCGCCGAGCTCTCTCCCAATGAGCCCGAAGTGCACGGGCTGGTAGCGTTAATGGAAATTCAGGCGTCGCGCCTTCGCGCGCGCACCGGACCGAGGGGCGAGCCGATCCTTCTGCTCGATCAGGATCGCGGCAAATGGGACCAGCTGTTGATCCGTCGCGGTCTGGCGGCGCTGGCGCGCGCCGAGCAGTTGGGCGGTGCGCGCGGACCGTATGCGCTGCAGGCCGCGATCGTTGCTTGCCACGCCCGCGCTCGCACGGCGGGCGAAACCGATTGGGAGAGAATCGTCGCCCTGTACGATGCCTTGGCCGAGCTTACCCCGTCTCCGATCGTCGAGCTCAATAGGGCGGTGGCAGTGTCGATGGCTTATGGGCCGGCGCTGGCGCTCGAGCTTGTGGATGCGTTGAGATCGGAGCCGGCGCTAAAGTCGTATCACCTCCTGCCGAGCGTTCGCGGTGATCTGTTGATGAAGCTCGGTCGAGCGCGCGAAGCCAAGCCTGAGTTCGAGCACGCTGCGTCACTTACGCGCAATGCACGAGAGCGAGACCTGCTGCTCGAGCGCTCGCGCAAGGCCGCAGCGGCCGCAACCAACTGAGGATTACTGCGATGACCACTTACGCGGCAACAAATACAGCCAAGACGAGGCGCGTTTGGACGGGACGGGTCCTCAGCGCACTCGGCGTCGCCTTCATGCTCTTCGATGGCATCATACACATCCTAAAGATCTCCCCCGTTGTCGACGCCTTCGCGAAGCTGGGTTTCCCTCTCGGTGCATCAGTCGCGCTCGGGGTTGTTGAGCTCATTTGCGTGGCGCTCTATCTCATTCCGCGCACGTGGGTCTTCGGCGCAGTACTTCTCACCGGCTACCTTGGTGGGGCGATTGCGACGCAGCTCCGCGTCGGCGCTCCGCTCTTCACCACCACGCTGTTTCCGATTTACGTCGCACTGCTGCTGTGGGGAGGTCTGTACTTGCGTGATGATCGCCTTCGCGACGTGTTTCCGGTTAGGCGCTGAATTACAGTTGGATGTGCGATGAAAAGGATAACGGCAACTTACGACTACCGGCTGGGAGCGATGGGCGGAGCAGCTGGGGGCTTCGGGATCAACTGCAACTTACGACTACCGGCTGAGAGCGGTGAGCGGAGCGGCTGGGGGCTTCGTGCCAAAGCATAAATCACAATGCGCGCGATGAAATTGACCGGTATCGTGTTGCTTATAGGGGCATTGCACGGATCGATCAGCGATGCCCAGCAGCCGATAAGTCGCGTTACACGCCGCGGAACGGGCGGACGCTACGCGATGGTGAATGGGTTGCGGATGTACTACGAGGTACGTGGCCAGGGCGGAACCCCGCTGGTGTTAATGCACGGGGCGTTCTCGAACATCGCCACCGATTTCGGGAAGATGATTCCGACGCTGGCCAAAAACCGAACGGTGATTGCGATCGAGGCGCAGGGCCACGGCCACACACCTGACACCGACTCGGCGCTGACTTACGAGAGTATGGCGGACAGAGTCGCCGAGCTTTTACGTCAGCTGAGGGTGACCAGAGCGGATTTCATGGGTTACAGCATGGGCGGCGGCACTGCGCTCTATCTCGCCGTTCGCCACCCGACTTTGGTGCGGAAGTTCGTCTACGTCGGCGGGGCGTCGTACAACCCGGGCGGCTTCTATCCGCAGCTGTTGGAAGGCGAAGCGAAAATGACTGCCAAGGATCTGGCGGGGACTCCGTGGCAGAAGGCCTACGCGCGCATCGCTCCCAATCCGCAGGACTGGCCGAAGCTGGTCGAGAAAATCAAGCAGCTCGATCTGAACTGGAAAGGTTTGCGCGACGCGGATCTGCGCGCGATCAAATCGCCGGCGTTGCTGATAGTGGGCGACGCGGACGTCGTGAAGCCCGAGCACGTCGTGCAAATGCTGCGTTTGCTCGGCGGGGGAGCGCCGGGTGACATCGTCGCTCTGCCGCGCTCACAGCTCGCGGTTCTGCCAGGGACTACTCACGTGACGATCATCACCAGGACGGAATGGCTGCTGTCGATGATCACTCCATTCCTCAACGCAAGATAAGGCACCGACTCATGTCGATATTTCAACCAGCATCGTCGGTCTGGACGCAGCGAATGCTGAGCATTCTGCGGATTGTAGCTGGGTTAGTGTTCTTCGTCGGAGGAACGATGAAGATTTTCGGTTTTCCTCCGTTCCCGACTAGCGGTCCCAACTTGCCGATGCCGCCGATGTGGGAGTTTCATCTCGCCGGGATTCTGGAGACGTATCTGGGAGCGGCGTTTACGCTCGGACTTCTGACGCGGCCGATTTCGTTCGTGTTGGCCGGCGAGATGGCTGTTGCCTACTTTCAAGTGAGCTTCCCGCTGTCGTTCTGGCCGACGGTAAACTGGGGGACGTCCGCCATTCTGTATTGTTTCCTCTTTCTCTACTTCATGCTCGCGGGCGCTGGTCCGTGGAGCGTCGACGCCATCATCGCTCAACGACGCCGGCCGGTGACGCGAGTTGACTGATGCGACCGCGGCTCCGGGCGCTCCGATTGCCACCGCCGAGGCGCCGGTTGCCAAGCCGGGGCGAAAAAAGTACGACCGGTCGATAATCGACGGGCCGCTGCTGCCGGCGGTGTGGAAGCTGGCGTGGCCGACGATGCTGACCAACGTCGTCGGCGGATTGCAGGCGCTGATCGATCAGGTGCTGGTCGGCAATCTGATTGGGCCCAAGGCCAATGCGGCGATCGGGGATAGCAACCAGATCTTTCTGATTGTCGTGATTTTCATCGCCTCGCTTTTCACCGGCATGAGCGTGCTGGTGGCGAGGTTCGCGGGGCAGGGCGACCACGACAAAGTCGATCGCACCGTTTATCAGGCCTTCATCACTGCCGTCGGGCTCGCTCTGTTCGTCCTTGGCCCGATCGGATACTTCGCCTCGCCGGCACTCCTCGATTTCGTGAACGCCGCGCCGGAAGTGAAGGCGGAGGCGCTGCCGTTTATCCGCATAATGTTCCTGTTCAGTAGCGGCATGTTGGTGTTTTTCATGCTCGGCGGCGCTCTACGATCGGCTGGTGACGCGCGGACCCCGATGGTACTCGGCATCTCACTGACAGTGCTCAACATCGCCTTCAATGTCATTCTGATTCGCGGGCTCGGACCCATTCCCGCGTTCGGAACGAAGGGAGCAGCGATGGGGACGTCGCTCGCGTCCGGAGTGCTCGCGGTTTACTCGCTTTACAAGCTCTGGCATGGCGGTTGGGTAGTTGCCTTTCCGCGCGGCAAAGGTTGGGGACCGGATTGGGAAATCATCCGCGCACTGTTCCGGTTCGGTTTACCGACCGGATTTCAGGGAATTGCGATGAACATCGGCGGAGTGTTCATGCTTGCGTTCATCGGATCCGTCGCGCAGGGTGCAGCGGCGCAGGCGGCGTTCTCGGTCTGCTACGGCCAGCTCTTCTCGCTGGTAACGTGGACGTCGATCGGATTGATGGGAGCGTCCGCGGCGGTTGCCGGACAAAATCTTGGTGCGGGCAAAGCAGACCGTGCAGCAGAGTCGGTGCACGTGGCCGCTCGTATTGCAATCTTCATCGCAGCGTTCGTCGGGATCCTCTTCATGTTTCTGCCGCACCAGCTGCTGGCGATCTTTGGGATGCGCGATCCGGTCGTGGTGCAGATCGGCGTGCAACTGCTTCGTGTCCTGAGTATCTCCGGCTTCTTTATAGCCGTCGCTCTGACTTACACCGGTGGACTGCAGGGAACCGGGGATACCAAGAGCCCGATGTACATCTCGATCATCTCACAGATCATCGTCCCGCTGAGCATTTGCTTCGTGATTCAGCGAACCAGCACTCTCGATCCCATCGACATCTGGATCGCCATCCTCGTTGGCCATCTCACTCGTTGCGTGCTGAGCGTGGTGCGATTCAATCAGGGGAAGTGGCGGAACATCGCGGTCGACATCCACCGCGGCTAGAAGTCCTGAAAAACGCGGCTGGCACCGCGAACACCTATAAGGGACGCGTTGCGAGTTCCGGGTAGCACCGTTGCCGGTTGCCCGTGAACTGCACTGCGAGCTTGTCGGAGTGGCCTCTCGAGCTTGTCGGAGTGGCCTCTAATGTAGCATCAACGGCAGTTGCCTTTACCATCACGCCAGTAGGACGGTACTGCGGTAGTCACGGGGAACCGGCAACGGTGCTACCGGTACCCCGCAACCCGTCCCTTGTACGTGAATTAGATGCTAGTCGCGTTTGAATCTATGGTTTCGTGACGGTGAGCCCGGAGACCGTCCCCTCGGTATTGTGCGCGAACCGAATCCCGTACACCCCGTCCGTCGACTTGAGTTTCCCGGTTCCGACGACGTCTGACTTCTTGTAAGTCGCGACCACGGTCCCGTTGATGGAGCAGGTGACGTTGTCACCCTTCACCGACATCGCGATATCCTGCGTCACCGGCGCGCCCGTCCCTGCGGCTTTGTGCACCGCCGCGTTGGATTCGCCGCTGCGGCCGTTCATCTGGAACGGCGCCGGGCCGAAACCGCGGACGATAAAGTTGCCGGTGCCGTACGCGGCGCAGTACAGGTAGCTCTGATTGTCGGTGCCCATGTCGTTGCCGGCGATGAAAATCCCGTACGGGTGCGGGTGATCGTTCAGATTCATGTACTTGGGCTCGGTGAACGTCGCCTTGACCGTGTAGTCCCCGCTGGCCGTGTTGCCGGGATTCCAGTAAGCGACCGCCGGTCCGGTGGTGACGTGCAGATCCTTGCCCGCCTGCGACAACTTGGCGTTACTCAGCACCTGCCCGCGCCGAGCCTCGCCCGGATCGATCTTGCCCTGCCAGCCGTCGACGGAGATTCCCCCACCCGCAACCTGCCGGGTGGTTTCATTCTGCGCTTTGCCCTTGCACGCGATCAGCGCGATCGCGACGAGTGGTAATGCTGAGGAGAACAGACGACGCATGATTTGCCTCGTGAATCGAAGTTGGAGAGGAAAACTACAGACGGGACGCGGGGAGCGGGAAGCGGGTACGGGTACGGGAAACGGACGGCGGATAACGGGAATCGGGCAGCGGGTACGGGAAACGGTCAGCGCGCTTACCGCTAACGGCTACCCGTAATCCGTATCCCGTACCCGTTACCCGCCTCCCGTCTCCCGCCTCCCGCCTCCCGCTTGTCGATTTTCCGTTTCCCCGTTCGTCGCATTGGTAGAACCAATCAAACGGACGATCAAAGGAGATCCTGACAATGAAGCCCACCACCCGCCTCTGGACCGCTCAAGGAATTCTCGCCGCGCTGTTCCTCTTCGCGGGCGTCTTCAAGCTGGTGATGCCCGCCGATGCTCTGGCCGCACAGTCCCACCTTCCGGCCGCGTTCATGAAGTTCATCGGATTCTGTGAGACCCTCGGCTCGATCGGGCTGATCGTTCCGGGCCTCACGAAGATTCGGACGGAGCTGACACCGATCGCCGCCGCCGGCCTCGTCATCATCATGATCGGTGCGGTCGTCGTCTCATTC
>JBKPDS010000076.1:0-26415 GCA_046727995.1 Gemmatimonadota bacterium
GTGTTCCGAGAGTACGGTCAGCCCGTTCGCCAGAACGGTACGGCGCAGTTCAGATTCGGCGGACTGCGCTGCGAGGGTCACTCGCGCGAACGTCCTCCCTCTCTGCCACCACGTCCACCGCGGGAGCGGCGCGGACGATCGTCGCGCTCTCCACGCTCGGAGCGCCCACCGCCTTCACCACCGCTATCTTCAGTTTCTGCGCCGACTGCGGCGAGCGCGCCGGGCTCCCCGCTTCCCTCCTCCCGCCTCCCGCCTCCCGCCTCACCTTCTGGCTTCGGCGACAGTGCCTTCATCGACAGACGCAGCCGGCCACGTTCGTCGCGATCGAGCAGCTTGACCCGCACGCGATCGCCCTTCTTGACGACGTCTTCCGTCTTTTCCGTGCGACCGTGCTTCAGCTCGGAGATGTGGACCAATCCCTCGGTGCCGGGCATGATCTCGACGAAGGCGCCGAAAGCAGTCGTGCTCTTCACCGTTCCTTCGTAGGTCTCGCCGATAACCGGCTCCGCGGTCAGCGCCTGGATCATCTGACGCGCTCTTTCCATCGCATCTCCGCCAACGGCTGCGATCGTGACCAGACCAGTATCGTCCACAGTGATCTCGGCGCCAGTCTCTTCCTGGATGCCGCGGATCGTCTTGCCCTTCGGACCGATGAGATCGCCGATCTTCTCCGGATTGATGTTCATCGTCACGATGCGCGGCGCATACGGAGACAGATCCGCACGCGGCTCGGGCAGCGCCTTCGCCATCTCACTCAGGATGTGAAGTCTGCCTTCACGCGCCTGGGCCAGCGCTTCCTTCACGATCTGGAAATCCAGTCCTTCGACCTTGATGTCCATCTGGATCGAAGTGATGCCGTGCTCCGTGCCGGCGACCTTGAAGTCCATATCGCCGAGGTGATCCTCGGTGCCGAGGATGTCGGTGAGGATCGCGTACTTGCTGCCTTCCTTGATCAGACCCATCGCCACGCCGGCAACCGCGGAACGAAGCGGGACACCGGCATCGAACAACGCCAGCGATCCACCGCAGACCGACGCCATTGACGACGATCCATTGGACTCGAGGATGTCGGAGACGATACGAATCGTGTACGGGAAATCCTCGAACGCCGGCAGCACACCCTGCAGCGCGCGCTCGGCCAGGTTGCCGTGTCCGATCTCGCGACGGCTGGTGCCGCGCATGGGACGGACTTCACCCGTAGAGAACGGCGGGAAGTTGTAGTGGAGCATGAACGACTTGGTCGTCTCGCCGGCCTCGTCGATGCTGTCCAGTCGCTGGACGTCATTGGCGGTGCCGAGTGTTACCGCGACGAGCGCCTGCGTCTGACCGCGAGTGAAGAGCGCCGATCCGTGGGCCCGTGGCAGGACTTGCGTATCGATGGTAATTGGCCGGACTTCCTTTGTGCCGCGGCCGTCCACGCGCTTGTTGGTGTCGAGAACCTGCGAGCGGAGTGCGTGGTACTCCACGTCCCCCACGAGGTTATGAATGTCTTTGGCGTTGTCGGGGAACTCGGCGAGAAGCTGGTCGGTTGCTTCCTTCTTGACGATCTCGATGGCGTCGATCCGCGTGTGCTTCTCGTGATGATTCAGCGCTTCGCCGATCTTGCCCTTGGTGAGCTCTTCGACCCGCGCTTTGACCTCCGGCCCCAGCTCGGCCTTCTTCCATTCCATCTTGTCCGCACGGCCTTGCTTGAGGAGTTCTTCCTGAATTCCGATGAGCTCCTGCACGCCGCGCTGTCCGACTGAGAGAGCCTCGATCATGTCGGCTTCGGAGACCTCGAGCGCGCCGCCCTCGACCATCATGATCGAGTCCTTTGAAGCGGCGAGCACGACGTCCATGTCGCTGTACGGCAGCTGCTGGAAAGTCGGATTGAGGATCCACTTTTCCTGGACGCGGCCGACGCGCACGCCGGCGATCGGTCCCATGAATGGGATCTTCGACGAGTTGATGGCGTAGGACGCGGCGACGAGCGCCATCACATCGGCGTCGTTTTCCTGGTCGGCGGAGATGACGTAGATGAAGACCTGGACTTCGTTCTTGAAGCCTTCCGGAAAGAGCGGCCTGATCGAGCGATCGATGATGCGCGCCTTAAGGATTTCCGGATCAGACGGTCGTCCTTCTCTCTTGATGAAGCCGCCCGGGATCTTGCCGGCGGCGTAAGCCTTGTCCTTGTACTCGACGAGGAGAGGGAAAAACGGGAGGGGACTTTCGGTGTCACTTACCGTTGCTGCTGCGAGAACCATTGTCTCGCCAAACTGGACTACTGCGGACCCTGCCGCTTGCTTCGCCATGCGTCCCGTCTCGATGACGAGGCGTCTACCGGCGAAAGTTCTTTCGATTCTTTGCATAAGTTGTGTTGTTGTCTCTGAGTAGCGCAAACCGCGCGGACAGCATTGTTGCGCCGCGCGGCGAGATCAAAGAGCCAGATTAGTACCGGAGTCCGAGGTCGGCGATGATCTTCCGATAGCCTTCGAGATCAGTCCGCCTCAGGTAGTCGAGCAGTCGACGCCGCTTACCGACCATCTTGAGCAGCCCGCGACGGCTGTGGTGGTCCTTCGCGTGGGCGCGGAAGTGGTCGGTGAGATAGTTGATCCTCTCGGTAAGAAGTGCGACCTGCACCTCAGTCGATCCACTATCAGTCTGGTGTTTGCGGTACTTCTCGACGGTGGGTGTTTTCTCGAATGCCATTTGGATTGCTCTCGCGCCGGACCATTTTCCGGCCACGTCACTGGTTCTTAAATCGCTGTAGCCTTTTAACTTAGCGGCTCGATGGGCTTATGTAAAGGCGGCGAGGACAGAGATAGCGCTCGACGGGAGAAGTGGATTGCGATTCGCTAACTGAGTCCGAATTACGAACCCGCAGCGAAGTCAGAGCCGACAGCGAAGTTCGAAGCGAGCTCGCACCAGTCCGCAATCAGTTCTAAGTCGGTTATAGATTCGCAGCTGGTTCGGACCTCGCAATCAGTTTGCGATTCGCAATCCACTTCTCCCGTCTGGATGCCAGTTCCAAAACCCGGGCTCATGCGTCCTGAGTAAGGACCTCTACCGGAGAAATCGGAGTGTTTTGGAAAGGAGTAGCCTTCATCAGCCTGTTATCCCTCGGACATAGTCTTCCAGAGACCACCTTGCTGGACGGCAGTGCCCAGCCTTGCGCGGACGTGAAGGAGACGACGTCCGGCGTGCCCGGTGTGCACGTGTATGCGTTCAACGCCAAAAAGATTCCGGCGATCCGAAAATCGCTCTTCGTACTCGACACGCTCGACTGGGAGAGTGGCGATCCGGACGCAATGCGCGCCGCCTCGCGGGAATACGATCGACTGATTTCGCTGGTGAGAAAGACCCGCACGCTCGGCTACGCAATGAGCAACGGCAACGGCGATTTCGAGATCACCGTTCCACAGATGGATTCGGTGCTCGTCTTTGGCGAAGCGAAGATGCCTGGTGAGCCCTTCTACTACTCGGCGAGGACCGTCGGAGCGGTCGACAAGGACGAGGTGAGAGTCATCCTCCTCATGTGCAACCAGCAGCTGCTCTAGCTATCGCTGTGCCCAGCGCGGGTCGGACGTGAACAGTAGGAACCGGCTCACCGCTGATGATCTTTTGCAGAAACGTCTTCAGCTTTCGCGGCAACCTCGCCGTCGTGGAGCAGCAGATCGAACTCCAGCCCTTTGGAGAATTGCTGCGCTGATGTGAGCGCTCGGCCGTCCTTGTCCCTCGCGACGGCGTAACCGCGCGACAACGTCGCGAGCGGGCTGAGTGCGTTGAGTCTGGCGGCACAAGCACCGAGCCTGGCTTTCTTGTGAGCGACAATCCGCGATGTGTACTGAGCGATCGACCGGCCGATTCTCTCGAGCTCATGACGCTCTTCGCGGATTCTATTCTGCGCAGACTCCGAAAGGCGCCGCTGTTTCTGCGACAGGAGCTGGCGCACGTCGTCGCGCGATGCACAGGCAGCTGCGGCAGCCGCCGATGGCGTCGGTGCCCGCATATCGGCGACCGCATCACACACGGTGCTATCGACTTCGTGGCCGACAGCTGAAATCACCGGTACCGCGCAACCGACGACGGCGCGGGCGACGCGCTCGTCGTTGAACGCCCACAAGTCGTCCTTACTTCCACCACCCCTGCCGACGATGAGGACGTCCGCTTTGCCCCACCTGTCAACCCGTCGGATGGCTGCGGCAATCTCCAGCGCCGCCGTGTCTCCCTGCACCTGCGTCGGGCAAACGACGAGTCGCGCGCCGAGGTTGCGCTTGCGCATGACGGCGACGATATCACGCAGAGCCGCACCGTCGGCGCTCGTCACCACGGCGATGCACTTCGGGTAATGCGGTATCGGTCGTTTGCGCGCCTCGTCGAGCAGTCCCTCCTTCCGCAGCTTTGCCAGAGTCTGCTCCATCGCCTTTCGCCAGAGACCGTCGCCTTCAGCATCGATGCGCATCACCTTGAGCTGCAGGGTGCCGCGGGCGGCGAACACTGTCATCGAACCGAAGAGCACCACCTGCATCCCGTCGTCGGGCGCCGCCGGCATGCGGTACTGATCGGCGAGCCACACCACGCACTGAATCTGGGCGTCGCGATCGCGGAGGCAGAAATACCAATGGCCGTTGCGATGACGCTTGAAATCGCTGATCTCGCCGCGGACCCAGACGCTTCTGACCTTCGATTCGACGGCTTCGCGCGTTCGCTCCGTGAGAGCCCGCACGGATAACGGGTTGTCGATCGTCGAGCCGAGTGTCTCGCGGGTGCGCGGAGCCTCGAAGAGGTCAAACGGCATCGACCTCACCGGACGCTCATCTCCGCCGCACGAACTGTGTTCGACATCAACATCGCAATCGTCATTGGTCCCACCCCGCCCGGCACCGGCGTAATCTTCGAGGCGACGGTGCGCACTGAATCGAAATCGACATCGCCCTGCAATCTCGTCCCCGATTTGGTGCTCGGATCATTTACCCGATTGGTTCCCACGTCAATGACCACCGCGCCCGGCTTGACCATATCGCCGGTGACGATGCGCGGCTTTCCGGCAGCCACAATAAGAATATCTGCCTCGCGCGTGCGCGCCTTGAGATCGACGGTGTGGCGATGGCATACAGTCACCGTGCAGTTGGCGCTGTCATTGTCCTGCAGCATCAACGCTACCATTGGCTTGCCGACAATGTTGCTGCGGCCGATCACCACGCAATTCTTTCCCGGCGTTCGCACGCCCGATTCCCTGAGCAGCACCTGAATACCAGCCGGGGTGCAAGGAATGAATCCATCGCGCTCTCCGATCAGCATCTTTCCGACATTGACTGGATGAAATCCATCCACGTCCTTCGACGGATCGACGCGGCGAATCACGGTGTCCGGGTCGATGTGCTTCGGAAGAGGCATCTGTACCAGGATGCCGTGGATTTTGGGATCTGAGTTCAACGCGTCGACCCGCGCCAGCAGATCCGCCTGAGAGATATCGACCGGGAGACGCACGTTGAGACTGTACATTCCCGCCTCCTCTGCCGCCTTTGACTTCCCGCTGGTGTAGACGACGCTGGCGGGATCTTCGCCGACGAGCACAACCGCCAGCCCGGGCTTCACGCCTTTTTCGATGAGCCGCTTTGCTCGCTCCGCCGCGTCCGCGCGAACTTTTTTTGCTATCGCGCGTCCGTCGATCAGATCAGCGGGCAAAGTCCACTGCTCTCGTCTCTCTGATCAGCACGACTTTGATCTGCCCCGGGTACTGCAGCTCGGCCTCGATCCGACGCGCGATCTCCTCGGTGAGCGTGGACATGCGCGGGTCGTCGACTTCTTCCGGCGTCACGATGACGCGGATCTCGCGGCCGGCCTGAATCGCAAAGACTTTTTCGATGCCGCGATAGCTGGCCGCAATTTTTTCGAGACCCTCGAGTCGCTTCACGTAAGTCTCGAACGCCTCGCGCCGCGCGCCCGGACGAGCGCCGGAGATGGCGTCTGCCGCCTGCACCAGCACCGAGATCTCGGTCTCGTGGGGAACGTCGTCGTGGTGCGCCGCGATGCAATTCACCACCAACGGATTTTCACCGTACCGCGTCGCTACTTCCACGCCTAGCTGGACGTGGGTTCCTTCGTGCTCGTGGGTCAGAACTTTTCCAACGTCGTGAAGGAGCGCGCCGCGGCGCGCGAGATTCACATCGAGACCAAGCTCGGCGGCCATGATTCCCGCCAGCCAGGCGACTTCCTTCGAGTGGTTCAGAATGTTCTGGCCGTAGCTCGTTCTCCAGCGCATACGCCCGATCAGTTTCACCAGCTCGGGATGGAGTCCGTGCACGCCGCTCTCATAAGCGGCCTGCTCGCCCGTCTCGACGATCGACGCCTCGACTTCCTGCCGCGACTTGTTGACGACTTCCTCGATGCGACCCGGATGAATGCGCCCATCGGCGACGAGTTTCTCGAGTGAAAGGCGCGCGATTTCACGGCGAACCGGGTCGAAGCACGAAACCACAACCGTGTCGGGAGTGTCGTCGATGATGACGTCGACTCCCGTCGCCAACTCGAACGCGCGAATGTTTCTGCCTTCGCGGCCGATGATGCGCCCCTTCATTTCATCGTTCGGAAGTGAAACCGCCGAGACGGTTGCCTCGACGCTTTGCTCGGCGGCTATGCGCTGTATCGCGAGCGCGATGATTTTCTTCGCCTCTCGCTCGGCGTTACGCTTGGCGGTCTCGCGAATCTCACGGATTCGGTTCGCGGCATCAGCCTGCGCTTCCTCCTCCATGCGATGCATCAGCTCGGCCTTGGCGTCGGTTGCGGAGATGCCGGCGAGCTGCTCCAGCCGGCGCTTTTCTTCGCCGACGAGCTTCTCCAGCTCCCCCTGCTTCTGAGTGAGGTTTCGTTCGTGGGTGGCGACGATCTCGGCGCGACGGTTGGTGTCGCGTTCCCGCTGCTCGAGGAGATCGTACTTGCGGTTCAGTTGGCCTTCGCGGTCGTCCACTCTGCGTTCTTCGCGCTCGACTTCCTCGCGACGGCTGCGGACCTCGAGCTCCCACTCTTCACGCAGCTTGATCAGCTCTTCTTTTCCACTCAGGACGGCTGTCTTGCGCAGGCTCTCCGCTTCCCGCTGCGCTTCGCCAACGATTCTCCTGGCGCTTTCTTCCGCGGTTGCCTGAGCCGCCTGCTGGCGACGCAACTCGGCGTTTCGTCCGAGCCTTCTGCCGATAAAGAGAAAAACCGCAGCGGCAATTGCAAACAGAAGTATGCCAGCTGCGGATAACCAAGCAGGATTCGTCATATCTCGATCTATGTTGGGCCCGCGGCCATGCCACAGGCGGCCCCTATCGCGCCGGAAAGTCGTCGCGTAGTTGACCCCTAAGGTAATGTCGTTTCGGGATTTGGGCGAGAGTGAACTGTCAAGGCGGGGTCGTAGATCCTGGCGCGATCTGGCATCCACAAAACTAAAGCAGGGAGCTTTTAGCTTAGGCAGCTTCTTAGCTCCGAGCTCACATACTGGCGTTCGGGATACGCGCAGTTCTCAGATCGGGATTGGTCGTCGAGATCTAGCGGAAGCCGGGAAGAACCACGACCGTCCGACACCATGCGCCGCCGGAATAGCTCGGAGCTCCTAGCTGACTAAGCTTGTAGCCCCCTGCTTTGGTTGTGTGGTGGGTAGTGAGCGGCCAGATCAACGGCCCGCCTTGTCCCCTACTCTTTCCGCTTAGCTGGCGGCAGCCACGGCCGAATCTCAGTACTCAGCCTCTTCATCGACCCGGCGAGATCCTCTCCGGCCTCCCGCGCATCAAAGAGCTCGTCAGTGATGCTCAGAGCAGCCAGGATCGCTGCCTTCTGTGTCTCGACGATGTTCCCCGCCCGCATCGTCTCACGGATCACGTTGTCGACGTGCTCGGCGACAGCGCGGGTTCGCTCGGGACTGACATCGCTTCTTATCGAGTACTCGTCACCGAGAATGGTGACCCGCACGACGTTCTTTTTCGAGCTCAACGAGCTGTCGCTCCGTCGTGCTGCTGTCTGAGGAAACGGACGCGATCGATCATCTGCTGAGTCCGCTCGCGAGCCGTGGCCAGACGCTTGGTCAGTCCGGCATTCTCGCGCTCGAGAAACTGCATCCGCTCTGGGGAGACGACGCCCTTCACTCCGGTCGATTCGAGACTCTTGAGCCGAGCTTCGGCCTGGAGAGCGCGGCGGCGGAAGGATGCCAGCTCGTCACCGAGATGTTTCACCAGCTGCTCGAGCTCCGCAAATGCCGCTCTTTCAGGACGTACGCTGTCTGACACCAAGCTCTCCCTCGAGTGCCTTCACGATTTTTTCCGTTCTCCCCTGCACTTCTTTGTCCTTTAGTGTGCGCTCACGATCCCGGAAGGTCAACGCCCACGCCAGACTGCGTGATCCCTCGGGAATTCCCTGGCCGACGAATTCGTCGAACAGAGTCAGCGTCTCGAGCAGATCACCCGCTTCTCTTCTTATGACTCTCTCGATTTGCGCCGCGGTCACACTGGTCGCGGCGACGAGGGCGAGGTCGACTTGGGCGCGCGGCGTCGCCGGGATCGCCTGGTACACCTTCCGCTTGAGGACGCTCTGCTCAAGAGCCTCGAGATTGATCTCGAAACCGAACGCCGGCTTGGCCCACACCGGAGCATCGAGGGTAAGCTTCCGGGCCGTGCCTACCTTGACATGGTTAACGGTGATATCCCAGAGCGTGTCGCCGGTGCCGGGCACCATGTCGATTTCCTTCTCGGGGTACGCCGCCGTCGCCGTGCGCTCAGCGAGAAACTTGATGTCCCACTCGTCGTAGCTTGGTTGCACCGCTTTCGTGAAATGGGTCGGCGAGCGCTGGCCCATCACCAAGGCTGCGACGTGCATCTCCTCACGCGGTAGCGCCGCCTTCTTGGGACCCGGTAGCGCAGTCTGATCCTCGCCAGCGAAAAATGCAGTGCCGATCTCGAACAGCCGAACATTGCCCTGCATGTGCGAAAGATTGTATTCGGCGCGCGAGATGAGCGTCGTCAATAGATCGCCACGCAGATACGCTTCGTCTTCCGCGAGCGGATTGGTTACGCGTACGGTTCCTCCCTTGCCCTCGGCGACGAATGGCATCGGACGCACTTCGTTCAGCCCGGCACCGACGAGCGCATCCTGCACATGATCGGTTACCAGGACGAGTGGCGCATCAGGTACCGCGCTGGCGCGGAACGGTCGCAGCTCCGACGAGAACGTGTCGTATCCGCGGAGGCGGGCGACTTCCTCGGCCAGGTCGACGTCGCTTTTGACATCGTGGCGCCAGCTCGGCGGAGTGATCTTGAAGACGTCCTTTGCTTCGGGCGCGATTCTGAATCCGACCGACCGGAGATTCTTTTCGACTTCCGGCCCTTCGACCGGCTCGCCGAGGAGACGGGAAGCTCGCACAAGCTTGAGTGAAATCGGCTGCGGGCGCTTCGGAAGCGGATAAAGATCGATGGGACTACCCTGGGGCATCCCACCGGCCACCGACAGAATCAATCGAACGGCGTAATCGACGAGTCCTGGAATTGCGTCCACATCGACGCCGCGCTCGAAGCGATAGCTGGCGTCGGTGGTGATGCCGAGCTTGCGGCGCGTAGCACGAATGCGCGTGGGATTGAAAGCGGCGACCTCGAGGAAGATCTCGGTGGTGCCTTCGGACACTTCGCTGTCGCTGCCACCGATCACGCCGGCGATGGCCTGCGCTCGCTCGGCATCACCGATCACGACCGAGCCGGGCGGCAAGGTTCGGTCGACGCCGTCGAGCGTCTTGATCAACTCGTCGCCACGCGTCTTCCTTACGACGACGGTGTCGCGGGCAAGCTTCTGCAGGTCGAACGCGTGCATCGGCTGCCCGAAACCCTGCAGCATGTAGTTGGTGACGTCGACGACGTTGTTGATCGATCGCGATCCGACCGATTGGAGTCGTCTGACCAGCCAGTCGGGGCTCGGCCCCACCTTCAACCCGGTGATGACCGCGCCGGCGTATCGCAGGCAGCCGTCAGTGTCCTCGAGCTTGACCATGACCTCGCCGACTTTGCCCGACGTCGCCTTCACGGTGTGGGTGCGAATGACGTAGCCTTTTTCGTCGGCGATCTCGGGTCGAGTGACGGTGCCCCCAGTCGCGGCAGCGATCTCTCGCGCCAAACCCTCGTGCGAAAGCAGGTCGGGACGATTGGGAAGGACATCGATCACCAGGCACGTGTCACCGACGGGCATTGCCTCGAGGAATTTGCTCCCCGGCTGCGCAGTGACGGTGAGCGCCATGATGCCTTCATGGTCCTGTCCGAGTCCGAGCTCCTTTGCCGAGCACAGCATCCCCTCGGATGTCTCACCGCGAATTTTTCGCTTCTCGATTTTGAGTCCGCCGGGAAGAACAGCCCCCACCGGCGCGAACGGATAGAGGGTGTCGGCGCTGACGTTGGCGGCGCCGCAAACGACGTCGAGCAGTGCTCCCCCGCCGGCATCGACTTTGGTGAGCCAGAGGTGATCGGAGTTGGGATGCTTCTTCACTTCCACGACGCGGCCGATCACGACATCGCGCAGATCTTCGCGAAAGGCGACGAGATCGTCGACGGTCGCGCAGCGCGACGTCAGCAAGTCGCGCAGCTCGGTCGGACTAAGGTCGAACGGGACAAACGCGCGCAACCACTCGTACGATGCGTTCATCTCGAGATCTGGTAGAGGAATCTCACGTCGGAATCGTAGAGAATCCGTATATCCGGAATGTCATACCGCAGCATGGCGATGCGAGCTGGTCCCATGCCGAAGGCCCAACCGGTGTAGCGATCACCATCGAGCCCCGACGCATTCAAGACCGATGGATGCACCATCCCCGAGCCGAGGATCTCCATCCAACCGGTTCCCTTGCAGCTGGCGCAACCGGAGCCGTGACAGAGCTGACACTCGACGTCCATCTCCGCCGATGGCTCCGTGAACGGGAAATAGCTCGGCCGAAACCGCGTCTTGGTTTTGCCGAAGAATTCGTTCGCGAAGTGGGTCAGCGTCGCCTTGAGGTCGACGAAGCTCACGCCGTCGTCGATCGCCAGTCCTTCGATTTGCGCGAACATCGGCGCGTGCGACGCGTCGAAAAAATCGCGTCGATAGGCATTGCCTGGGCTGAGAATCCTGATCGGCGGCTTGAACTTCTGCATGGTGCGGATTTGTACGGGCGAAGTGTGTGTTCTCAGCAAAACGTTTTCGCCCAGGTACAGCGTGTCGTGCAGATCAAGCGCCGGATGATCAGGCGGAAAGTTGAGGGCCGTGAAGTTATACCACTCGGTTTCCGCCTCCGGGCCCAACGCAATGGTGAAGCCCAGCTCACGGAAAATGGCCTCGATCTCCTCGATGACGAGCGTCACCGGATGCTTCGAGCCGAGCCACTGGCGACGAGCTGGCATGGTGAGATCGACTTTTCTCTGTGACGAAGCGGCTGCGTCCAACTGCCGCCGGCGATCGTCGAGGCTGGCCTCGAGTTTCGCTTTGACGGCGTTGATCAGAGAGCCCGCCTCGCGCAGCTCGGTGGGCGCAAGCGACGGCAGCTGCTTGAAGAGCTCCGGCAGTCGCCCGGATTTTCTTCCGAGGAGCGAAGTGCGCGCCTCTTCGAGCAGTGCGGCCGTCGTCGCCGCGTCGATCATCTTCTCGCCGTCAGCGGCGAGGGTTGTGACGAGCTGCTGAAATTCCGAAAGCGTCACGGTTCAGAGTTTGGGTGGGCACGAAGCAAAAGACTCCACCGCGCTGGTTGGAGATTAGCGCCGGCGGAGTCTTTTTTGAATCCTTGTGAAGACGTTACGCGGCGTCTAGAGCGGACTTCGCCTTTTCGGCGAGAGCGGTAAACGCCTCGGCGTCGTTGACGGCGATGTCGGCAAGAACTTTCCGATCGATCTCAACGCCGGCTTTCTTCAGGCCGTTCATGAAGACCGAGTAGGACATTCCATTCTGGTGAGCGCCCGCGTTGATGCGGACGATCCACAGCCGGCGGAAATCGCGCTTCTTGTTCTTGCGATCGCGGTAGGCGTACTTCCAGCCGCGCTCGACGTTTTCCTTGGCTGCCTTCCACAGCTTGCTGCGCGCGCCAAAGGCGCCGCGAGCGGCTTTCATCACCTGCTTCTTGCGCTTCAAGCGCGCGACATTCGATCTAACGCGTGGCATTGTCTATTCCTCTAGGCCTGCAGGAGGCGCTTGATGTTCTTCCGTTCGCCGGGAGTGAGAATGAGCGTGCCCTTGCGGAGGTGACGCTTTCTCTTCGACGACTTTTTGGTCAGGATGTGGCTCTTGAACGCCTTGTAGCGTTTGACCTTTCCCGAGCCCGTGATCTTGAAACGCTTTCTCGCACCGCGGTGCGACTTCATCTTCGGCATTACTGAGTCCTTTATGTCGATCTCGCGTTCTATACCGCGAGAGTGATGTGCACTCGTCCCTCGTCCCTCGCCCCTCGTCCCTACTTGGGCGCGAGGATCATGGTCATGAATTTTCCTTCGAACTTCGGATCGCTCTCGATCTTCGCCACGTCGGCGAGCTCCTGCGCCACCCGATTTACGACCTGACGTCCGAGCTCCGGGTGGGCGATCTGCCTGCCGCGGAACATAAGCGTCACCTTCACCTTGTTTCCTTCCTGCAGAAACTCGCGTGCGTGGCGAGTCTTGGTCATGAAGTCGTGCTCCTCGATGCCCGGGCGGTACTTCACTTCCTTGAGGTGGATGACGTGCTGCTTCTTCTTTGCCTGGCGAGCCATCTTGGCCTGCTCGAACTTGAACTTCCCGTAATCCATGATGCGGGCCACGGGCGGCCTCGCCATTGGTGCGACTTCCACCAGATCCAGTCCCTGCTCGATCGCCGCGGCGAGCGCCGTTTCGACGTCCATGATGCCGAGCTGCGCGCCATCGGCAGCGATTATTCTGATCGGACTAATGCGGATCTGTTTGTTGACGCGTACGCGTTTGGTTGTGTCCTGGATACGAGCCCCGTTAACTGAGAGAAAACAAAAACGCGGCCCCCTTTTCGGAGTCCGCGCGAAGGGATGTCTCCCGTACTGCGGGAAATCCCGTGGCTTGAACTCCTGTAGCACGCCTCGAAGATCGAGGGCCAGAGGGTGGAACGATCCGCCCGGATCGTCCGCTTATCGCATTGTGAGGACGTAAGATAGGCGTCACAGGTTACATCTGCAAGCTGACCAACCAGCTTCCCGGCGCATCGCTTGATCCCTAGATTCGCCCATATGGCGAAGAACGTCATCGGCGGCAAAATCGAGAAGCGGATTTCGGTGGATGGGATCGGAGGCGTGTTCATCTTCGCCAACGACGCCAAAGCGCTCTCGAACTGGTACGCGCACCATTTCGGACTCAGGCTCGAAACCTACGAAGATGGAAAGGTTTACGGGACCGAGTTCAAGTACCGCCGCCTCGGTGACTCGTCGCAGGTCGACTCGACCGTCTTCTCGATCTCGCAGTCCAAGACCAACCTTCCCGCCGAGCGGCGGGAGTGCGTGATCAACTACCGGGTGAAGGACCTCCAGGCATTCCTCGACCAGCTCAAGGCGGATGGGATAGCGATCGAGAAGACGGAGGATTTTGACTATGGGAGGTTTGCGTGGATAAGGGATCCTGAAGGGAATAGGATCGAGTTGTATCAGCCACTCTCGTAGCGCCTACAGAATAAGACAACGGCCTGCTCGGCGCTGTCAGCTGCTCGCTGATCGCTGACCGCTGCCTACGACGGGACAGATGCCACGGGCGTTCAGGAAACTGCAGCAGTTTCCTCAAGCGCCAAGGAGATCTGTCTGGTGGTTTGCAGCGGTTAGCGCTTAGCGCAAAAGCGGTCAGCGCCCAGCAGGCCCTTGTCTTCGACTTTCCCCGCCTAACTGGACCCACCAACCAATCGATACGCTTTCGAGTCGTGCTCCACCCTCCCCCAAGCCACCGACGCGTCGTGCTCAAATATCACCAGCCAATTCTCGTCGACCGCCTGCTTCAGTATTCTGCGCTTCGTCTCGAGAGTGACCAGGGGCTCGACGTCGTAGCCCATGATCCATGGCAGCGGCAGGTGCGCGTGGGTGGGAACGAGATCGCCTAAGTAAAAGGCCCGCTCGCCGGCTGACTCGATGAGGATGCTCTGGTGGAAGGGCGTGTGTCCCGGCGTGGGAATGACGCGGATCCCTTTCACGACCTCCTTCTCGCTCGCCACGAACTCGACTTTATTGGCGGCCTCCACGGGCGTGTAGTTGCGGTCGAAGTAGCTCGCGGCGGTACGTTCGTTGGGATGAGTGGCGTACTCGTACTCCCCGCGCTTGATGATGTAGGTGGCGTTGGGAAAGCTCACCTCCAGCTGCCCGTCGGAGCTAACGCGCGTGTTGCCACCGGCGTGATCGAAGTGAAGGTGGGTGTTGATGACGAGCGCGATGTCGGATGGCCGCACACCGACGCGAGCCAGTCCATCCTCAAGCATCGTCAGACGGCCTCCGCCCTCATTCTCGATCCCGTAGATGTCCTTGAACTTCTCGTTTTCCTTATTGCCGGCGCCGGTGTCGATGAGAATGAGGCCTGACGGATGTTCGATGAGCAGGCACCGCATGCCAAGTTGGATCCGGTTGCGCTCGTCGGCAGGGATGCGCTTTTCCCAGAGCGGTTTCGGAACGACGCCGAACATCGCGCCGCCATCGAGCTTCTGACCACCGGCCTGGATGGCGTGAACGGTGAGCGCGCCGATTTTGCAGCGCTCCACCATCGGAGTCGGTGCCGTCACGCGGTGGTGTCGCGGGTCACCGGCATCGGCATTCCTGGTGGCCGACGTTTCTTGCGCCGCCCCGGCTGGGTGCGCAGCAGCGTTTGTAGATCGTCCCACGTTCCGCAGCCGCGATCGGCGAGATCCGAAAGCATCTTCACCAGACACTTCGCCGTCGCCAGCGCATCGCCACCAGCTCGATGCCGGTTCCGAATCTCGACGCCGTAGAATCGAGCGACGTGATCGAGCGATCGACGGGACAGTTGCGGCAAAACCTTGCGCGCAATTTTCACTGTGCACAGGCGACGCCCGCGCAACTGGCGCCCGGTCGTGCGCGAAATCTCGCTGGTGATGAAGCGCCAGTCGAAGTTGGCGTTGTGGGCGACGAAGACATTTCCCTCGAGCACGCGCATCAAATCGGGCACCACCCGATCGAAGGTGGGCGCGTCCTTCACCATGTCCCAGGTGATGTTGGTCAGCCTGCTGACAAACGGCGGAATGGGACGCTGTGGATTGACGAGCGTCTCGAATACCTCGACGATCTCGCCGTTCCTGACGACGACCGCGGCGATCTCGGTGATTTTGTCGTACAGCCAGTGGCTGCCGCCGGTAGTCTCGGTATCGACGACGACGTAGGAGAGACGGCTAAGGTCGTCGCCGGCTCCGGTGGGCGCGCGCGACCGACTTGATGACTGGGGATACGGCTTCGCTGCGATATCGGCTAGCATCCAGCGCCCGTCCGCGCTGCGCACGAATTGCGGCCGACCGGCAAACATTGCATGCGCCATGTGCTCGGCGACTATTCGCGGCGCTCCGGGAAGGCTGCAGATGTGCCCGATCAAGTCGACGACGTCAGCCGGACCTGCCGAGAGATAATTGAGCGCGCGAGTGGTGAGGAGAGTTTCTTCCGGCTCGGAGTACACTCCGCGCGTCACGTCCACGGATCGTCTCGCGTGATCGGGCAAGTCATGCAGTGCGGGCCGCCACCACCACGGACGAGCTCACCACCCTTGAAGGTGATCGCCGCGCGCTGATTGGCGGCTATCTCAACTTTGTTGGAAAGAAAATCTGACGCCGTGATCATCTTGAATCCGGCTTTCTCCAATTCTTTTAGTGTCGCCTCATTCCGTGCGTATGACGTCACTACGCCCGGGCGTAATGCTGTAAAGTTACATCCGGACGCCCACTGTTCGCGGTCCTGCACGATTCTTTTTGCGCCCCCGCACAGCAGAGGTTCCATCTTCATCTCGCACTCTTTGAGCGCGGTGAAGATATCGGGCTGCTCTTTCATGTGCGCTTTACCTTTGCGCCAATGGAGTATCGGCAGCCGGTAGGGTCCGATAAAATGCGGCGGGTAAATCACGCACAGCTCGCGATCGACGTGGGTGAAGATCATGTCGAGATGGATAGCGGTTGCCTCCTGCGGCATCACCACCACGATGAGATTGGTCACTTCGGTCTGCTCGAAGACGAGCGTGGCCAGTCCATCGATACCGGCCGGACTCGATCTCTCGCTGAAGCCGATGAGCAGCACATCTTCCCGCAGCGGATGGACGTCGCCGCCCTCGAGCGTGTGGTTCGACCGCCGTTCCGCGGAGCCGTCGTACAGAATTCCCTTGTTGGCCAGCTTCGGATGTGACGTGAAGAGCGCTTTCATGATCAGCTCCTCGGTCCATCGAGCGTGAAAGCGCATCGAGCCGATCATCATGTTCTGATTGATCGCCATCGCCGAATCGCGGGTGAAGAAAAGATTGGGCAGCGGCGGCAGCGAGTAACTGAACTCGTTGAGTGTCCGTGACAGCGGACCGGGTTCTTCCTCCTTGCCTTCGATCAGAAGATCGACCACTCCACGCGGGGGCAGTGCGCGCAACTCCGATGCGAGCGGCTCCAACGGCACCACATCCAGCGTCTCGCGGATAACCAGCTCTCTGACCGCGGAATCCTCGAGGACGTCGGTGAGCAGATCGCGAACGTGTAGCACTTCGCAAAACCGCTCCAGCACCTGGACGAAACGGCGGTGTTCGCGCTTCGCCAGATCGGCATCGACGATGTCGTCGTAGAGAAAATCGGCGCGGGTACTCGGCGTGACAGCGAGCAGCTCGTTGCCCGGGCTGTGCACCAAAACAGTGCGCAGCGCGCCGATTTCCGAGGTGACGTGAACTGGCATGCGCGGAAGATACGTGGAGCGTGTAGGGTAACGAAGGGTTGAAGCTTCGAACGGTAGGCTTGGCGGAATCACTGCGCACGCACTTTTTCACCTCGGTTTCTTGCCCCCTCCCGCCGTCCACCATTACTTTGTGAATTACTTCACAAGCATGATTTGAAGCGGATCGCCGAATCAACTGTCAGACGCCTTTCCCTCTATCTCAGCTTCCTCGAGGGCATCGAGCGGCAGGGTCTTCAGACCGTCTCCAGCGACGAGCTGGCGCGGCTTGGTGGGACCACATCCGCGCAGGTTCGCAAAGATCTTTCGCTCTTCGGATCCTTCGGTAAGCGCGGGCTGGGATACTCGGTCCCCGAGCTTTCCGAGAAGCTGCGCGAGATACTGGGACTCGGCAAACAGTGGCGCGTCTGCATCATCGGCGCCGGTAAAATTGGCGCCGCCCTCGCCCGCTATCGCGGATTTGCCGAGCGCGGATTCATCGTCACCGCGGTTTACGACATCGACGAAGCGAAAATCGGCAAGCGGTGGGAATCGCTGACCGTGCGTCCCGTCTCGGAGCTGGAGAAGGACGCCGCGAAACAGGATTTCGACATCGCGGTCGTGGCCACTCCGGCCGAGGCGACACCGGCGGTGGTCAAGCAGGTGGTGCGAGCGGGCATCAAAGCGATTTTGAATTTTGCACCGCTTCAGCTTTCGGTGCCGTCCGATGTCACGGTGCGAACCGTGAACATGGCGATGGAGCTGGAGGGATTGTCTTTTGCGCTCTCGAATCGCGGAGAGTAGTCGAGCACTAAGACAATTGCCTGCTGGGCGCTGACCGCTTTTGCGCTTAGCGCTTACCGCTGCAAGCGACTAGACAGATCTCCTTGGCGCTCGAGGCAACTGCTGCTGTTTCGTTAACGCCGGTGGGATCTGTCTCGACGTTTGCAGCGGTTAGCGGTCAGCGACAGCAGCGGTCAGCGCCCAGCAGGCAGTTGTCTTTCAGGTTGGCGTTTCGCGCAGCAAACGGAATAGGTTCGCGAACTCTCCTGGGCTAACAACCTCGGGCCGCGCACTTTGCTCAATCCCCACTTTTTCCAGAACGGCACTGGCCTCCTCGGTCGAGATCCCACGAACAGATCGTAAAACGCGGAGCATTTGCTTCCGCCGCTGCCCGAACGCGGCTTGCACAAACGTGCGGAACGCCTCAAGAGACTCGAGCGGAACGAGCGGATGCGACAACGGCGTGAGTCGCACCACCGCCGATTCGACTTTAGGTGGCGGATGAAATGCAGTAGCCGGCACCGTCATCACCTGCTCCACGCTGGCGACGACGGCGATGTTGACTGTAAGTGCGCCGTATGATTCGTCGCCCGCTGTCGCCGCCATCCGCTCGGCGACCTCGCGCTGCACCAGGAAAACTGACCGCCTCGGCATCGGCGGCTCCAGCGCCCTGAAGATGATCGGCGTCGTAATGTAGTAAGGGACGTTCCCAATCAGCAGAAAATCGCGGCCCGCCTCGGCGCGAAGCTCGACGTCCAGGAAATCATCTTCGACAATCTCGATGTTGGTCCGGTCCCGGTACCTCTCGCGCAGGCTGGCCGCCAGAGCACGATCGATCTCCACGGCGATCACCAGGCCGGCGCGCTCCAGCAGAATGTCGGTGAGCGAGCCGCGCCCCGGCCCTACCTCGACGACCGTGTCGCTCGTCGTCGGCGCCAGCGCGTCGACGATGGCGGTGAGAACGTTTTTGTCGGAGAGAAAGTGCTGGCCGAACTTCTTGAGCACTGGCGGTTGTCGGCTACGCCCGCCCGGCGCGCGCGCCACTTTCAGCTCCTGACCACCACTAGCGTGAGGTCGTCGCGCCGCGTCATCGCCCGGGTGTGAACCTCCAGCATCTTGAAGACCCGGTCGACGATGACCTTGGTGTCGTTCTCGCGGTTCTCTTTGATCAGCTCGAGCACGCGCTCCTCACCAAGTCGCTCGTCTCTGGTGTTACGCGCGTCACTGATCCCGTCGGTGAACAGGACGAGCAAATCCTTCTGCTTGATCCAGCTGAGCGAGGCGGTGTTCGGCACATCCGCGACTACTCCGAGCGGCGGATTGACGGCAGCGAGCCGCGTCACCGTTCCTTCCTGGCTGATCACGAAGGCGTGCGGGTGACCGGTGTTGGCGTAGCTCAACCTCTCGTGTTCCGGATCGACCACGCCATAGAAAAGCGAGATGAACATCTCCGTCGACTCGAGCTCGTCACGCAGCGATCCCAGCAACGCGCCGAGCATCTCGCCCGGGTTTACGAAGTTCTGGGCATGAATGGCTGACGCGCTCATCGCCAGCGCCATAATCAAGGCCGCGCGATAGCCGTGGCCGGAAACGTCGCCGATCATCACTCCGGTTTTGCGGTCCCGCAGCTTGAACAGCTGGTAGAAGTCTCCGCCCACACTCTCGGCGGGAACCACCCGCGCCGTTACCTCTGCTTCCGGCGCAAAGCCATCCGTGGCCGGAAGAAGCTTCATCTGCAGGTCGTGCGCGAGGTTCATCTCCTGGAGCAAGCGCTGTCGATCGAGTGACGCACTCACCAGCCGCGCATTCTGAATCGCGGTTCCGATTTGCGTGGCGATGGCGGTGACGAGCTTCTGGTCGCCGGCGGTGAAAGGTTGGCGCGAACGTCGATCGGCGAGGTTCACAACGCCCAGTGGCTGCCCGCCCGTCGGCGTCGTCCACATGATCGGCACCGACAGCATCTCACCGCGCCCATAGGGCGATTCACTGCCGAACGTCACCCCCTTCCCCACCACAATCAGCGGATGCTGGGTGCGGAACACACGCGCCGAGACGCTGCTCGGATCGTCGGCGCTGATTGGGGGAATTTTTTCCTTGGGAACGCCGAGCGCGGCGACGGCCTGGAGAGTGTTCGTCCGTGCATCGTGAACGAGAATCGATGCCACCCGCGCCCCCACCGTCTCCGAGATCTCGGTAAGGATCGTCGCCGCGGCATCCTCGAGCGTGACGGTCCGCCCCAGGATTTCGCCGATGGTGTAGAGGAGGTTGATCTCCTCGTAGCGCTCCGCGAGCTCGGTCGCCGCGTGCTCCACTTCCAGCGCCGCCTGGGTGAACTGGGTGACAACCGGCATCAGCAGCTTGATGTGCCGCTCTTCCGGGGCATACGATGGGTCGCACGGACCGACGGTCAGCCAGATTTTCCTTGGTGACGGAACGCGGGTGACGAGCTGCGTTCCGAAGTTTGTGGGGATGGATTGTCCCGGCTCGTCGGGCAGCACGTCCGGCATTTGAACCTTCGGACTGGAGCGGGCAATGATGGTCGGGGCCGAGCGGCCGTCACCCCCTGCCCATACGGCGGCCTCGCAATGCGTCCCTTCGCGAAACGCTACGAGAACCGCCTCCAGCTCTTTCACGGACGGCGCAACGTCAGGCGGACGACGTTGCCCTTGTCGCGGAAAGTTTCTACGCGGTCCATCAGCTGCCGCATCAGAAAAAGTCCGCGCCCCTCCTCTCTGGTGAGGTTCTCATCAGTCGTGCAATCGACGGTGCACTCTTCGAGATCGAACCCCGCACCTTCGTCCACGACTTCGAAAACGAGATCAGTGTCGCTGATGATGGCGCGGACGCGCACGTGCTTGCCACCCGTCGCGCCATTTCCACGCAGGATGGCGTTCGACAGCGCCTCGGTGAGGGCTACCGGAATGTTCAGCGAGCATTTGGTGGGTGAGAGCTTGAGCTCGCGGCAGCGCTGCCTCGCGAGCTCCACTACGCCTTCTATGTACTCAACGTCGCTCGGGATTTGTAGATCGAACGCGACGCGCGATTCGGCCATTAAAAACTCTCTAGCGCGCGCTCCCGTGTGTCGGAGATCTGAAAGAGGGTGTCGAGCTTGGTCAACTCGAAGAGGGTCTGGAGATCGTCGTTGAGGTTGGCGAGACGCAGCTCGCCGCCCTGTTCACGAATCTTCTTCGACAACGAGACCAGCACGCCCAGACCCGAGCTGTCGATGTAGCCTGTCTGGCTGAAGTCGATCAGGAATTTCTTCTCCCCCTTTTCGAGCTCATCGAGGACCTTCTGCTTCAACTCCTGGCGATTTCCAACAATCAACTGACCTTCGACATCCACCACAACGACATCTCCCTGTTTCTTGATCGAGAAACTCATTCAGTTGTTCTCCAGTGCGGATCTGCCTGCTGAGGCGTGCGGTGCTCTGCTCACCCGGCCGATTGCAGCGCTGCAATTGCGGCCACGTTAATAATGTCCTCCCGGTCGGCGCCGCGCGAGAGATCGGCGACGGGACGCGCGAAGCCCTGAAGTATCGGACCGACCGCCTGCGCGCCACCTACTCGCTGCACCAGTTTGTACGCGATGTTCCCGGCGTCCAGCGATGGGAACACTAACACGTTGGCTCTTCCGGCTACCGGACTCGAAGGTGATTTCCGGGCGGCAACCGTCGGAGCCAGTGCCGCATCACCTTGCAATTCTCCGTCCACTGCGAGTCCGGGCGCTCGCTCACGGATAATGGCGACCGCTTCACGCACGAGATCGACGCTTGGACCCTTACCGCTGCCGTGGGTGCTGAACGAAAGCAGCGCCACGCGTGGCTCGTCGCCAACTATGAGCTGCCGGTCGTGCGCCGCGGCGAGAGCGATGTCAGCGAGGTTGTCGGCGGACGGGTACGGCACGACGGCGCAATCGGTGAAGGTGAGGACTTCGTCGACGCGGGCGCCCGGACCAACGACCATGTAAAAGGCGCTCGAGGCGAGGCGAACGTTGGGCGCGAGGCCGACGTTATGGAGCGCGCTGCGCAACACTTCCGCCGTCGTGTAAACCGCGCCGGCGACGCAGGCGTCCGCCTGACCCTGAGCGACGAGCCGATGCGCGAACTCGAGTGCCGGCTCGTCTTCAGTGTGGATCGATTGGAGACCCGACCGTAGCGAGGTCTCCGCCAGCATCGCGTTATCCGTGACGAGTATCGGAACCGCCATCCCGGTCCGATCCATCTCGCCGGCGGCAGCAATTATCCGCTCGTCACCGCTTTCCGGAAAGACTATCCGACATTTGAGATCAGCGGCGCGCTGGCGGATGCGTTCGATGAACTTCACTTCGCAAATTTCTTCGCCAGCGCCTTCGCCACCGCCGGATGCACGAGGCCGTTGAGATTGCCATTGTGCTGGGCCACTTCGCGCACCACGCTCGAGCTGATGTAGGTCGTCTCGACCGACGGCACCATGAACACGGTTTCGAAGTTCTCCGACATGTGGCGGTTCATTAGCGCCATCTGGAATTCGTACTCGAAGTCGCTCACGGCACGGAGGCCTCGGATGTTGAACTTTGCGCCGAGCTTCCGGGCGAAATCGACGAGTAGACCCTCGAAGGATGTGACCTCGACGCATTTGTTGTCGGCGGTGGCGGCGCGAATGAGCTCGACTCTTTCCTCCGTAGTGAAGAGCGCTTTCTTGGACGAATTCACGGCTACGGCAACCACGAGGTGATCGACGAACTCGCAGCTGCGGTTGATGAGGTCTTCGTGACCGCGAGTGATCGGATCGAAGCTTCCAGCATAGATGGCCGTCGTTGGCACTTTACTCCTCGTTGCGGTAGAAGGTGATTGCCGTCGAGCCATACTTGCGCGTCACTCCTCCCTCAGGCATCGCCGCCTTCGCCTCGTGCTCAACGCTCAGCACTCTGCTGAAAGGCGTCGCCTTCCAGTGCTCTACGAGTTTGGCGGCGTCGCCGCTCGTATAAGGTGGATCAGCAAAGGCGACATCGTAAGAAAGCAGCTCCAGCGACTCGGCGAAAGCGAGCGCCGCTCGCCGGTGGATCGTCGATAACGCGCCAGCGTCGAGAGCGGCGATGTTCTCTTCCAGCGCCCGCAGACTCTTCGGATTCTTCTCGACGAAGTCCGCCGACATCGCCCCACGCGATAGCGCTTCGAGGCCGAGCGCGCCCGAGCCGGCGTACAAATCGAGCACACGGGCCTCGGGAAGGTCCAGCTGGAGAATGCTCATCCAGGCTTCTCGTACTCGATCGAGCGTGGGTCTGACTAGCGACCCGCTGGGCGCGCTGATCCTCCGACCACGCCAGCGGCCCGCGACTATTCGCAAAGGTGGGAAGCGAGAGGCGGGAGGCGGGAGGCGGGGCGAGCGACGAGGAACGAGGGACGCGCGTATGTGGTCATGCCGCGCTGGCCCTGATGTCCGCGATCCTCGCCTGGAGGTAAGTCTCTCCCCGGTAATCGTCTCGCTCCAGCCTGAACGCGACGTCGACCTTCGTCCCCGGTTGAAATTCCGCAGCGCGATCGGCAAGTCCCCAACCGAGCGCTTCCAGCGATCCGGTTCCGGTATCGAGCGCCAATTTGAGACCATGCTCGCCCACCGGGCGTGGTGGGCGGGCGATGGTGACATTGCGCGCCAGCAAAACCGGTGTCGGGTTGCCGATGCCAAAAGGCTCGAAGTGCCGGAACAGCGATTCGATGCGACCATCCAGTCCCTCGATGCTTACCTCGAGATCGACCCGGATTTCAGGGACGAGATCTGCCGGTGTCAGAACCGATCGCGCCACTTCATTAAAACGCGCCGCGAAGTCGGCGACCTTGTCGCGGGCGATGGTGATTCCGGCGGCCGCACGATGCCCACCGTAGCGAAGCAGGTCCTGGCGCGATTGGCCGAGCGCGCCGTGGAGATCGAACTTGGGAATCGATCGGCCGGATCCTTTGCCCTGCTCCCCCGACAGCGCGATCAACACCGTCGGCCGCCCAAATTCCTCAACCAGGCGCGAGGCGACAATCCCGACGACCCCGGGATGCCAGGTATCATCGGCGAGAACGATCGAATACTGCTCGTCGAGATCCATCGCCAGCACTCTCTCACGTGCCTGCTCCAGTGTGGCGTGATCGATCTCCTGACGGCGATGATTGAGCTCCTCGAGCTCGCGTGCAATCACGTTAGCTTCGTGCTCGTTCTCAGTGAGCAGCAGCTCAACTCCCCGAATGGCGTGGCCGAGTCGTCCGGCGGCGTTCAGTCGCGGAGCGAGAATGAATCCGATCCTTCCCGCTGTCAGCTCTCGCTTATCGAGACCGGCCGCGCGGAGCAGCGCTCGCATCCCGATGTTGCGCGTCTCCGCCAGCATCTTCAGTCCCCACCGAACGAAGACCCGATTCTCCCCGCGCAGCGGAGCAACGTCGGCGACCGTCGCCAATGCGACGAGATCGAGCATCGCCCAGATCGGATTCTCGCTGGCGCCGAGTGCGCGCGCGAGAGCCAGTGACAGCTTCCACGTAACTGCCACCGCCGCCAGATCCTTGTCCGGATATCCGCATCCGCTGCGCTTTGGATTCAGGATCGCCAGGCAGTCGGGCAGCTCGCCGCTCGGCAGGTGGTGATCGGTGACGATGACGTCGACCCCGGATCGACAAAGGCGAGCCACCGGACCCACAGCGCCGGTACCACAGTCGCAGGTGACGACGACCTTTGCTCCCACTGCCAGCGCGGCGTTGACACCGGCGTCGCTCAGGTCGTAGCCGTCTTCGATCCGCCGGGGAATGAACGGCATCGCCTTGCCGCCCAGCCATCGGATGACGCGGGTGAGAATCGTAGTGGAGCAGATTCCATCGACGTCGTAGTCGCCGTGAATGAAGACCAGCTCCTGCTCGCGAACCGCGCGCGCCAGCCGCTCGACCGCCTTGTCCATCGACAAAAAGCTCAGCGGATCGTGCAGCCGGTCGAGCTTCGGCCGCAGAAAGCTCTTCGCCTCCTCCGCGGTCACGAAGCCGCGAATGAGGAGGAGTCGACAGACGATTTCCGGCAGCAATAACGCCTCCGCCAGCGCGCGGACGGCGTCTTCGTCGGGTGGTTTGGGGATGATCCAGCGACCGGGTTTGACCGGAGTCGGCGGACGTTCCGAGGCGAGTGTTGTCACCGTCGGAAGTTAGGAGGGAACACCGAGCGTCTCAACCTTCCGCGTACAACAAAACCCCGCATGCTTCACAAACTTCGATCTGCCCGCTCACGCTCATGATGTTGCGGCGCTGAAGAGGCACTGCGGTATCGCAATTCCCGCATGAGCCGCCGCGGAGCGCAAAGAGTGCCTGGGTCCTCTTGCCGCGAATTCGATCGTACTTGCCGAGCATTGGACGTGATACGGAAACCGCTCTGCCGTTCCGGTCGCGCTTGGCGGCATCGAGTTGTGCCTGGAGGGCGGATCTTTTGGCCTCGATCTCGGGGCGGGCCGCGTTCTGTTGTTCCTCGAGACTGGCCAGCGCCTGTTTTGAGGCAACGACTGCCGCGTTCATTTCGTTGATGCGTCGGCCAAGGATGGCGATCTCACTTTCGTCTTCTGCCATCAGCCGCCTGGTGGCTTCAACCTGCGCCGTTGCGGCGGTGGCTTCCCGCAATCGCTTCACATCTTCGAGCTGATGGAGATTGCGCTCCTGGAGGGCTCTGTGCTGGGAGAGCCTTGACTGCAGCTCTCTTTGCTTCTTTTCTTCCGCCTGTACCGCCGCTTGCGCTCGCGTCAGAGCAGCGGCTGCCTGTTCTTTTTTCCGGTCGAATTCTGCCAATTGTGGATCGAGCGACTGGATCTGGCTCTCGATCTCGCGGATCTTCAGGTCGTCGTCCTGGAGAGCCAGCAACGCTTCAACTTCCTGTTGCATCAGCTCTTTCCCTCCCGCGGGCAGGTCACCCGCAGCGCTTCAACTTTCGCTTGTCGCACGCTCCCTCCCTGTGGATCATCTTGCACCTGTTTGTCTGAACTTCTTGAAGTATTTCCGCCCCGTCGCGGTGAGCTCTTTTCTGATGGCGTCCTTCTCGGCGATCAACTTGTCCTTCTCGGCGCCCTCGACGAGAGGAATGATTCGATCGAGCTCCGCCGCCCGGTGATCGAGATCCCGCGCTCTCAGAGTTGCAAAGCTGTCGGTGATGGTCCGCTCCGGATCGATCAGGGTCGCGCCCTCGCCGAGGATGTCTTCGACTATAGCGATGGCCTCCTCATCAAGATTCGCAGTAACCTCTTCGATTGTTGAATCGGGGCCGGCCGTTGCCAGAGCTCGGTAGATCGCCCGATACTGAGAATCACGGAAACTCTTCGGCCCAAGTTTCTCGACGATCTGTTCGACTCGCGATCTGTTGAGCAGCATCGCTCGCACCAGCTCACGCTCCGCGGATGCGCCGCGCTCATTGTGCTGGGCGCGGCGCTCACCGCGTCGAACCTTTGCTGCCGGAGATATTCGTGGCGCTGGTGGGGACGAGACACTTATCGACGGGGTCGGTCTTCCCCTCAGCTCGCGCTCGAGCACCTCACGCGCGACGCCACTGACTTCGCTGGCCCGTGAGATGTACAAGTCCCGCATGATTTCGTCGGATGCCGCTCGCACTGTAGGGAGCAGGCGATCAAGGGCTCGCCGCTTCTTCTGCAGCTCCGAGAACATTCCCGCGCGCTCCAGCAGCTGAATCTTGCGATCGAACACATCGATTGCGTCGCGTAAGCGCGCCGTCAGAGCCGGAGCTCCGTTTTTCTTGACGAACGTGTCCGGGTCCTCGCCCTCGGGGAGAGTCACTACCCGAACAGAGGCGCCCTGGCGC
>JBKPDS010000077.1:0-6490 GCA_046727995.1 Gemmatimonadota bacterium
ACGGCGACAATCAGTTTCGCTCGCTTGGCGACAGGATCCCAATACGCGTCGCCGACGATCTGGTTATCCGATTTGAGTGTCTGCTGCCAATCCGCGGGGAGCGGGACTTTCGTCGCTTCCGTCGCGCTGGTGGCGATGACATTCCCGTCGAGGTCCAGCACCATCAGCTTCTCGAAATCGCTGAATCTTTCGTGCAGCGACACGAGGTAATCGCGAAGTCTCCCCTGGGTTGGTGTGGCCGCTACTGTGATGCGGCTGCCGTGATCGAGGGTGATGACGACTTCGTCGGATCCGGCAAAGACGCGCAGATCGTACAACCGCTCTCTCAGCCAGACGCCCGTTGCGCGTGCGCTTTGCGCACTGCCGGAGAGTAGATCCTCGTTGATTTTTTTCTCGAGGGCGCGTCGATTCTGCGAGTAGAAGACGCCCAACATCGTGCCCGCCGGAAGCAGAGCTGCCACCACCGCGAACGCGAGGATCCTGCTGCGCAGGCTCTCGAAGCGCGGGAAGGGTAGGGGGAATTTCGCACGAGCGCGCGGCGTAGTTTCCGACGCTGGCTGGGCGGCGTTAATTGTTCCGGGTTCGGATGTTGTGACGGGCATCGTCTAAAGACGATCTACCTGTCGATGAGCTACCCATTTTCCGCTGGAACAATTTGCAAGCTCAGCTGCAAAAAGCCGTTACAATTCAAAGGTCACTGTGGAAAACGTTTGACGTCTCTCAGATCACAAAACTGACGTCTGCGATAGAACTATCCACTTTCACCAAGCCACTGTGGCTTAATGACTTAACCATCCTGCCAGTCCGCCAGCCTTCGCAGAGCCTTCAATCGTTCGCTATGTCCGATGCGCGCTTTGGTGACGGCGTCTCGCAGCCATTCAACGGATTGGTCGTAGACAACGCGGTTCACCGGATACGGATGCCCGTCTTTACCACCGTGCGCGAAACTGAATCGCGCCGGATCGCGCATGCTCGCCGGCGATCCGTAGACGACATCGGCGACCAACGCCAGCGCTCGCACCGACTTGGGTCCGACGCCGGGAATCGCCAGCAGCTGCTCGTAATTCTGAGGGCTCGCTTCGTAGGTGCTCAACATCACCTTCCGCAAGTGCGCTGGATTGATGTCCTGCTCGATGTCGACCCAGTGTCGCGTCGGCAATGCCATCGTGATCACGCGCGCGATCTCCTTGTCGACAACCCTTGGCTCCTGCCGAGCGAATTCGGTGGAGACTGTTCTCGCCGGAGCGGATTCACTGGCGACCATGTTGAGTACGAGCTGACCGGATTCCTCGCTGGCGATGGCGGCGTGCGGCTCGTTCACGAAATCGGAGACTTGCGAGCCAAGCCAGTGGTAGCGACGCGCAGTACCATCGTCGCCGCGCATCCCTTGCTGGACGACTGCCCATTCACCTTCGCTGGTGACGAAGAAGCTGTGATGGTAAATGCCGAAGCCATCCTGGATGGCGGCTGAATCGACCTTGGCCGCCATGCGGCTGTTGTAGGCGAGCCGCGCGCCATCGGTGCCGGTGCGATTGCCGTACTCGAGAAGCTCAGCCGGTGTTCGCCGCGACACCTTTCCCTTGCCCCCGGCAACGAAGACTCCCAGCTCATGACCGCGTTTGGCGAGACCTTCTTTGAGGGCGCCGCAGACGGTGGTGGTGATGCCGCTCGAGTGCCAGTCGAATCCCAGCACGCAGCCGAAGGCCTGGAACCAGTAGGGATCCGAAAGACGCTTCAAAAATTCGGGCCGGCCGTGCTCGAGAACGATGACCTCGGCGATCTCTGGAGCCAGCTGAGCCATACGGTCGAAAAGCCACCGCGGGGCCTTGCCGCCATGTAGCGGAAGTGTAGCGCTGCCAGTGCGTTGGGCCATAAACAAAATTACCCCGGGAGCGTCAAACTTTATTAGATTGGTAGTGCAAAAAGCTGAAGATTTCCGCAGCTCAGCAGTACAACTGATGAGGTCACTACGAGAGCGCCTAGTCGTCTCTCGCCGTAAGCGCATCCCGTCATTTTCCCGTTACCGAAAGGAGCACTATTGCTACGCAAATATCTGACAAACGGTCTCATTGGCGCACTCGCTTTCGTGTGCATTGGCGCAGGTGTCGTTCGTGGATCTGATATCACCAGTCCCGTTCCGACCGCCGCTGCATCTCCTGTCGCCACGCCCAGTCCGACTGCCGCGCCCCACAACGCTTCTGATGATGCACTCTCGTCGAAGATAACCAGCGCACTGGAAGCTTTGACTTCAGCAGTGCGCCCCCTCAGTCATCCCAAGGCGCTGGAGACCGCTTTTCACAGCTATTTCGCGTACCTGAGCGCTCATCCCACCGACGTGAAGAAGCCGCTGCTCTACTTCGTCGACTACGGATTGCCCAGCACTGAGCCGCGTGGCTACGTGTTCAACATGAGCACTCTGCAGATCGTCGAAGGCCCGTTCACGGTCGCTCACGGTCGCGGTTCGTCGACGACCCAGTACGGTGTGCCGACGCGGTTCTCCAACGGATCCGGCAGCGCAATGACGTCCCTTGGCTTGTACGTCACCCAAAGCCTGTATCAGTTCACCGGTCACACCGCCGGTCAGGCTTACAGCTCGGTCGGACTTCGACTGCAGGGCGTATCTCGCGGCCTCAATGACAATGCGTTTGCGCGCGGCGTCGTTGCGCACGGCGCGCCTTACGTGACGCCGTCGAGAGCGGGACGGAGCGAAGGCTGCCCGGCGATGGAACAACAGCGGGCTGAGCGCGTGCTTCCCGAGCTCGCCAATGGCGCCATGGTGTACCTCTACGCGCCAAACCAGAATCTGGACGCGAGCGATTAGCTCAGTCGCCGGACAGTAGCTCGCCGATTGCGAGCTACTCCCGGCGATGACCGCTCCACAAGCACCCGACAAAGCAGCCGATAATTATCTCTGGGCGCGCTGGCTCTTCCTCCGCGCGCTCGGCCTGATTTTCTTCTCCGCGTTTTATTCGCTCGCCTTTCAGATCCACGGATTGATCGGCGGGCGCGGCATTCTCCCCGCCGACTACTTTCTCCAACAAGTTGGGTCGCAGGTCGGGAGACTAGGAGGAATCTGGTACGCGCCGACGCTGCTGTGGATCAACGCGTCGGATTTCGCGCTGACGTTAGTCGTCGTCGTCGGCCTCGTTGCCTCGGTGCTCCTGGTGTTCAACTTCTGGCCGAAGTTGACGATTGCGCTGTGCACCGTGCTCTTCCTCTCCTGCATCGGCGCGCTGCAGGATTTCTCGTCGTACCAGTCGGACGGGATGCTGCTCGAGGCAGGATTCCTTTCGTGGTTCTTTGCTCCCCGCGGAACGCGGCCCGGACTCGGCGCGACTGATCCGCCGTCGCGCTTCAGTCTGTTCATGCTGCGGTGGGAGTGGTTCCGGATCTACTTCGAATCCGGCCTGGTCAAAATTCTGAGTGGCGATCCGACGTGGCGGAATTTCACGGCGATGGACAACTACTATCAGAACGGTCCGTTGCCGTCGTGGATGGGATGGTACGTCCAGCAGATGCCGCACTGGTATCACGCCGCCACGGTGGTGTTCACGTTTCTCGCCGAGCTGGTGTTGGTGTGGGCAGTTTTTCTGCCGCGACGATTTCGCATTCCGGTCCTCTTCGTTCTCACCGCTCTGCAGATTGGCATCATCTCCACTGCCAACTACTGCTTCCTCAACTATCTGGTTCTCGTTCTCGGCGTCCTTCTGCTGGACGATCGCTTTTTTGCGAGAATTGGATTTCCACTCGTCCAGTCCATTCCGCGCGAGGCGACTCCCCGATTCCGGATCTATCGCCGGGTAGAGGCGGGAATTCTTGGGGTCGCACTCTATACGACCGTCGTCGCGTTTTTCATCGGCCGATCGGATTCCATTCTCTCGCTGCCGCATCGGCTGCTTTCTCCGTTTCGAATCGCCAACGCCTACGGACTGTTTGCGGTGATGACGCCGGCCAGATACGAGATCGAGTTCCAGGGCAGCAACGACGGGTCGACTTGGATCGCCTATCCATTCCGCTATAAACCGCAGGATCCGAAAGAGCGGCCGGGTTTCTATGCTCCGTATCAGCCCCGCTTCGAGTGGAATCTCTGGTTCGCGTCGCTCGATTCGTGGCAGGCGAACCCATGGGTGGTGTTGACCGAAGAGCGTCTTCTGGAGGGAAGTCCGGATGTGCTCGGCTTATTTCGCCGGGATCCTTTCAATGGCAGGCCACCCGCAATGGTGAGAGCAATGTTGTGGCAGTACTGGTTCACCGACTTGGCTACTAAGCGAAAAACCGGTGCCTGGTGGCGACGTCAGGAGCTGGGGCCGTTCGCACCATCGGTATCGCGCGATTCGACTGGAAACGCGGTATTCGGAGCGGCCCCTTGACGGTTGAGAAACTTCCGCCCCGCGTACTGATAGTGATGCCGGATCAGTGGCGGCGGGCGCTGTTGCGCGCCGCATTTCGCGAAGTCGGCTACGATGCCGTGGGAACTCGCAGTGTTAGCTCGGGGATGAAAATTCCACCGAAAGATCCCGGACGCGGCGACGTCAAACTGATCATCGTGGATCAGGACGCGCTCGATGAAAGCGATGCGCCGGTCGACGCATTAATCGTCTCACACGGCGCGGCGTCGATCCTCATCGCCCGGTCGACGATCGCGGCGCCACCGGGTCCGTGGCAGCGCACACTCTCGCGACCACTGACCATCGACGACATCGTTGCGGCGGTGCAATCGCTTCTTCCATTGTCCGCCGCACGAAGTCATCCTGTCGATTGAAGGGGGAAGCGGGAAGCGTGGCTCCTGCGATCCGTTATCGGTGCCCGGTATCAGTTATGCGCTGCCCGCCTCCCGCCTCCCGCTGCCCGCCTCCGCCTCCCGCTACTTGTCCGCCCGACGTCGCCGGCCGTTCAGGTAAGCCGCCCACAACAGGAGTGTTGCTCCGGCACCCATCGTCGCACCGCGCACTCCGTCGTATAGTCCATCACCGGACCCCGAAGTCGGATGTGGCAGCAGTCCCAGAACGAAAAACACCAGCAGGAATGCCATCCCGATTTTGATCATCACACGTGGATTTTTTTCTCTGCTTCCAAGAAGCATTTCGTTCTCCAGTTATTCGGTTAGGTAATACCACGCCATCAAGGCGAGCTTGACGGCACCCATCGTCATGACCACGGCGGCAAGGTCCCAGCTCACGATCCCGTGCGCGAAGTAGCGGTACGCGAAGATCCCTGCTGCAACCCAGGCTCCCGCGAGACCCGCGAAGCTCGTTGAGCGCTGCCGATGCCTGAAAAAGCGCTCATCGAGCTCGGTACCGAGAATCGGAATCTTCATTTCTTCCTCTCCAGGCTGAAAATCTCGTCCGTCGCTTTTCCGAAAACGCGCGCGAAAGTCAGCGCCAGCTCCAGACTCGGTACGTAGCGCTCGCGCTCGATCGAGTTGATGCTTTGACGCGAAACTCCCGTCGCCTCCGCGAGTTGCTGCTGTGTCCAGCCGCGCTCGTCACGAAGCTCTTTGACCCGATTTCGGATGCGTGTCATGTCAAGTCGACTTTCCACCACAAAGGTAGGAGCGGTCTGTGGGGATGTCAAGCGTACTTTACGTACGTTTTAGCCGAAGCCGGAAAAGAGAAGCGGGAGGGGGGAAGCGGGAAGCGCTCTAACGGCGAGCCAGCGTAGGTGCGCCTTTCGCTCCCACGCGCTTCGCCACGGCCTGGATATCACGCACCGGCCGGACCTCGATACAGCCAGTCTCGGCCCACGGAAACCGGAGGGCGATCCGCATCGCCTCCTCCATGTTCTCGGCTTCGATGAGATTGAATCCGCCGAGCACTTCCTTCGTTTCGGAAAACGGGCCGTCGACGGTGGTCACCTTGCCGTTGCGCACCCGAATCGACTTCGCCGTCGACGGCGGCTCGAGCTGCTGCGACTCGATCAGGTATCCCTGTTCCTGGAGCTCGTCGGCGTGCTCGATGCACCCGCGCATCGTCTCGTCGAATTGAGGCTGCGGCATTGCGCCGAGCAGGTCGGGATCGTTGTAAATGAGTACGATGAATTTCATGCTGTTGCCTCAATGCGTTGGTAGGTCTTGAGCTGAAGGCTATACGCCGACCGTGGTTTCCGACCGAGCAAAGTAGCGGACGTCATCAGAAGTTAGCGAGCCCGATCGGTTGCAACCTACGGCCCACATCCCCATCAGGGAAACCCTGCCGAAGAATGGAATTTTCGCCGACTGTATACAAAACAACCGAGCTTTAGCCTCCCTCGGTACACACGAAGCCCGACCGGGCCGACGAGGCGTGTTGGCAGGCGTGGTCGCAATCCACGCATCCCTTTCTTTTCGGAGGCAACAATGCCAAGACATTTCCTCGTCACGGCCCTCGCGGGCCTCTCCGTGGCCGCGCTTGGCGGGTGCGGCGATTCCTCGAGTCCAAACGCCCGGCCCATCAGCGTCTCTTTTTCCAGCCAGGCGCCGGCAGGAGCGGTAGCAAATGCAGCCGCGCCGTCT
>JBKPDS010000078.1:0-8638 GCA_046727995.1 Gemmatimonadota bacterium
GAACGTTCTACTCGATGAGAGGGGCGGTCCCAATCACGTCGGCAACTTCTGCTTCGCCCCGATCCACGCCGATACGAAGACGGGCGAGCTGATTTACATCAACTCGTATTGGTACCTCGGACACTTCTCCAAGTTTGTCCGACCGGGCGCGCGAAAGATCAACTGCTCATCGAGCAGGAGCGCGCTGCTGTCCACCGCGTTCGTCAATCCTGATGGGAAGGTGTCGGTGGTGGTGATGAACCGCGGTGACAAGGAGGTCAAGTACAATCTCTGGGTGGCAGGGAGCGCGGCGGAAGTCACGAGCTTGCCGCATTCGATTCAGACGCTGGTCTTTTGATGCGGTACGCTATCGCCCTCCTAGCTGTCGTCGCGACATTGGCCGGTGTGACCGCGTCGGCGCAGCAGGGCCGGAGTGCGTGTTATGCCACCGTGAGGTCCCTCACACCTGGCGATTGGGTATCGCCACGAGCAAATGCAGGTGCGCAACCCAAGCCTGGTCTTAAGCTAGTCCGCGAGCTGAGTCTGCCAGGGCCGGCGAACCGGTTCGATTACCAAAGCGTCGACGTAGCGACCGGTCGCATCTACATGAACCACATGAACGCCGGACGCACCATCGTCTTCGACGCCAACAACGCCAAGGTCGTCAGCGAGATCACCGGTGTTCCGCGCGCGACCGGCGTCTGGGCGGTTCCCCGTCACCACCAGGTGTATGTCTCGGCGGCCGGTGCACACGAGGTGGCAATCATCGACGACAGAACGCTCAAGATCGTTGGGCGCGTGGGCGGTGTTCGATTCCCCGATGGGATAGCCTACGCAGACGCGGCTGACAAAGTATTCGTTTCGGACGAGGCAGGCGGTACCGATGTCGTGATCGATCCGAATACTCTGAGGAAGCGCGCGACGATCGAACTGGGTGGTGAAGCAGGGAACACGCACTACGACTCGGTATCGCACTGCATTCTCGTCGCTGTGCAGACGAGAAATCAGTTGGTGGCGATCGATCCAGAGAGTGAGCGAATTGTGCAGCGCTATGATGTGCCGGGCTCCGACGGCCCGCACGGCTTCACCCTCGACGAACCCGACCGTCTCGCCTTCATCTCCAGCGAAGGCAATGGCACCCTTGCCGTAGTCGATCTGCGCTCGATGAAGGTCGTCCAGACGGTAAAGGTGGCGGACGATCCGGATGTGCTGGCGTGGGATCCGTCGTGGCGGCGGCTCTACGTCGGCTCAGAATCTGGGGGACTCTCAGTGTTCTGGCTCGACGGAACGACGCTGCGCTCGCTCGGTGGAGTCCGTGCACCGCACGCGCACACGGTGTCCGTCGATCCGCGAACTCACTTCGTCTACCTGCCGCTCGAGAATGTGAACGGACATCCGCTGCTCAGAATCTACGAGCCGATGCGGTGAACCCGCCCGCTCCGAAGGATGACCGGCGTCGTGGCATTTGGGAGGCGCTTACCTCAGCCCTCCTCTTCGGAGCCAGCGCACCGTTCGCCAAACTGTTGCTGACCGATGTGGCGCCCCAACTCCTGGCCGGCCTTCTTTACCTTGGCTCGGCAGTGGGACTCGGGCTGTTCTGGCTGCGAAGGCGAAGCATCCACAACGTCGCGCGCGAGACACCGCTCCAGCGCAGCGACATTCCCTGGCTGACGGGCGCTGTCGCCTTCGGGGGAGTCCTCGGGCCGCTGTTGCTGATGATCGGACTGTCGCGCACACCGGCTACGAGTGCATCACTCCTGCTCAACTTCGAAGGTGTCTTCACGGCGCTGCTGGCCTGGTTCGTATTTCGTGAGAACTTCGACCGACGAATCGCGCTCGGGGTGTTCGCGATCGTCGCTGGAGGGATCGCGCTCTCCTGGGAAGGTGGATTGTCGTGGAGCGGTATCGCCGGACCACTTGCAGTTGTGGCGGCGTGTCTCTGCTGGGGAATCGACAATAACCTGACCCAGAAAGTATCGATCGGTGACCCGGTCCAGATCGCGATGATCAAGGGACTCGTCGCCGGTAGCATCAACACCGTGATCGCCTTCTTGCTCGGCGCGAGCCTGCCCGCAATTTCTCGCGTCGTCGGTGCCATGTCGCTGGGTTTTCTCAGCTACGGCGCGAGCCTCGTACTTTTCGTGCTCGCACTCCGCCGGCTCGGCACGGCGCGAACGGGCGCCTACTTTTCGACCGCCCCGTTCGTGGGTGCTGCTCTATCGATTGCGGTCTTCCGCCAGCGCCCGTCAGCCAGCTTCGTCGCAGCAGCAGCGTTGATGGGAGTGGGTGTCTGGCTGCACTTCACGGAGCGCCATGAACACCAGCATCGCCACGAGCTGATGGATCATGAGCACGCGCACGTCCATGACGAGCATCATCAGCACCTGCATCTACCGACTGATCCGCCTGTCACCGATCCCAAACCGCATACCCATCGGCATCGACACGAACCGCTTGTCCACTCACACGTGCATTACCCGGACATCCACCACCGCCACCCGCACGAGTGACCGGGTTAATCGAATTGAATGATCTGCCGACCGTCGTGCAATCGCCGGCGCTGTCCGCGCCATTCGAGCTCGCCCGATAATCCGCGCGGGAGCGTGACCTCGGCACGCAGACCGCGTTGGCCTTCCCGCACCAGCTGCACATCGATGTCTCCGAACGGATGCGGCACGCGTCCCTCGGCGCGGTGCAAAGGACCCAGTGCCGGGGCAATGCGCACGGTGCGAAAACCGGGACTCGATGGACGCACGCCAAGCACGGTCGCCAGCAGACCATAGTTCGGATGCGCCGCCCACGCATGCGTGTCGGAGCGCGTGGGCTCCGGATTCTCGGGAGCCGAAGTGAGACCGAGTCGCAGCATCGCCTGCCACGGCGCCAGCCGCTCGATGTAGCGGTCGCCGAGCCCCGCCTTTCGCAGCGCTTCCAATACATAGAAGCTGAAGTAGTACGACGCCGGTGTGAGCGTCGTGTCGGCGAGGACGCGTTCCATGACACCTCGCTGCGCCGCGACGGGAACGGCATCGACCAGAATGGCGAGCGTGTTGGTCTGCTGACTATACGCACTCGTGCCCGGCGCATCACGAAACAACCCCCGCGCCGCGTCCCACGCCCGCGCGCGTACCGCCGCGCGAACCGCTTCAGCCCGCGCCCGATACTCGCCTCCCGCCTCCCGCCTCCCGCCTCCCGCCTCAAGCTCCGCTGCGCGCTGCAACGCGTAGACGTAAAGCAGGCTGATGGTCGTCGAGTGTCCATTGTCGGCGCCGGGCGGAACGCCACGGTCCCAGCGCGGCGTCCAATCGACGTAGTTCCAGTACGGCATCGGGCCGAGCATGCCAGTGGAGTCGACGTGTCGGCCGAACCAGTCGAGAACGCCACGCACTCCAGCGAGCCGCGCTCGCACGAACGCCGGGTCATCGCGGTGCATGAAGTAGTCGTGCACCATCGCCACATAGATCAGTGAGAAGGGAGGAATGATCTGCGTCAACGCTGAGGGATAGCGGCTCGTCGTGAGACCCTCGGGAATGCGCGACAGATCGAAATGCTCGATTGCTTGTCTCACCAGCCGATCGTCGCCGGCGACGTAGAGCGAGATGAGACCCTGGATCCGCGTGTCGCCGACGTACTGCAGCTGCTCCCAGTACGGCGTGTCCATGTAGGTCTCGAAGGCGCCGATGCGCGCTCCGTTCCAGTTCATCCGCCACATGTCGGCGAGCCACGGAACGTCGCTTGTGAAGCGCCCTCGCTCCTCGAATGGGTAGCCAGTGAAGATTCCGCGCAGATCGTGCACGCGCAGTGGCTGGTCGGCGGTGGTGATGTCCAGCTGGATGTAGCGGAAGGAGCGCCAGTACAACGTCGTGAAGCGGCGATGCGCGCCACCATCGGGAAGGAAGACGTCATGCACGCCGCGCACTGTCCTGCCTTCGATATCGTTACGATTTCCTTTCTGTCCCGCCGAGTCGACTAGCGCCTCGGCGTAGGTGAGGCGCACCTTGCTTCCGGCGCCGCCACTTGTCTCGAGGACGGGATACGCGTTGGTCGTGTGTGACTGATCGAGGAGAATCGCCGCCGTCGTCCGCGCTGGGATTATGAGATCCCCGCTGCCACGCAGAAACGCGCCGTCGGTTTGAACACCGCTCGCGCGGCGGACCCGAGCTAAGCGTTGCTCTCTTTCCTCCATCGGCGGTATCGATCGCGCCTCGAGCTGCCACCCTGACACCTCGCCATAATCACCCGGCGGGATTGCGCGCCGCCTCACACTTCCCACGATGTCGCCGCCGCGCCACGCTGTGTCCGCGTAATCGGGCTGCTCCCATCCCCATGGATAACGCGACCCGTCGATCGAATCGCCCGGGGGCGCCGCGTAATAGTTTCCCATGGAGGCACTGGTAATGAGGATCGGCGCATAGGCGGGATCGCGCAGCACCTTCCACTGCGCGCCGGTGTTGACCAGCGCCGCCTCGATCGGGCCGTCACCCTGAAGCAAGAATCCCGTGCGGTAGCTGAACTGCGCCACCGGATGCGCCGCGCCCCAGTTCCATACGAGCGCCCCGATCACATTGCGCCCAACGCGCAGACGCGGCGCGATGTCGAGGGTTTCGTAGCGCCAGTGCATCACATCCGACCGCTGCGGACCTGACGACACCTGCACGCCGTTGACGTACAGCCGGTACCGATTGTCCGCCGACACATGCACCACAAATCGAGCTGGGACCGTCGTGAGTTCAAAAGTTCGGCGCGCGTGGAAGACGGTGAAACTGTCTCCCGGTACGCCGGCGGGTGCGATCCAGCTAGCAGGCGGCGCACCGTTGAAGACACGCTGCTCCTGCGCATCGACCAGTGCGGAGAACGCCGCGAGCGCCGCTACGGCCTGCCATGGCATTGCGTGAAACTTGTTGCGCGCGTGAACGTACTCTGAGGCCAGACTCCTCATCATGGAGTACCGATGACCGCGCTCAGTAAGAGAGCCAGGATAGCAGGAGCCCTGTACATCGTCGCCTCGTTGGTAGGCTTCCTCCGTTTGATTTACATTCCCGACCATCTGATTGTGAGTGGGAACGCCGCCGCGACGGTGAACAATATCGCGATGCACGAATCGCTCTTCCGCTGGGGAATCGTCACCTACCTTATCGCCGGCGTTCTCTTTCTCTTCGTCACGCTGGCTCTCTATCGATTGCTCGAGACGGTCGATCGTCCCCTCGCCATCCTGATGGTGATACTGGGCGGCGTGATTCCCACCACGATTTTCGTCATCAACTCGGTCACGGACGTTGGTGCGGTCCTGTTCGTACGCGGCCCGGATTTTCTGTCAGCCTTCGACCAGGTGCAGCGTACCGCCTCCGCCATGCTCTTCCTCAATCTGCATCATCAGCTCGACCTGGCGGACGCGATCTTCTGGGGCATCTGGCTCGTCCCATTGGGCCTCCTCATCTACAGATCGCGCTTTCTTCCTCGCTTTCTAGGCGTCTGGCTGATCGTCGGTTGCTTTGCCTGGCTCACGTTCAGCATCACCGGTTTCGTTGCCCCCGGCCGGGAGTCGAAAGTCTTTGCTTACATGCAACCCTTCACCTTCGGTGAGGTGGCAACGATGCTCTGGCTAGTGATCATGGGCGCCAAGGAGCGCCTTTGAACGTCACCCTCACCGGCATCACGCTCAGCCGGTCGTACAGTTTTCGCTCGGCGCGGATCGGCCACCAGTCGTAAAGAAAAGTCTCGAGTGGCCGCCACATCGCTACCCAGCCGCCAATGACCAGCGTCTCCCGAATCAGCGCGCCAACTGGGTGCTTGCCGAACGCGCGATCGACGAAACTTGCCAGCGTCACAGCCACCGCCAGGGACGCCAGGCCGATTAAGAGGCTGGTGCGACCGACACGGAAAAGCTGGTTCAGCCGGCGATTCGCGCTCATTGAGCGCTGGCGGAAGAACTCGTGCACGGCGGCACCAACTGTCGACGCTTCTTCGGGTGCGGTCGGGGTGTCGACGTCGATTTGAAGCGCCAATCGCGTGTCGCGTCTCACGGCGCGCGCCCAGGCGACGATGAACTCTTCAACCTTGGTCTCGAGATCCCTCTCGGCCGGGGGAGACGGATCGATTGGATTGAAGAACATTCTGAGATCGGTGACGTGAACCTGGATCAACTCGCAGTTCGGGGGGATCTCGTCGCCAACACTCAGCTTATTCGTCATCCTCATCACTCCCAGGCGGGTCGAATACGCTTGGGCCTTGCGCGTCGAGTGGTGCGCAGAACACAACGGTCGCGACAAACGCCGCGACCGTTGTGAACCTGAAGCGGTTGCTTAGCGTGCCAGATCCCTTACCGCCGCCGCCAGTGTGCGCACCTTCGCGGCGTCGCCCGAACCCGCAGCGTCACGATCCAGGTCGGCGGCCAGCGCATTCAACGTACTTGCGCGGTCACCCGCCGCGCGTGCCTCCGCTGCAACCAGCTGCTGCCTCACCGCCGAGATTCTGTTTGACGACAACCCGCCGGAGCGCTCCACCTGGTCGACGTACGCACGCGCCAGCGCGAACGACGGTGGCCAGACGAATTTCTGCTGGCCCTGCACATTGTAGTAATCGAAGTGAACCGTCTTCGCTGCGTCGATCTCGTTCTGCGAGATGAACGCGCTCGGCGCCAGCTCGAAGATGTCGAGTCCGCGCGTAATCTCCGAGCTCACGATCACTCCGTTGTACCAGTAAGCCGACCACGAGCCACTCAGCTTGAGTGTGGTATCAGCCGGACCGCGATCGAAGAAGGCGATCTCTCGCGGATGCGCGGCATCGGTCCAATCGAAGACCGAGATGCCGCCCTGATACCATCCCTGCACCATGATGTCACGGCCGGGAATGGGAATCAGCGAGCCGTTGTGGGCGACGCAATTCTCGTTTCGCGTCTGCGGAGCAGGGAGCTTGTAGTAGCTCTTGAACTGCATCGCGCTCCCAGCCACCGTGAAGATCGCGTCAGCGCCCCACTCGCGCGGGTCTGTCACGCGACACTTCGGCTGCATTCCTCCGCCCCATTCGTCGGAGAAGAGCACCTTGCTGCCGTCGTTGTTGAACGTTGCTGAATGCCAGTACGAGAAGTTGGAATCCGCGACTGCGTTGAGACGAACCGGATGCGCCGGATCGCTGATGTCGAGGAGCAGGCCGTAGCCGCCGCATGCGCCGCCCGCTCTGCCGATCGCCGGATACAGTGTGATGTCGTGACACTGACTCGGTCCCGGCTGTGGACCCGCGTTCGGTCCCGGGGCATTCCCGAACATTTTTGCCACTATGCCTGGAAGGTCGCGATGCAGCTTCGCACTGTCGGCGGCAGTCGGTGCGCCCGTGCCGCCGCGCGCGGCGACGATCTCTTTCAATTGCTGCGCTACCCAGAAGTCAGGCGCAACTTGCTCTTCTCCGAAAATCACCGCGGTGAATCCGCCGCGCGCCTTCGCTGCTGCCACTTCCTGCTTGCGCTCGGCGATGTCGATCGCCGTTTCACCGTGACTCGCTGGCCTGACCAGTCCCTGGAAGATTCTCGGCGAAGTCACGACGGCGGCGTGCTCAGGATGCGCCAGCGGCACTTTGATCACCTCGATGCGGAATAGCGCCGAGTTCGGATCCTTGTCAGGCGCGAGGTTAACGCAACCCGCCAGTTCGTTCGACGAGCGCACCGGCGCCGAGCCGGAAATGTAGACGTAAACGTTGTTCGGATCCTTCGGATCGACGAGCAGAGAGTGCGTGTGCGAGCCACGGCAAGTCTGCACGTTGCCGACGTTCTTCGGGTTCGAGATATCGCTGATGTCGAAAATGCGAATGCCGCGCAGTCGATCCCTGCTGACCGTGTCCTTCACACCCTGGGTGCCGCAATCGAGTCGTGCGCCAAGGTCCTCACCGGAAACGAACAGCAGATTGCGATAGACGGAGACGTCGCTTTGCGATGCCGGACAGACGAACGCTGTCTTGAGAACAGGCTGGCGCGGGTTCGAGATGTCCCACACCTGATAGCCGCTGAAACTGCCCTGGAAGACGTCGTTGCCGATGAATGCCAGATCGGAATTGATGCCGGAGATGAATTTCTCCGACGGTCTCGTCTCGGACAGCACTCTCAGATTCCATGCTGCCTCTGCAGCGTCGTAGGCGCCACCGCGCAGTCCGACGCGCGGATCTGGAGTTGGTGGCATCGCGGTCGACGCATTACTTGCCGGGCTCGCAGCGGTCGACGCGGACGATGAATAAGTCGTCGGCGCGCAGGCCGCCGCGAATGCAATCGCTGCAACCGCAGTTAGAAACGGAAACTTGGTGGGGGATCCGGAACGGGTCGGATTACTGAAGCTCATTGTTGATTCCTCTGAACGTGACGTGTTCGCTTCTTCTCTATCGTATGGTCGCGCCGAATAGCATCCGCGCAAGCATCTTCTGCATCCGCTCGATTTCAGTCGTCTGATCCGCGCTGATGTCCGACGCCAGCTTGTAGACCGTGATGTCCTGCGCTGCGCCGTAAGCGGCGAACAGATTATTCACCATCGTGACGGCGCCCTGGTGATGCTGGATCATGTACTGAAGAAAAAGCAGATCGAAGTCCTTACCGCGCGCGGCGTCAAGTTGTTTCAACTGGTCATCGGTGAGCATGCCGGGCATGAGCATCTCGTGCTGCACGCCGTTCATGTTCATCACC
>JBKPDS010000079.1:0-4928 GCA_046727995.1 Gemmatimonadota bacterium
ACGTACTTTGGCCGCGACATGATGATGACATCTCTCATGATGCAGCCGGTGTGGACCGATGCCATGCCCGAATTCGTCATCGCCAGCGCGCTGAGGAAGCTCGGCCCCGAAGGAGATGTTAGTCACGAGGAAGCGCTGGGCGGCCAGGCGATTCGAGAGAACGCTTCCGAATACGACGCCCACATAGCGGAGTATTTCCGTCTGCGTACGCGAAACCGGACGGCGGCCGACACCGCGCTACGTAACGCGCGCGCGCTCCTCGACGATTTGCAAAAGGTACGGGAGAACTATCACATGCGGGACGACGAATTCCAGCTGCCGGTCGTCGTCGCTCGCTATCTGAGCAATCCGGCGGTGTCGACGGCGCGAAAGCGCGCCTTTCTGCTCGATTCGTCGGATGGTGGTGGGCCGCGCATCAGTTTGCTCCTCAAGGAGCTCGCTCTCGTCGCCACGCTGGCGGCGCCGTACGCGCGCGAACCGGTCGTCCAGAATCTCATTGGCTCGCCACGCCTCGACGCGACGCACTGGCGCTCGATCAGCTGGCGTGACAGCAACGCCGGTTACGCCAACGGTCGCTTCGAGATGGACATCAACGCCATCTGGGCGCCGAAAGCGCTGGAGTCGATCCAGCAGATCGTCACGGCGTTGCACACGGCGGGATTCGACCCGCACGAGCTCGTTACAGCGTCCGCAAATCTCAGCAAGACGCCCTTGCGCGATTTGCTTTTCGATCCGGCGTTCTTCCAGCGCGCCATCCAGAATTGGCGCGGCGCGGTCAACCATTTCGTGGTAACGCTGACTCCGGAAGACATCCGCACCAGGGTTCAACAAAAACTCGCCTGGCTCCCCGCCGACGAGCGCGCTTATTGGCGTGGTGTGCTCACGAGGACCGCTGCCGACAGCCTGCCCTTGACCTTCCTGGCGATCTCGCTGGACTCGGCGGGCAAGCCGATCCCCGTGGTGAACACCGATCCTGCCACCGGCCTGTTTCTGAGAGATGGGACTGATGTCAGCGCCGACGCGATCGCCTCAGTGCGGCGCGACGTCGGCGCGATCATTCGCGCGTATCCAGTCGGACTCTTTGTCGACAGCCTCGGCGCGCTGGTCGCCAATGACGCTTACGCCCCGCCGAGCGTGTGGGACGCGTTTCGTCGGGACACCTATCACTCGCCGCGCGTCGTCTGGGGACGTGAGGTCAACCTGATCCTGCTCGGACTTGCCAATCAGATCAACGGTGCCACCGACGCCAACGGCCGCGTCCGCGATGTCGGCCCAGATCGATTTCCAGATGTCTCGCATTACGTCGATGAAATGCGGATGGCGCTGATGCGGACGTATCTCGCCGTCGAAGCATCGGGGCTCAAACACAACGAGTTGTGGAGCTACGAGATCGAGAACGGCAAGCTCAAGCCGATTCGATACGGAGCGAGCACCGACGTGCAGCTGTGGAACGTGACCGACCTCGCCGTGCAGTTCGTTCTGAAGCGACTAAGCGTTTTCTAAACGGGCGACGATTGCGACTGGCGAGTTTTGCTGGACTCGTTTTCCTGGCGGTCGCGTCGGCAACAGCCTGCTCGCGCAGCAGCGGTAGTCATGAAACCGTTCTTACCTTTTCTGGCTCCGCGCTCGGCGCCGAAGGTACCCTCGTCGCGAAGCAGCTCAAACGGTTCATGCAGCTCAATCCCGGAATTCGGGTCGAGCTGCAGCGCACCCCTGACGACGCGTCCCAGCGACACCAGCTTTACGTGCAATGGCTGAACGCCCGCGTCGGGAATCCATCGATTCTACAGCTCGACGTGGTTTGGACGCCCGAGTTCGCGGCAGCGGGGTGGGTGCTGCCGCTCGATCGCTATGGTCCGGCAAAATCAGAGTTCTTTCCGGCGACAATCGCCGCGAATACCTGGGCAGGGAAGCTCTACGCGCTTCCCTGGTTCGCCGACGTGGGACTGCTCTATCGCCGCACCGACCTCGTTCCGAGCGAGCCGAAGACGCTGGAGGAGCTCGTCACCAATGCACAGTCGGCGATGTCACGACGCGGCGGACCGCGCTACGGAATCGTCTCGCAGGGCGCGCGATACGAGGGATTGATCACCGGTTTCGTCGAGTACCTCGGCGCTTTCGGAGGCCGCATCATCGACGACAGGGGCGAAGTCGTCGTGAATCACCCTGAAGCAGTGCGGGCACTCGAATTCATGCGGGACGAGCTGTACCGCTGGCACGTCGCCCCGCTCGACGTTCTCACCTGGCACGAAGAGGAAGCGCGGTTCGCGTTTCAGAACGGCAACGCCGTCTTCATGCGCAACTGGCCATATCCAGTGGCGGCGATGAGTGACACGGCGCAGTCAAAGGTCGCCGGCAAGTTTGCGGTTTCTCCCATGCCGGCGTCAGGAACGACGCCGGCGGGCCATTCCACGGCGGCACTCGGCGGCGCCCAGTTGGCGATCAACGCCTACACCGAATTCCCGGACGCCGCGTACAAATTGATTGCTTATCTCACCGCTCCCGAGCAGATGCTCGAGCGGGCACGGGCGGTCGGCCAGTATCCAACGCGTCCCGCGCTCTATGACGACGTTCGACTGAAAGGTGCGCTGTCGATTCCGCTCGACAATGCGCGACGCGCCATCGAGAGCGCGACGCCACGACCAGTCACGCCGATCTACACCGAGCTGTCGGAGATTCTGCAGATCGAGCTCCATCGCGCGCTGGTGCGTCAGGCCGAGCCCAGGGAAGCACTGGACGCTGCGGCGGCGAAGATCAATGCGCTGATCGAGCGGACCGGAATGCGGAAGTTGATGGAGTCGGCGAGCAGGACATGAGGAAGATCTCCCGGCTTGGCTCGGAGGCGAAACTGGGGTGGGCGCTGGTCGCACCGGCGCTCGGCGTGATTGCGCTGATCGCGATTTTTCCGCTCGGCTGGACGTTCTGGGAGTCGCTGCATCTCCACGAGCTGAGAATGCCGTGGCTGGGCAAGCCTTTTATCGGGCTCGCCAATTATGTCGAGATCGCCAGGGATCCGCGGTTCTGGGCTGCACTCGGCCACACTGTGTTTTTCACGGTGGTGTCGATCTCGCTCGAATTGCTGATCGGTCTCTACCTGGCGCTGGTGATGAATCGCGTCTTTCGTGGACGCGGCTTCGTGCGCGCGGCAGTGCTGGTGCCGTGGGCGATCCCAACCGTCGTTGCGGCGCTGCTGTGGCGCTTCATCTTCGAATCGCAGGGCGGAATACTCAATGCCTTGCTCGTCGACGCTGGAATTCTGAACCAGCCGAAGGTCTGGTTCATCGAGGCGTCGACGGCGTGGGTGCCGGTGATTCTTGCCGACGTCTGGAAGACGACCCCTTTCGTAGCGCTACTGCTGCTCGCCGGATTGCAGAACATCGATTTGAGTCTTTACGAAGCGGCGGCGGTCGACGGCGCGAACGCGTGGTGGCAGCTCCGACACATCACGCTGCCGCTGCTGAAGCCGGCGATTCTGGTGACTCTGATCTTCAGAACCCTCGATGGATTCCGCGTTTTCGATCTGATTTACGTGCTGACGGGCGGCGGACCGGGGACGTCTACCGAGCCGGTCGCCCTCTACACCTTCAACGCGTTGCTGCAGAACCTGCGGTTCGGTTATGGATCGGCGCTGTCGGTGGTGATCTTCGCCCTCACTTTCGGGCTGGCGCTGTTCTACGTCCGTGGACTCGGTGTGCGCCTCGGAGGAGATGAGGGATGATGACTGCGGGACGCGGGAGGCGGGAGGCGGGAGGCTGGCACGGCCGTAGCTGGGGACGTTGGCTGTTCGGCGGCGCGCTGGTGCTGTTGATGATCTTCACGCTCTTTCCGTTCTACTGGGCGGTGGTCGCATCGTTCATGTCGGACGCACAGCTGTTCCGCGACCCGACGCTGCTTCCGCGGCATCTCATCTTCGATCACTATCACGCGTTGTTCACCGAGCGCGACTTCATTACGCCGATACGGAACTCCTTGGTCGTAGCCGGCACGACCACACTGTTTTGCCTGACGGTCGGCACGCTGGCGGCCTACGCGCTGGCACGGCTCGAGTTCCGCGGCAAGGCGCCGATCATGGCCTTCATTCTGGCGGTGACGATGTTTCCGCAGATATCGATCGTGAGCCCGTTGTATCTGTTGCTGCGGTCGCTCCATCTGATCGACACCTATCCGGGCCTGATCATGCCCTACATGACGTTCGCGATGCCGCTCACGGTCTGGGTGCTCACCGGATCGATCAGGCAGATTCCGAAAGATCTCGAGGAAGCCGCGCACGTCGACGGCGCGACGCGGCGACAGAGCTTCACGCGAATTCTGTTGCCGCTCGCAGTTCCCAGCCTGGCGACGACCGGCATTTTGACGTTCATCTACTGCTGGAACGAGTTCTTGTTTGCTCTCTCATTTACACTGGGACCGGAGCGACAGACTGTACCGGTCGCGATCGCACTATTTCGCGGGCAATACCAGGTGCCGTGGGGCGAGATTCTCGCGGCGGCGGTTGTGGCGACGGCGCCCGTTGCTGTTATGGTTTTGGTGTTTCAAAGGAGGATCGTGCAGGGACTGACAGCGGGGGCAGTAAAGGGATGAACGGAGACCGAGGGCCGAGGACCAACGGCATTGATGATCGCGGACTAATCGAGGATCGAGAACAAGTGAGGACTGTCCTCGGTTGTCCTCGCTCCTCAATCAGTCCGCGATTATCAATGCCTTTAGTCCTCGGCCCTCGATCCTTAACCGACCGGCGCTAGCAAGTGGCAAAAATATCTCTCGAGCATGTCGACAAGATTTATCCTAACGGCTACATCGCCGCCCGCGATCTCAGCCTCGAAGTGCACGACGGCGAGCTGCTCGTCCTCGTCGGTCCCTCGGGCAGCGGAAAGTCCACCGTCCTCCGGTTGATGGCCGGGCTCGAGCGCGTCACCGACGGCGTCATC
>JBKPDS010000080.1:0-17190 GCA_046727995.1 Gemmatimonadota bacterium
ATGTCACCGATCGATGCCGAGCCCTGATGATCGAAGATCGGCTCCCAGGTCGTGCCGCCGTTGACAGTCTTCCACACCCCGCCCGAGGCCGACGCGACATAGAACAGCTCGCCGAGCCGATCACCGATCTGCGATTTCGGACCTTCGGGAACAGCGAAGTCGACCACTCGACCGCTCGTCACTGCCGGCCCTATCGATCGCCACGGCAGCTCGGCGAGACGCGCCGAGTCGGCGTCGAATGTCGGCGGGGTTGTCTTCGCGCTCGGCGTTGCCTGAGCGTGAAGGTCAGTAAGCGGGAACGTAAGTAGCACGGTCGCGAGGAGTGTTAGAACGCGCGAGAGCTGGTGCGGCATCGTGTGATGAAGTAAGAGGACGGGAATAATCTCATCCCCGGCCGCGGGATTTGCCAACCGGCCGCTAGAATTGTCCGCGTCGCGTGACGGCGATCGTTCCGAACGGCTGGTATCGGCGACCGGTGGTGAACTCACGGCTGCGCACGATTTTCTGATAGTCCAGGGAGATGGAGCCGAATGATACGCCAGCTCCCATCTCCTTCTGCCACACGAACGGAACTCGTTTTACGTGCGGTCCGCTGCGAAAGGTATTTCCGTCGAGAAAGAGATTTCGAAGAATGAAGTCCTGCCGAGCGCCGAACGACGCGTGCACTCCGAATCCGGCCTTCTTGTCGAGCAACCACGGATGTCGGGCATTCAATCCAGCGACCAGTTTCAAACCGGCTTCCAGATCGGTGAGAACGTTGCCAACCGACGCGCTTCCCGATCCGATCAAGCCAAACGATCCCGCACCGGCACCCAGCGCAGAGAACTTCCTCTTCTCTGCCGTAACGATCACTCCGGGCTCGAACTTGAGCTGATCGTTCCAGCCGGCTGGGATCATGTAATAGGGCTGGAGCTCGTGAAAGGTGATCTGCAGTTGCTCAGCGAGGGATGGTGGACCTGTCACGCCAAGTTTGATGCTCAGCGCAGTGAGATCGTGATCCGTTGCTGCAGTTGATCGCATCCCGCCGTACAGCCATCCACCATAGGGCCGGTCGTCGGGAGCGACAGCCGGGTAGTACTGCGGTGTGTAGATCTCCTGACCAACCAGACTGCTTGCGCCATTTTCGCAGCCGCTTTCCGGCGAACAGTCATCCAGGTGGTCGAGCGCGCGTTTGAGGAATCGTGGAGATCCCTTCCGATTGAAAATGAAGTGAAATCCCTGCGTATAGTCCTCGTCCAGCAGTTTGCTGGTCCTCGCCAGGAAATCATTGTCCATTTGCAGCGTGAAGGATCCAGCGTCCCGCAACCCGCGCCCCTCCAGATTTCCAAATCGATACGAAATGCCGAAGCTGCGGCGAGAGATGGCGTCACGGGTCTGCGTTTTCCGCACCCCGGCTTCGAGGGAAAGGCGCTTCAGCAAGTCGATCCGGAGGCCGCCACCGAACGAGAACCGTCCACCACTCGCTGTCAGGCCGCTGCAGTCTGGTGGGTTCCCGCAGCCAAAGCCCACAAACGCTTCATGGGCGAAGAAGTAGGCCGGCGACACGTAGGGCGTTACGCGAAAGCCCGGGCCTGACAGCTGCACGCCAGTCCCGATCAGAACTCCGGCGGCAAAACCCTCTGTCCCTATCCCGTTCAAATCATTGATCAAACCGTACCCGACGGAAGTCTGAACTCCTGATACCAATCTGACGGCGGGATTTATCTCGGCCGACGCGAGTCCATGGGCGTAGTCGATGCCCGTCATCAATGTTTTGGCACGAACTCGAAACGGCCAGAACGTGCGTCCAAACTGAAACCGGACGTGACTCAGGCTGCCGGAGAAGAGGTAACTCCTGGCACTCGGACGATTGCCGTAGCCGCCGCCGACCACTACTGGACCGTTGTCACCAAAAATTGATGGGTTCAAAATGGAAAACGTCGCCGGTGTCAGCACGAGGCCCGCTGCCGGATTCGCCTGTCCGCCCGCTACCGGCGCGGAGACGACGAGCAGTGCGACCGTCAGGCGCACTGGCCAGCGCAAATTTCCCAATTGTCTACGGATTCGAGGGTGAGCGCATTGCCGCGACGTCGACATCGATGTTGATGGTGACGCCGCCGTAGGTCTGATTCACTTCGTAGATGCCCTGCCAGATGCTCGCCCATGAAAAGCCGACGTCCTGCGGATTCCTCTCGATCGAAAAACCAGTCGACGATGTGATCCAGAATACAGCGGTGCCACTCACGTTCATGTCGGCATAGGCGCGCTGCACCCCGGCGTAGATCGCTGCCCCATTCGCCTTGTGCACGTAGATGCCCGGCCGAAAACGTCCATCAGCCAATACCTGTTGCACCCAGGCGCGATAGTAGGCGTCCATCGATGCTGGAATCACGTCCATGTGCTCGATGTCGAGGAAAATCACCGTTCCACCAGGAAATCCCTCTGCTGCAGTCTTGGTGACTGCATCGATCGCGTCAGCAGTTCCCTGCTCCGTCGTCAGCAGCGTTCTCGAGCAGGTCACCGCTCCGGATTGCAGCTCGGCGGAAGTCGACGGCGTTACGACCCCCGAGCGCGCACGCGGGAGAGAGTCGCCGCCGATTGGCAGGACCTTGTTGAAAGTCGGCGGCAGCGCGACATCGGGGACGCCATCGAACGTCTGTTGGCCAACGAATAACACCGCCAGGCCCCAACCCATCGACGTCAACGTTGCGCGTGTGCCCATCCACGATGCATCGCGATGACACGGCGCCAGCAGGTAATAACCAACCCATTCGTACGGTGACGCGGGCTTGAGCCAGGCGCCCATCGCTGCATCGCCAGGATAGATGCTCGTGTCGAATCCGGGATGACTGTTTCCGCTCGCGTTGAGGGTTGGATTCTCGGTGATCGGCGATTCCGTGCACGCCACCATCCATAGGACCGTCAGCACAACCGGACCGACAACCCTTGCCGCCCATTGCCAGCCAACTCTCCGCTTCCTACTCTGATTCATGCGCCGGAATCTCGTTGTCCTGTCGATCGGTCAGCTCCTTCTGATCTCAAACACCGTCGCGGCTCAGAAAGATTCCGTACCTCAGGTGCCTCCCCCTCCCCCTTCACAGAGAGCGTCGGCCACAAGGTGGGTCGTTCCTCTCGGAATTGTTGCATCAGCCGCGTTGGACCCTGAAGCGCGGGAGTGGTCACTGAGAGAGCATTCTCATTCACTCGATCATCTCGCCAGATCTGTAAATCCCCTCGGAACTGCTCATTTTCTGGTGCCGGCGATGGCTGTCACCTATGCCGCCGCCTTGCTCACCCACCAGGAGTCTCTTGCAAACGGCACGCTCAATACCGCTGCGGCCTACGTTGCGTCCGATATCGCAGAGTCGGCGCTCAAGCCGGTAATCGGACGTGAGCGCCCGCACGTGGGAGGAAATTCGCATCGCTTTCACCCATTTACCTCGAATGGCGACTGGCATTCGCTGCCGTCGGCCCACGTCGCGCACATTGCATCGATTGCTGAGGCGATTTCCATGCAGAGTCATTCGACTTCTCTCACCGCTCTCTGCAGCGGTATCGTCGCGCTGGTTGCCTGGGACCGTGTCTACGAGGATCAGCACTGGACCAGCGACGTGACGGCGACGATCGCCCTCACCACCTTTGTCAGTCGCGCGACCGTGCGCTGGCTGGAATCGCGGCGCGACCACCACTGACAACACTGCCGTGGTGCTATCAGTACTTATATAGTAGTAAAACCCAGATCGGCTCCTCCCGAACATCTCTCCCAGACTGTCCAATGATCAACATCTCGTATCGCCGTTTTCTGTTCACGGTGTGCCTGATTCTGTCGCCGCTTGCTTCAGGATGGGCACAGCTCGCGTATCAATCGCCGCCTGCCGATCTGGTGAAAGTCCTCGAAGCTCCCGCAAATCCGGTGACGTTAGTCAGTCCCAACCGCCAGTGGATCCTGGTCACGGTGAGCGATCCGCGGTCCATAACGATCAGCGACATGGCCGACTCCGCTTATTACCTCGGCGGAAGCAAGATCAGAGCAAACCCGGATTATCGGATCGAGAATATCGGAATCCGGTCGGCGACGGTGAGCAGCATCGATGGGAAGACCGTGCGCAGTCTGGAGGTGCCGGCGGGTGGGCGCATCGGTTCTGCGGAGTGGTCGGTGAGTGGTGACAAGCTCGCCTACACCACGATCTCCAAAGGTACCATGTCCGTGGAGCTCATCGATTTGCCAAGTGGACGCGTCCGTCGCGTAAGCGGACCCGGATTATCCGGAAAAATTGTCGACCTCGATTGGTCGCACGACGGAAAGGATCTGGCTTTCATCGCCACCACTCCGGCTGGGTCAGCGCTCTGGGTCGCCGATGTAAATAGTGGCGCGGCCCGCCGACTGACGCCGGCGAGTCTCAACTTCACCACTTTGCGCCCCAACATTGTCGAGGACGCCGGTTGCGACTGGCTCAATGGAAAGGCACCGCTCGTGTGCAGACTCTGGCCGGCAAATCGTGGCGCGCCGCCAAAAATCTCCGACGTTCCTTCGGGAGTCATCGTTCAGGAATCGTACGGCCGTTCGGCACCGGCACGGACCTATGAGTATCTGCTGCAAAGTCCGACCGACGAAGCGCTCTTCGACTACTACTTCACCGACCAGGTCTCTCTCGTTGGACTCGACGGCCGTATCACGCCCATCGGTCAGCCGGGAATCCACTCACGCGTGACACCGTCGCCCGATGGCAACTATCTGCTCGTCGAGACCGTCCAGCGACCCTATTCGTATCAGGTGCCGATGGATGTCTTTCCATCACGGACCGAAGTCTGGGGTCTGAACGGAAAGATCCTGCGCGAGATCCGCAATTCTCACGTCGCCGAGGAAGCGCCGAGCGCCCGCGACGCCGTGTTGCCCGGCATTCGTATCGTGAGCTGGCGACCCGATGTTCCAGCGACACTCATTCTCGTCGAAGCTCTGGACAGCGGCAATCCGCGGAAGACCGTCCCGAAGCGCGATCAGGTCTCGCTTCTCTCGGCACCGTTTGCGGGTCCCGCCAAACCGTTCGTTCAAACGGAGTATCGGTTCGGCGGAATCACCTGGGTTTCGCCCAACACGGCCTTCCTCACCGACAGACTATCGCGGGGAGCGCGACGCCGCGTGTGGATGATCGACCCCAGCGCTCCCAACGGCGGCACGCCAAAACTGATCTGGGATCGCAGCACCGAAGACAGGTATTCGGATCCCGGGTTCTGGGTGTTCGTGCAGGATCCGGCGACAGATCGGCTCGTCCCGCTGCGGTCGAGCGACGGAAACTATCTCTATCTGCGTGGGAGTGGCGCATCACCTGAAGGTGACAAGCCATTCATCGATCGATTCAACATCGTCACGGGCAAGACGGAGCGCTTGTGGCAGTCGGAGCCGCCGAACTACGAGGAAGTGCTGCAGGTGGTCGATCCGGACGCTAACCGCGTCATCACCCTCCGCGAATCGCGAACCGATCCACCGAACGCATTCGTGCGTGATCTGAAGAACAAGTCCCTGACCCAAATCACCAGACTCGGCGATCCAGCCCCGTATTTCGCGAACGTCAAGAGCGAGCTCATCACCTATACTCGCCCCGACGGAGTCAAACTCTCCGCGACGATGTATCTCCCACCGGGATACGACAAGTCGCAGGGCCGTTTGCCGTTCTTCTTCTGGGCGTATCCACGCGAGTTCCAATCGGCTGACGCCGCCTCACAGCTCACCGGATCTCCATACGAGTTCAAACGCCCTGGCCGGCAGAACTACCTGATGCTGCTGATGAACGGCTACGGTGTGCTCGATGGTCCGACGATGCCGATCGTCGGCGTGAACGGAAAAGAACCGAACGACACTTACGTCCAACAGCTCGTCGCCAGCGCGCAGGCGGCCGTCGACAAGATCGTCGACATGGGAGTAGCTGATCGCGACCGCATCGCCATCGGCGGGCATTCCTACGGTGCGTTCATGACCGTAAACCTGCTGGCGCACTCGGACATCTTCCGCACCGGAATCGCCGAGAGCGGTGCCTACAACCGGACGCTTACTCCCTTCGGATTTCAGGCGGAGCCGCGCACGTACTGGGAAGCGCCGGAAGTCTACAACGCGATGTCGCCCTTCAATTACGCCAACAAGATCAAGGCGCCGCTGCTACTGATCCACGGTCAGCGTGACGACAACTCCGGGACGTTCCCGATTCAGTCAGAGCGTCTCTTCGCGGCGATCAAGGGTAATGGCGGAAGCGTTCGCTACGTTCAGTTGCCGCTGGAGCCACACGGATACACCGCGATAGAGACGCAGCGCCATCTGCTGTGGGAGTACATCAACTGGCTGGACAAGTACGTGAAGAACGCGCCGCCGCGCGCGGCTACCGCGGCGACGGCAACGTCACCAGCACCGAAGTAGCAAGCAGAACGAGTGCGCCGAAGGTGAGCTCACTGGTGGGCGTCCTGCCAGCCGCCCGATCGAAACGCAATCGTGCGCACTTTTGCTTTAGCTGCTGCCTCGATGTCGTAGGGGGTATCACCGATCATTACCAGTTGCGTCGGCGGTATCTCGCTCTCCCTGATGGCAGCATGCACGATGTCGGGGTCAGGCTTCGATCTCTTGGCGTCACGCGATGTCGCCTTTTCCTCCATCAGATCCTGCACCTGCGCCGCGCGCAGGAGTGCCTTCAGTTGCTGATCCTTGGCCGATGTGGCGACGATTGGTTTGAGTCCGTCCGACCGCACGCGTAGAACCAGGTCCCGCGAGCCTTTGAACGGACGAAGGTGCGGCAGGTATTTCTCACGAAAGATCTCGGAGCGACGCTTAATCACCTTCTTGCCGACGTCGCTTTCGTTGCTGACGCCGATCGTCTTCGGCAGCAGCTTGTCGGCCCCCATTCCAATCAGGGGTCTGACAACGTCAAACGGCACGTCGTAGCCAGCCTCCGCGAAGGTGTCAACCCAGGACTTCGCATGCGCGTCGTTGCTGTCTACGAGCGTGCCGTCAATGTCGAAGATTACGCCTTTCAGCAACAGCTACTTCAGGGATTTCTGGATCGATTCGGCCTTGGCGAGGTGGTTCTGAATCACCGGCGCTGCTTTCTGGATCAGATTCTTCAGCTCCGTGTTCTGGGTCTGGCCTGCGGCTTGGGTCGCCAGCTGCAGCACCGCCTTATGAGCCTTGACCTCGTCATCGATGTACGCCTTGTCGAAATCCTTACCCTTGGCTGTCGAATTGAGGGTATTGGTCTCGTCCTGGGCCATCGGCATCACGGGGTCGTCGGAGGGAGCGGCTGGAGTGACGTTGAGTTTCTTGGCGAGCGCAGCACCCTGGGTGCGAAGCTGGTGGTGATCGCGCATCATCCGCCGCGCGAACTCGCGCACTTCGGAGGAAGTTCCCTTTGTCGCCGCAATGAAGCCGGCAGCACTGTCGGCCATGTTCGCTTCATCGAGCAGCGCGACGATGTTCGGATCCGTCCAGTTGCCCGAAGGATTCGCTGCTGGCGTGCTGGATGCCGTATTCGCCGTTGAGCCAGTGTAGGTCGTGCTCGAGGCAGCTCCGGTGGTATCGACGCCGGCGTTCTCCTTCTTGGCGCACCCGGCAAGTGTAACCGCCGCGACAGCTAGCACCGCCACTCTCGATCTGGTTCCCTTGATCAACATCGTACCTGTCTCCCTCCCCATCTCAGGGGTCAAGAAAAAAACCGCTCGGTAATCGAGTCGGAATTATCGTTTTGCGACGAGCGAGTCAGGCAAAAAGCGTACGCAGTGGAGTGTTTCCGCTATTGCGTTCGTGACGCCTCATGCTTCACCATATCTTTATGTCCCTTTCATCTTCGCTGCCTATGCGTATCTACCGTCTGTTCATCGCCGCACTGGTGCCGGCCCTTGTCGCCGCCCAGAAACCTGCACCGACCAGCGCGGTGCGACCGATCACATTTCTCGACCGGCAACTGCAACGCGATGTCGGGTCGCCGACGCCAAGTCCCGACGGCAAGTGGCTGCTCTACACGCTTTCCACACCCGATTGGAGCCAGGCCAAGCGTCAGACTGATATCTACCTCGTATCAGTGAAGGATGGGTTGCCGTCGACGAAGCAGATGACTTTCACCAAGGACAAGAACGAGACGTCGCCTCGCTGGTCGCGCGATGGAAAGTTCTTCGTGTTTCTCTCCAACAGAGATGCACCGGCAGTGTCCTCCGGGACCGGCACCGGCGGGAGCACGCCGTCCAGTCAGAATCAGATCTACATCATGCGGCCGGATGGCGGTGAAGCTCGCAAAATCACCGACGCCAAGGAGGGCGTGTCGACGCTCGCCTTCAGCAAGGACGGCAAGTGGCTGGTGTATCGCAGCGGCAAGTCCAACGAAGAGCAGCTTTACGCACTGCCTGTGGCGGGTATCGATTCAGCGAAGCCGATCGAGCTCACCCACCAGCTGGCGGGAGTTGGACTCTGGAAATGGTCACCCGATAGCCGCCGTATCTATTTCGTAACCGCTGACACACTCGACAAGGATGAGCAACTGCGCATCGAGAAGAAGTTCAACGTCGCCATCCGCAACATGGCCACGCCGACATCGAGCCTGTGGGCGCTCGATGTCGATTCGAAGAAGGCGACGAGACTGACACGCGATACAGCGATCTCGGTCACCGATTTCAACATCTCAGATGATGGTCGCTGGATCGGCTACCACGGAGTAGCCGCCAACCGCTACATGCGGAACATCACCGAGCAGGACATCAATGCCGACCTGTATCTGCTCGAGACTGCCACCGGCAACATCGAGCGGCTGACCAACAACAACGAAGTTCCAGAAAGCGATCTGGAGTTCTCGCCGGACAGCAAATGGATTGCGTTCTCGGCGCCGGCCGACATGACGCAGTACAGTATGACCAATGATCGCGTCTACCTGCGCCGCACCGACAACCGCGGCGGAATGTTCCAGCAGCTGGGGAACAACTTCGACGGCGACGTCACCATTGGATTCTGGTCGAAGGATGGAAAGACCATCTACTTCAATGAGGGAATCAAGGCGAGCAATCAGCTGATGGCGCTCGACATCGACAAGAATTCGGTGCGTCAGGTGTCGAACGTACACGCCTCTCTGAACACCGATGAGGACGACGACTCCAAGCTGCTGCTGCTGAATTACGCCGATCCACACACACCCTCGACGCTGTACACCGTCGCATCCGTCGACCAGATCCCGGTGCGCACGAACTGGCGTCAGCTCACCGATGCCAATCCCCAGGTGCGCAACTTCGCCCTCGGCGATGAGGAAGAGATCAGCTGGAAGTCGACCGACGGGAAGACAGTCGGCGGGATCCTCATCAAGCCCGTTGGCTACCAGGCGGGGACGCGCTACCCGCTCATTGTCGCCATCCACGGTGGGCCTGCCGCGGCCGACGTCCTCGGCTTCAACGGCGGCTATGGCGCACAGACTTATGCCGGCGCCGGCTACGCAGTGCTGATGCCGAATTACCGGGGCTCGACCAATTACGGCGAGAAGCACAAGACGGACATCGTCGGTAATTACTTCCAGAAGGGATACGAGGACATCATGACTGGCGTCGACTACCTGATCTCACAGGGCATCGTCGACAGCACGAAGATGGGAGTGCTCGGATGGAGTGCGGGCGGCCACTGGTCGAACTGGATTCTCACCCACACCAACCGCTTCAAGGCAATTAGCACCGGCGCCGGCACGTCGAACTGGATCTCGATGTACGCCGAGAGCGATGTGCAGAGAAATCGTCAATTCTATCTCGGAAACAAGCTGCCTTACGACGATTTCGAGGCTTACTGGAATCAGTCTCCGCTCAAGTACATCAAGAACGCGAAGACGCCGACCATGATTCACGTCGTGGAGGGAGATCCGCGCGTGCCCCGACCGCAGTCGGAGGAGTTGTTCATGGCCCTCAAGCGGCTTGGCGTGCCGACGGAGCTCTACGTGTATCCAGGAAGCACTCACGGCATTCCCGATCCACGCAATCAGCTTCTCAAGTCGGTCGCTGAAATGGCGTGGATGGATTACTGGGTGAGAGGGAGCGGAAAGAAGTTCGCCTGGCGGGATGTGCTGAAGACGCTCGATCCCGAGGGGTCGGTGGCGACCGCCACGGCGACCACGACATCGAACTAAGTCGGTCCATGGGAGACACGATCCGATATCGCGCGCTGCGAATTCTTGGGACTTACGGACCGATCATTCTCGCTGGCGCAATTGCCTGCGCCGCGAGCACGGCCGGCCGTTCGGGCGGCCTACGACTGCAGCCGGTACGCGCTGACACCGCAGCGCTGCGCAAAAAGCTCGATTCCATCGCTGACGCTCATCACGGGATCGTCGGCTACAGCGTCATCGACCTGGAGTCGGGAGATCACATCAGCAGACGCGGCGACGAGACTTTCCCGACTGCCAGTCTGATCAAGGTTGCAATCCTGGTAACCGTCTACGACCTGGTCGTCAAAGGACAGCTGTCGCTCGACGACCCGCTCACCGTCCTCAAGATCGACCAGGTGCCGGGATCAGGCGTGATTCAGTTCCTGCACAACGGCACGGTGCTGACGGTGCACGATGCGGCCTGGCTGATGTCGACCGTCAGCGACAACACTGCCACCAACCTGTTATTGGATCGGATCATCATCCGTCGCGTGTGGGCAAAGATGGATTCGCTGGGACTGCAACACACTCGCGTGCACTCCAAGACCTTTCGGCGCATCTCCAGCGTGGCGATGGACAGCTCCGTCAAGTACGGATTTGGGGTGACTACTCCGAATGAAATGGCTCACCTGTTCGAGCTGATGGCGCAGGGCAAAGCAGTGAATCCGGCCGCGGATTCGGCAATGCTCGACATCCTCGAGCACAACGGCACCGATTTCATGCTTCAGCGCTACCTGCTCGGCGCGCGTGCAGCTCACAAGGATGGCGAGGACGACGCGGTGAAGACGGAATGCACCCTATGGTATTTGCGGAACCGCGTCGTAGCCTGCGTGTTGACGAAGGAGAACCAGGATCAGCGCTGGATTCTCGACAATGAGCCGCAGCTGACGATGGCCAACATGGGGCTCGCGATCGTCACTGCTTTCGGTGGCGTGCCTCCTGCTCCTGCCTCGCAGTAGGCCCTAGACTACGCGGTTTCTCCCGCTGATCCGCGAAGCCAGCGCTCGCACGTCCGACGGCGTGAGGAGCGTCTCGTAGTGCGCGGATCGCTCGTCGTAGTGCGTTAGGAACTTCCCGGCGCCCGGCGCGATCACCGCCCGCTCGTAATCTTCGCCCGCGAACGCCTTCACCGCGTGAATGTCGGTGAATTGGGTGATGGTGACGAACTCGACTTCGTTATTGGCGGCCTCTCGTCGCATCAGGTAGGCGCCGGTATAGCCGCGAATGCGATGAATTCCCGGCAGAACATCAGCGCGGAGCATCTGCTCGTACTTGTCCGCGTCCTCTCGTTTCGTCCAGCCGTGCCAGATTCTGCTAATCATTATTCCCCCCTTCCCGCTTCCCACTTCCCGCTTCCCTCTTAAGCTTCCGACCAAGAAATTCAGCGACTGCGCTGTCGACTCTCACTGAATTCGCGTGACGCATGAAGTGATGCGTGTCATCCGGAATGATAATCTCTTCGTAGGGAACACCGGCAGCAGCGAGCCTCTGCACCAGGTCCACCGTCTGATCGACGGGAACGTTGCGATCGTCGTCGCCATGGATCAGAAGCACCGGTGATTTCCAGCCACTCACGTATGCGACCGGGGATGACCGATAGGCCATGTCGATCGCCCGATCGTAGTCCGGGGGCTGCTCGAAGCCGATTCGTCGCGGGCGGGGTGCATCGGTCGTCCAGTCATGAACGCCGTGAATGTCCACGCCGGCGGCGAAGAGATCCGAGTTTTTCGCCAGCGCCATCGCCGTGAGAAAGCCGCCGTAAGATCCTCCGTAGATGCCGATACGAGCCGGATCTACCTGGGGCAGCGAGCGCAGATACTCGCCACCCGCTTTCACGTCCAGATATTCTGACGCACCTCGCGTTCCGGAATTCGGCGGGTGATGGAATTCGTGGCCGTATCCAATCCCGAGGCGATAGTTGACCGAGAGCACCACGAATCCCATGTCGGCCAGTCGCTGATTTTCCGCGTACTCGTTCGCGTAGTAGTCGGAGTAGTGCCAGCCGAGCAGCATCTGACGCGGCGGACCACCGTGGACGAAAATCACGGCGGGTTTCCTGGCGGGGCCGCCGGGGCCGCGGGCTTTCTCAAAGAGCTGTCCGTGGATCATGAGACCGTCGCCGGACTTGAAGACAACTTTCCGCGGGGCGACGAGGCGGTCAGTCGGAAAGTCCGACGGAATCCGGTCGAGGCCGATCCATTTCGGAGCGCCACCACTTAGTGGCATGACGGCGGGTACCGGTGGCCGTTGTGCGGTTGCGCCGATGAATGCGATCGACTGGCCGTCGCCGGTGACGAATGGAGTCCACTCCAACCCGGGGCCCGGAGTCATTACCTGCGGAGCAGCGCGGTCAACCGGCACTCTCACGACATGCCGACGATCGACGTCATTGGTGTCGCTGCCGGCGTTACCCGCGAAGACGAGCCAGCGTCCGTCGGGACTGAGGTGGATGTATTCCGCCATGTAATTACCGGGCGTCAGCAGCAGCGGCGCCCCGCCGGTCTCAGCGATCGAGTAGAGGTGGGGCCAGCCGTCGACGTCGGATAGAAATACGATCCGACCGTTGGCGGCCCAGTTCAGGTTGGCCTGGCCTTCCGTCTGGGGGAAAGAGCCGCGAGGAGTTTTGGGTGATTGCCACAACATGGCGGCAGCGCCAGTTGCTGCATCGGCCGTCCAGATCGACCACGGCATGTCGCGCTGCTTGAGGAGCGAGTCCGGAGCGCCGCCTCTGCCAGTAGTTCGCACGAAGGCAATTCGCTTTCCATCGGGCGACCATCGCGGCGAGAAATCACGACCGCTAGACGGCGCCAGCCAGACGAAAGGAGTCGAATCGTTGCTGAAGACTCCGATCCAGGCGTGATCGCCTCGATCGGCGACGAATGCGAGTCTCGATCCATCGGGCGACCAGACGAGATCACCGAGGTTGCCACGGGCGTTGAAGAATTTTTGAGCCGGGGCAGATCCATCGATGGGGCTGATCCAGATCTCGTGGTTTTTGGTGAAAGCGACGCGATCTCCGCGCGGAGAGACCGCCGGCTCGTCTCCTTCTGCCAGCGCCTTCCGCTCTCCACCCGAGAACGGCACCGACCAGACCTGGACCTTGAAGCCGGTGGGATTCTCGGTTGGATTGACGGCGACGCTTTCATCCCAGTTGCCGCCATGGTCTCCGCCACGAACGTAGACGACGTACTTCCCGTCTGGCGTGATCGAGATGCTGGTGAGCTCCTGTCCGTCGTCGCTCGTATAGTTGGTGAGCCGTCGGGGGGTGAAAGCGGGGCCTTCAGCAACCCACACATTTCTCAGTCCGCGTTCGTTGAGCGCCCAGGCGATGCGCGAGCCCGAGGACGAAGCAGTCAGCTCATTCGGGAACGGATAGCTCTTGACCTGCTCCATAGTGAATGATCCAGCGCTTTGCGGCTGCAGAGCGGCTGGAAGGAGGGCGACGATGCCCACAGCCAGTGTCAGGTGGCTTTGAATCTTCCGTGACATTTTGCCCTCAGTGACCGGTGCGCTCTACCGTCTTACCGGTGAAGTTCTCGGTGCTCAGATCCTTGGATGACAAAGAGCGAACGTATGCCGTCAGCATCCAGATCTGATCGTTGGTGATACGTCCACCCCAGGCCGGCATTCCATCCGGCCTCCCCTGATAAATCGATTCGAAGACTTCGGCGGGCGAGCCGCCGAAGTGCCACCGTCCGTCCTGGAAGCTGGGGCCCATCGCACCCGAGCCATCGGCTCCGTGACAGTCGAGGCAATTGTAGGCGACGAAGAGCTTGCCGCCCTGACCAATCGCATTCTTGTCGCCTTCGTGCGGATTTTTTACGGCGATCGGCTTTCCACTCGCTGGAAATCCGGCGGGGAGAATCTCCGGATGCTCGATGATGCGCAAGCTGTCGCTGGCAATGACGTAACTCCCCGTTGTTGTATCTGCGGTCTTTGCATTCGCTGTTTCACCCGCTCCAGTCGCCGCCCTGTTCCCCTGCGAATTACAGGAAAGCGTCGCGATGACAATCAGCAGCGACAGTCGGTGACCCATTCTAATTCTCAATTCGCAGTCGGTTCGTAGTTCGCAGCGAGCTCGCAGTTCGCAATCAGTTTGCGATTCGCAATCCCTTTCCCGTCAGAGCGAAAAGACAAACAACTCTCCTCCCCAACTCGTCCACCTGCTGATGTCCGGCAACGTCGTCCCCCGCTCTCGAACATCGTAAGGCAGGTTGGCCGCAACATCGCCGGCGATCAACAACCCCATATCTCCACCAATTCCTGCATAAATCGCGACATACTGTTTTCCATCGGGCCCGGTGTAGGTCACCGGATTGCCGACCACGCCCGAGCCGACCTTGAACTGCCACAGAACTTTCCCGTTCCTCGCATCGACCGCCTTGAACCAGCCGTCAAGCGTGCCGTAAAACACGACGCCGCCGGCCGTCGCCAGTGCTCCGCCCCAGACCGGGTAGGGTTCCTTGATTCCCCAAACTTTCTTGCCCGTAGTCGCGTCCCAGGCGATAAACTCGCCACGGTAACCGCCCGGTCCTCCTTTCTCCGGCGCATTGCCGCCGATGAATGGAGTGCCGGCGATGTAGGTGACGGCGCGCGCCTGAAAATCCATGCACAGATTGTTCGTCGGGACGTAGAACAGCCCGGTCTGCGGCGAGAACGCCGCCGGTTGCTGATTCTTTCCTCCTTCCAGGCTTGGACATATATCGGTGATGTTCTTGTCCTGCGCCGTCTTCTTCGTTTCCACCACCTTCGGCCGGCCAGTCGTCAGATCGATTCCGGTCGACCAGTTCATCGGCACGAACGGCTCGGCGAGAATCACTTCTCCAGTCGCACGATCGATGGTGTACGCAAATCCGTTGCGATCGAAATGAACGAGCGCTTTCCGCGTCTGTCCCTTGATCGGCAGATCGACGAGGATGTTCTCGTTCACGGCGTCGTAATCCCACATGTCGTGCGGGGTCACCTGAAACGCCCACACCATTTCGCCTGTATCCGCGTCCCGAGCGAGTATAGCGGCCGTCCATTTGTTGTCGCCCGTTCGCTGATTCTCGTTCCACGGGCCGGGATTGCTGGTGCCGTGATAAATCAGATTTAGCGCTGGATCGTACGAGATCCATCCCCATACCGCACCGCCGCCGGTCTTCCACGTATCGCCCGGCCACGATGAAACGCCGATGTCATTGCCGCGGTCGTGGGCGTAGAAAGGTTTGAACTTCGGGCCGACTTTGACGTCCTTGTCGGGCCCGATGTTGTAGGCGCGCCAGACTTCCTTACCGGTCCCGGCGTCGAGCGCCGCGATCCAGCCGCGCACACCCATCTCGCCCCCACTCGAGCCGACGATGACTTTGCCCTTCACCACGATGGGCGCCATCGTGATCGTCTCACCACGCGACAGATCGCCCATCTTCGTTCGCCAGACCTGGGTGCCGGTTGCCGCGTCGACTGCGATCGTGTGACCGTCGAGCAGGTTGTAGAAGATTTTTCCGTTGGCGTAGGCAGCGCCGCGATTCACGACGTCACAGCAGGCTCTGCCGATCGCCTGCTGGGCGTTGTCGGGACGGAATTTCCATTTCAACGGCTGGCCGACCTGCGTCAGATCGATCGCATAGGACACGTTCGGATATGGCGTCACGACGTACATCGTGTTGCCGACCACCAGCGGCTGTCCTTCGTGGCCGCGCAGGACTCCTGTCGAGAAAGCCCAGGCTACTTTCAGATTTGTCGCGTTCTGTGGCGTGATCGAGGAAAGCTCGCTGTAGCGCGAGCTGGCATAGTCGCCGGCCGGCATCTGCCACTCACCGGCAGGACCAGCATGCGGCACCGCGATGCGTCCGCCCGACACCGAAGCAGCTCCAGTCGCCGCAACCGATGTCGCCTGCGGCTCGGAGCTCGCGCTATCGTTTGTCGAGGTCCCGCTCCCTGTCCCACTCTTGCTGCCGGTGCCACAGGCAGCAGCGACGATCGCAATCATCGCGATCAGCCCCTGCGCTTTCACGCTCCTCGACGACATCATCAGCGCGATTATTTCGGAATGAGATAGTCTTGCGCGGCGATGATCTGCCACCGTCCGTTCCGCCGCTGCCAGGTGTCGGTGAACTGGTATCGCCGGTCGAAGGGCCCCTGCCGCCCTTTTCCTCTCAGATGCAGGACGCCGGTGATTACGTGCACATCTCCGAAATCGTGCAGTTTCATGCCTTCGTTACGCGCCCACTCGACCCGATCGGGCCCCGTCACGCTCTTGATCACATCGGTCCGGCTCATCACGGTGGCGTCCTCGGTGTAAACGAAATTCGGAGCGAGCAGACGCTCGAAGGTTACCGCGTCTCTACGCACCAGCGCCGTTGTCCACTGATCCTCGAGCTTTATCGGCGGGAGCGTTGTCGGCGTGGGCACCCGCGTCGGCCGACCGATTTGTGTCTCAGTTTGCGGCGGCGCGGCGCGGCGACCCGCTTGCGCGAAAGCCGGCGCCACTGCAAAAGCGACGAGCAGGAAAACAGCGGAATGAGATCTCATCGTTACTCCTCCTCGAGGCATCTCAAACAACATACGGTATGAACCGCTTGCATTCTTTCATGTACGCGCGGTACGGCTCACCGATGGTTTCCAGCAGCGCGCGCTCCTCAACGTTGACGCGGTAACCATACAACGCGATGGAACTCACGGTGAGCAACAGCGCGCTGATCCAGTTTCCGAGCGACAAGCCGAGCCCGATGAACATCAACATGGCGCCCGTATACGACGGGTGCCGAACCAACCGATAGGGACCCGAGCGAATCACCGGCTGGTCGTGTCTCGCTCTTACATCTCCGGTGAAATATTCGCCCAGCGTTCGCCAGCAATAACGCCGCAGCAGGCTGCCGAGCAGAAGCACGGAGATCCCAACAGCAAACAATGGAACCTGCAGTCGGTTCGGAAAAGCAAACGCACGGCCGAAAGCAACTAGAAACGCGATGAGCAGCGCGATCCATTGTCCGCCGAGCAGCAAACGTAGCGACCCGCTGTCCTTGGAGTCCTCGCGCTTCACGCCCTCGACTCCACTCCGCACGATTCTCCATTCAGGTGC
>JBKPDS010000081.1:0-3760 GCA_046727995.1 Gemmatimonadota bacterium
GGGCCTGGTCGTGGGAGTGCTCCTCGTACTCGGCGCCATCACCCTTCGATGATCTGATCCATGGCCAGTTTCCTCGAGTCGATCGGATACAACGGCTGGGTGCTCCCCGCGCTGCTGGTAATTCCCGTCGTCGGCGCAATCTCGGTCCTGCTGCTGCCGGCGCGGGGAGCGGCGGACGGATCGAGCGTCGAAAGTCCAGCGGCCCGACAGGTCGCGTTCTGGTTCTTCGCTCTCGAGTTCATCGTTTCGCTGGGATTGTGGTGGTCCTACAATCCGGCCGACACGGGATGGCAGGCATCGATCGACATGCCGTGGATCCCAACGTGGGGCGTGCGCTTCACGCTTGGAATCGATGGCATCGCGCTGATGATGGTGCTTCTCACCACGTTCATCATGCCGCTCTCGACGCTCGGCAGCTGGACGAGCATCCGCACCAAGGTCCGCAGCTATTACGCGCTGCTGCTGATCCTGAGCAGCGGCATGATCGGAGTGTTTCTGGCGCGCGATCTATTCCTCTTCTACGTGATGTGGGAAGTGATGCTGGTGCCGATGTACTTCATAATCGGAATCTGGGGCGGGGAGCGCCGCCTGTACGCCAGCATCAAGTTCTTCCTCTACACGTTCCTTCCGTCGCTGCTGATGCTGGTGGCGATCATCTATCTGGGGTTGCACCTGAGAGGGGCGAGCGGAACGCCCGACTTCAGCTACGATCACCTTCTCGCTGCCAACGCGTCCGTGCCGCAGCGCGCCGCTCTCTGGCTCTTCGGGGCGTTCTTCCTCGCGTTTGCGGTGAAGGTGCCGATGTTTCCGTTCCACACATGGCTTCCTGACGCCCACGTCGAAGCGCCAACGGCGGGGTCGGTGATCCTTGCCGGCATCATGCTGAAGATGGGGACGTTCGGCTTTCTGAGATTTGGGTTGCCGCTCTTCCCGGGTGCGGCGCTGAATCCGACGGTGCGCATGATCATACTGATCCTGGCGGTCATCGGGATCCTCTATGGCGCGCTGGTGGCGATGGTGCAGCCCGATTTCAAGAAGCTGGTGGCGTACAGCTCCGTCAGTCACCTCGGCTTCGTCATGCTCGGGATTTTCGCGCTCACTCTGCAAAGCGTGCAGGGCGCGTTGATGGTGATGATCAACCACGGTATCTCGACGGGAGCGCTGTTTCTCCTCGTCGGCATCATCTACGAGCGCCGGCACTCGCGACTGATCGATGCGTACGGGGGAATCGCGCGCGTGGTGCCGATGTTTGCGGCCGTTCTGACCTTCGTCTCGCTGAGCAGCATTGGGCTGCCCGGTACCAACGGATTCGTTGGAGAATTTCTCGTTCTATTAGGCACGTTCCGCACTTATCCCGTCCTGGCGGTCATCTCGACCATCGGTGTGATCTTCGCCGCCGTCTATTTGTTGTGGGCGCTGCAGCGAATTCTCTACAACCCGCTCGATAAGCCTGAAAACACGCACCTGGCGGATCTCAACAGACGTGAGCTCGCGATGCTGGTGCCGTTGATAGCGGCGATAATATGGCTCGGAGTCTATCCCGCCCCGGTGTTGCGTCGCATGGAAAGCTCGGCCCAGCTGTTGGTGGATCGAGTTCAGGGAGCCAGCGCGCCGAGACTGAGTGAGGCAGGACGCTGATGACATTCGATCTCAGGATGCCCGCTCAGCTTACCTCCGCTCTGGGTCCCGATCTGCTGTTGATGGGTGGAGCGATGCTGCTGCTGCTGTTCGCGGGGTGGCGTCGGGAGAGCGACGCGCACCAGCGCTCCGTTGGCGTCCTCAGCATGGCGCTCTGCATCTTCACCATGGTTGCGGTCGGTTACTACGCGTACACGGGATACACCGCTACGGTTGGAGTGATCGCTGTCGACAACTTCCGCTGGGCGACGGACGAGATTCTGCTCATCGCCACACTGGGAACGATTGCGATGTCGCTCGACTACAACGTGCGCGAGGGAATTACGCCTGGCGAGACGCACGTGCTGCTGTTGCTGGCGACTTCGGGAATGATGATCCTCGCCGCAGCTCGTGACCTGATCATCGTTTTCCTCGGCATCGAGCTGATGTCGATCGCGGTCTACGTTCTGGTCGGCGTCAATCGCCGGACGGAGCGCTCCGCCGAAGGAGCGATCAAGTACTTCCTGCTCGGCGCCTTCTCGACCGCTTTCCTGCTGTATGGTACCGCGCTCGTCTACGGCGCAACCGGCGCCACGAACTTCGTCGAGATCAGGGCGAACATTGTGCGCTTCAGCCTCGAGCACAATGGGTTGCTGCTGGTGGGAATCGCGCTGATTCTCGTCGGTTTTGGCTTCAAGATCGCGGCGGCGCCGTTTCACATGTGGGCTCCCGATGCATACGAGGGCGCACCAACGCCGATCACTGCTTACATGGCGGCGGCGGTCAAGGGTGCTGCGTTCGCCGCGCTGTTCCGCCTCTGGCTCGAAGCATTTCCAACCTTGCTCTACATCTGGCACGAAGCCGTATGGTGGCTGGCGGCGGTCACGATGATCGTCGGCAATCTGGTTGCTCTGGCACAACGCAACATCAAGCGCCTGCTCGCCTACTCCAGTATTGCGCACGCGGGCTACATCCTGGTGGCAATCGTCGTCGGGACGAGCCTCGGCAGCGCCGCATTCATGTTTTATCTATTCGCCTACACCATCGCGACGCTGGGAGCGTTCGCTGTGGTCGTCGCTCTGGGCAGAGCGGGCGAAGACAACATGAACATCGAAGATTATGCCGGGCTGTGGAGCGTCAGACCGGGCCTGGCGGTAGCGATGGCTGTCTTCATGCTCGCACTGCTTGGGTTCCCGATTTTCGGCGGCATCGGATTCTTCGCCAAATGGTACGTGCTGCAGGCCGCGCTCCAGGCACCGTTTCCGCAGACGCGCCTTGCCGTTCTGCTCGTCGTCGCCAGCGTTATCAGTGCCGGCTACTATCTCTACGTGGTAATGGTGATGTTCATGAAGCCGCGCACGAGTACCGTCGTTCCGGCGCAGGCTGGCGGTTGGACGCGCGCGGTGGTGTGGGCATCAGCGGCGATCATTCTCATTTTCGGACTGTTCCCCGATGCGATCGTCTCGTTCACGCAGCGCAGTGAGCCTTCGGTGAACACTCAGCCGGCCACGCCTGCGGGCGGCCACGTCGCGATGCAGTCACACTGATCGGGCATGACGCTCTCGCGCGAGATCTTTCGTGAGTACGACATCCGCGGCATTACCGGCAACGACCTCACGGAGGAAGTCGCGAGCGCCGTCGCCGGTGGTTACGCGACGTTCCTGGCCGAGAAGGGAATAAAAGGAGCGGTCGCGGTCGGCTGCGACAATCGACCCAGTGGCGTGGGACTGCACAAGTCGCTGGTGGCCGGACTGCTCGCCAGCGGTGTCGATGTCGTTGATATCGGCGTAGTGCCGACACCGCTCGCCTACTGGTCGCAGCACAACTTGGATGTGGTCGGGGGGATCCAGATCACGGGGTCGCATAACCCGCCCGAATACAACGGCTTCAAGCTGGGTCTCGACACCAGGTCCATCTACGGCGCCGACATCCAGCATATCTACGAGCTGGCGGTCGCTGGAAGATTCCCGCGTGGGAAAGGCTGTCTGCGCCGGGAAGAGGTCATCGATCGCTACATCGATGACATTGCTGGTCGCGTCGGCAAGCTGTCGCGCAAGCTGAAAGTCGTTCTCGACTGCGGCAACGGTGCCGGCGCTCTGGTTGCTCCCACGCTCTTCCCGCGACTTGGAATCGAGCCCCAGTG
>JBKPDS010000082.1:0-13474 GCA_046727995.1 Gemmatimonadota bacterium
GCCGTACCAGTCGACGACGGGAGCTGTCTGCCGGCGATAAACCTCGAGACGATTCCGAATCGCCTCCGGTTCGTCGTCCTTGCGCCGCACCAGTTTGCCCCCGCACTTCTCGCAAATGGAACCAGGCTCGCGTCCCATGTACGGCGTCTGGCAGCCTTCGCACACTGTGCGCTTGCTCAATCGCTTTACGAGCTCTTCGTCATCCACATCAAAGAGCAGAACCCGGTCGACTTTCTTCCCGATCTCTTTCAGCATCGCGCCGAGGCCCTCGGCCTGCGGAACCGTACGGACGGCACCGTCGAGGATGGCTCCGTTCTCCGCCGCCGGCGACGTCATCACATCCTGAAGGATACCGAGAATCACGGAATCCGGAACGAGGTCGCCCCGATCCATGTAGGCTTTGGCCTCGCGGCCGCGTTTGGTGCCATCGCGCAAAGCCGCCCGCAGCACGTCACCAGTGGCAATTTTGGGAATCCCGAGCCGCGCCGACAGTCGGTCGGCCTGCGTTCCCTTTCCCGCGCCCGGTGGGCCAAGCAGCACGATGATCATCCGGGATACCCTGAAAAGATTCGGAGGAGCTTTTGGCTCCCCCGACGACGAAAGGAATCTAGTAAGTGCCGCCAGTAGTGCGGCCACGGAATCGCACTCGGCCCTTCTTCATGAAGCCGTCGTACTTCCGCAGCAGGAGATGCTGATTCACCTGCGCCATCGTGTCCAGCGCCACGCCAACCACGATCAGCAACGACGTCCCGCCGAAACGGAACGGAACGTTGACTGCGTCAGCGATGAACACCGGCAGCAGCGCGATGAAGGTGAGGAACAACGCTCCCGGGAAAGTGATGCGCGAGACGACGTGATCTATATACTCGGCGGTCCTTTGTCCGGGTTTGACACCTGGGATGAACCCGCCCTGCTTCTTCAAGTTCTCGGAGATGTCGATCGGGTTGAAGATGATCGACGTGTAGAAGTAGGTGAAGAAAACGATCAGGATCGCCTGCGATATGTAGTAGAGCCAGGTTCCCGGCGCGACTTTCTCCGCCCACTGGCTGGCCAGCGGACTGCCGCTGAACTGGGCAATGGCGCCGGGGACCACAATTACCGACGACGCGAAAATGATAGGCATCACGCCGGCGGCGTTGACGCGCAGCGGAATGAAGTTCTTGGCGGCTTCTCTCTGTCGGCCGCGAGCCATCGTCCGCTGCGGGATCTGAATCATTACCCGCCGCGCCGCCATCGTCACCGCAATCGTTCCGGCAACCACTCCCACCATCACGATACCGAGGACTACCAGCGAAAACGGTCCGACCGCCTGGGTCTTGATGAAGCCGAACGTGCCGAAGATTCCCGGCCAGAACCGCTCGACGATCGAGAAGAAAATGATCAGCGAGGCGCCGTTCCCCAGGCCGCGCTCGGTGATCTGCTCGCCCAGCCACATCACGAAGATCGCCCCGGCCGTCAGCACAGTCACCATCTGCAACTTGAATCCGAATCCCGGATTGATGACCGCGTTTTGGAGTGACGACGTGAACAGGGCGAAACCCCACCCCTGGATCGCCGCCAATATCACCGTGGCGTAGCGCGTCCACTGGGTCACTTTCTTTCTGCCCTCTTCGTCCTTTTGCATCTTCTCGACCGTCGGGATGACCGCGCCCGCGATCTGGAAGAAGATGCTGGCGGAGATGTAGGGCATGATTCCCAGCGCGAACACCGTTGCGTGCGAGAGTCCGCCGCCGACGAACAGGTCGTACAGACCGAGCAGGCCGCCCTTCCCCTTGTTGGCGAAGAAATCGGTCAGGGCCACGACGTCGATGCCCGGCGCGGTGATGTGCGCGCCGACTCTGTAGATCACGAGACAGATGAAGGTGAAGACGATCTTGTCCCGCAATTCCGGCGTGTTGTAGATGTTGCTTACAGCCGCCGCTGGAGCTGATTGCGCCATTTAGTTCTCTACCCGGCCTCCTGCCGCTTCGATTTTCTGCCGGGCGCCCGCGCTCATCTTGATTCCGCGCACGGTAACGCCCTTCGCTGCTTCACCGTTGGCGAGAAGCTTGGCCGGACCTTTCCCTTTTCGTATCAGCCCGGCTTCAGTCAAAGTTTCTTCCGTCACTTCGGCGCCCTTCGGCAACTTCGCCAGATCGTCGAATCCGACGATCTGATTCTCTACCCGAAAGATATTCGTGAAACCGCGCTTTGGGACGCGGCGGGTAAGCGGCATTTGGCCGCCCTCGAACCGGGGCTTGCCGCCACCCGGGCCATGGTGACCCGAGCGCGCCTTGATGCCCTTGTTTCCCTTACCGGAAGTCTTACCGGTGCCGGAGCCCGGACCGCGCCCAAGCCTCTTCGGATTCCGGTGCGATCCCGGGGCTGGAACCAGGTTGTGCAGGCCAATGCGCTCAACACCGTTTGAGCGAGGGCCAGACGTGCGCGCGCCCCGTGCCTTACGCGAAGCTATTTTGGTTGCCACTTCTTATTCCTCTACCGGCGTCACTTCGACCAGGTGACGCACGTGCTTGATTTGTCCGCGCAGCGCGGGTGAATCCTGCCTGATCACTTCGGACTGGTGATTCCGCAGTCCGAGCGCCTCGAGAGTGAGCCTCATCCTCCAGGAGTGCCCGATACCGCTGCGTACCTGTTTGATGCGAACCTTTCCCTCGGTGATTGTCTCTTTCGCGGTCTTCTTCGGACCGCGAGTTCTCCACCAGACGTGTGTTCTAGGCATGGACCGCCGCCTCCTTCGACTTGGCGCGTGAACGGTAGCCGATGCTCGAGACCTCGATTCCACGCTCGCGGGCGATCTGCTCGACGGTCGTCAACTGCTGTAGTCCATCCAGCGCCGCCAGCACCATGTTGTGCGGATTTGTCGAGCCGAGACTCTTGGTCAGAATATCGGCAATTCCAGCGCACTCCATGATCGCCCGCACCGCGCCGCCGGCGATCACACCAGCGCCTGGCGCGGCTGGCTTCATCAAAACCCTGCCGGCACCGTGCGATCCCACCACTTCGTGCGGAATAGTTCCACCCGTCATCGGGATGGCGACCATGTTGCGACGCGCACCATCAACGGCCTTGCGCACCGCCTCGGAAACCTCGTTGGCCTTTCCCGTCGCGAATCCTACGCGGCCCTGACCGTCACCCACGGCGACGAGCGCGTTGAATGAAAAGCGGCGTCCGCCTTTGACGACCTTCGCCACGCGATTGATGGCAATGACGTTCTCGACGAGCTCGCTGCCGCCTTCTCCCCGACCGCCTTCGCGATCGCGCGACTTGCCTTCGCGACGAGACCGTCCGCCGCCCTGACCGCCTCCCTCACCGCCGCGTCCGCCGGCCTGACCGCCTCCCCCTCCGCCTCCACGTCCACGTCCGCCACCGCCGCGGCCGCCCCGTGCGCCACCACTGCGGGCGCTACCGCCGCTTCGGGCTGGGCGCTCTGAAGGCTGTGATTCCTGTGTCGCTTCTTCGTTCTCTGCCATTTATTAAAACTCCAATCCGCCTTCGCGGGCTCCGTCGGCCACACCCTTCACGCGGCCGTGATATTGGTACCCAGCTCGATCGAAAACCACACGCTTCACGCCGGCTTCCTTCGCCTTGGCGGCGATGCGCTTGCCAACTTCCACCGACTTCGCCGTCGGCTTTCCCTCGAGACCGGAATCGGTCACCGTCAGAATCGTTCGCTGCTTCGTGTCGTCCACCAGCTGAGCGTAGATGTGCTTCAGCGACCGATACACGACCAGCCGCGGCCGCTCCGGACTGCCAACCACTTTTTTCCGCAGACGGAAGTGGCGGCGAGTGCGCAGCTGCTCGCGCGATTTTGGTCTGGCCATCTTAGGCATTATTTCGCTCCCGCCTTGCCAGCCTTGCCGGCTTTGCGGCGAACCTGTTCTCCAACATACTTGATTCCCTTGCCCTTGTACGGCTCGGGTGGTCTGATGCTGCGGATTTCCGCCGCCACCTGACCAACGACCTCCTTATTGGCGCCCTCGATCACGATCGATGTCGGCTGCGGCGCGCTCAACTTGATTCCCTTCGGCGCTTCGTACTTCACCGGATGCGAGAAGCCAAGCGCGAGCTGCAGTCCGTAGGGACGCGCGTCAGCCTTGTAGCCCACGCCGATAAGCTCGAGCTCCTTCTTGTAGCCCTTCGTCACGCCCTCGACCATGTTGGCGACCAGCGTGCGGCTCAGGCCGTGGAGCGCCTTGTGGTTCGCTTCATCGGACGGACGCTCGACCACGATCTGGTTGTCGCTCAGCGAAACCTTCATGTCGTCGTGCAGAGTGCGCTCGAGCTCACCTTTCGGCCCTTTAACGAAAACCGTGTTGCCCTCCACCTTGGCGGTCACACCTTTTGGCAGGACAACCGGATGCTTTCCAATTCGTGACATCGTTAATCTCCTACCAGACGAGAGCGAGAAGCTCGCCGCCGGTCCGCTTCTGACGCGCCTGACGATCCGACATCACGCCCTGCGACGTGCTGAGAATCGCCATGCCGAGGCCGTTGCGAACGCGCGGAATTTCCGCGACCGCGACGTATTTGCGCAGCCCGGGCGTGGACACGCGACGGAGCTCACGAATGACCGGCTGGCCACCCTGCGCGTACTTGAGTACCACGCGCAGCGTCTGCCTGCCGTTTTCGTTGTCGAGCGTCTTGTAGTCCTGAATGAAGTTGTTCTCCTTCAGGATCTTGGCGATCTCCACCTTCAGCTTCGAGACCGGCATGTCCACGCGACGATGCTTCGCCCCACAGGCGTTGCGTATGCGCGTGAGCATATCGGCAATCGGATCTGTCATGCTCATTAAGTCATTTTCCTCGTTCTACCGTATCCCAACCCAAAGTCCGCAGTCCGCAGCTTGGGTGAGACGCGTAGAAATGAATGGTTACCAGCTCGCCTTGCGCACGCCTGGGATGTAGCCCGACAGCGCCAGGTCTCTGAAACAGATTCTGCAGACGCCGAACTTTCTCAGGAACGCGCGGGATCTTCCGCACCGGCCGCAACGGTTGTGTTGCCGCACCCCGAACTTCGGCTTCCTCTTGCTCTTCTCCACCATGGCCTTACGCGCCATTTACAATCTCTCTCGCTATTGGTTGACTGCTTTCCTGGATCCGCCAGGGCCCGGCTTGTCCTCGGGCCGGAACGGCATGCCGAGCTCGCGCAGCAGCGCCAGCGCCTGATCATCCTTGTTCGTCGTCGTGACGAAGGTGATGTCCATCCCGTGGATCTGCTCGACCATGTCGTAGTTGATCTCCGGGAAAATCATCTGCTCCTTCACGCCGAGGGTGTAGTTTCCGCGTCCGTCGAAGGAGCGCGTGTTCACGCCTCGGAAATCGCGGATGCGCGGAATCGCCACCGTCACGAAACGGTCGAAGAACTCCCACATCCGTGCGCCACGCAGCGTCACCGCCGCGCCAATCTCCTGACCCTGTCTCAGGCCGAAGTTGGCAATCGACTTCTTCGCTTTCTTGCGGACCGGACGCTGGCCAGTGATGATGCTCAGTTCGAACACGACGGTGTCGAGAACCTTCGGGTTCTTGATCGCTTCGCCGACTCCGCAGTTGACCACGATCTTCTCCAGATTCGGGATCTCGTGCACGTTGGTGAAGCCGAACTGGTTCTTCAGCTTGTCGCGAACCGTGCTCTCGTAAAAGACGCGCAGCCGCGGCGGCGGAACCGGCAGGTTCTTGCCGGCATGCTCCGCCTGAGACGGCGCCTGAACTTCGCGCTTTTTGCCTTGCTTCTTCTCTTTCGTTGCCATTTATCTGATCCTCGCTCAGCGCACCCGGGGAATCGGCTCCCCGTGCTTGACGCTGACGCGCTCCTTGGTTCTGCGACGCTCGATGTGCTCGACATCGGTATCGAAGCGCGCGTGCGTCCTCGTCGGCTCTCCCGACTTGGGGTCGAGCAGCATGACGTTCGATGAGTGAATCGACGCCGGCGCTTCGCGGATCGCCGATTGTTCATCGGCGGTGCGGGCCTTCCGGTGCATCTTCACCATGTTCACGCCTTCGATCAGCACGCGCCCGGTCTTCAGGTAGACCCGAAGCACCTTTCCTTCCTTGCCCTTGTCCTCGCCGCGCATCACCCGCACCGTGTCGCCCTTCGACACGTGCAGCTTCATTCGCTTCGAGTTGAGGGCGTGCCGGGCGTGCAGTCTCTTCCCGGCCGTCTTCCGGTATTTCAGGACTCTCACTTTATATCACCTCTGGCGCCAGCGAGACGATCTTCATGTACTTCTTGTCGCGGAGCTCGCGCGCCACGGGTCCGAAGATGCGCGTCGCGCGCGGCTCACCCTGTTCGTTGATGATCACTACTGCGTTCTCGTCGAAGCGAATGTAGGAGCCGTCCTTGCGGCGGGTCTCCTTTGCCGTGCGCACCACCACTGCACGCGCGACATCCGACTTCTTCACGGTGCCGTTGGGGAGCGCGTTCTTCACGGCGACGATAACGACATCGCCGAGCGACGCGTAGCGTCGGCGGGTTCCGCCGAGCACGCGGATCACGAGCGCCGTTTTCGCGCCCGAATTGTCCGCAACCTTGACCACCGATTCCTGCTGGATCACTGGTCTTCTCCGTTAACGTGCACGTTCGATGATTTCGACCACGCGCCATCTCTTGTCCTTCGACAAGGGCCGGGTCTCCATGATGCGGACGGTATCGCCTGTCTTCGCCTCGTTCTGCTCGTCATGAGCTTTCAGCTTCTTGGTGCGGCGGACCATCTTGCCGTACACCGGATGCTGGACTCTGCGCTCGATCGAGACGACCACCGTCTTCTGCATCTTGTCGCTGACGACCATGCCGACTCGCGTCTTCCGCGAGCTCCGCTCGATCGCGCTTCCCTGCTTCGCTAATTCCGCCATTAAGCCCTCTTACTCGTCTTCTTGCGGTTCGTCGCGGTGGCAGCTTTGCGCCCCCGTCTCCCCGTCACACGTCTTGCAATCACATTTTTCTCGCCTCCCGCCTCCCGCCTCCCGCCTCCCGCTTCAGCGATGCCGATCACTTTTTCGCGCAGGATGGTCTTGAGCCTCGCCACGTCTCTGCGAATCACACGCAGACGAAGCGGATCATCCAGAGTCCGCGTGCCGGACGCGACTACGAGATTGAATCGCTCTCTCTCCAGCTCGGCGATGCGGGCATTGATGTCTCCCTCACTCATCTCGCGAATGTCTTTAGCGAGCATCCGTATGCGCCTCCTCGCGCTCCACGAACTTCGACTTCACTCCAATCTTGGCGGCGGCCAGCGCCATCGCCTTGCGTCCGATCTCAGGCGTTACGCCCTCGAGCTCGAACATCACTCTGCCTGGCTTCACCACCGCCACCCAACCTTCCGGTGAGCCCTTTCCCTTACCCATGCGGGTCTCAGCAGGCTTCTTCGTGATCGGCTTGTCGGGGAAGATTCTGATCCAGACCTTGCCGCCACGCTTGATGTGGCGAGTCAGGGCCACACGAGCCGCTTCGATCTGCCGGTTCGTGACCCAACCGGGCTCGATCGCCTTCAGCCCATAGTGACCGAAGGAGACTTCGTTGCCACGAGTGGCGAGTCCCTTTGTCCGACCCTTGAATCTCTTCCTGAACTTTACGCGCTTTGGACTAAGCATCCCGAAATTCTCCTAGACGCCAGTCGAGTAAGTCTTGCCGCGGCGATCTTCGACGATCTCGCCCTTGAAGATCCAGACCTTCACACCGATGGTGCCGAAGGTGGTCTTCGCGGTCGAAGTCGCGTAGTCGATGTCAGCCCGCAGCGTGTGAAGAGGAACACGACCCTCGTGATAGCCCTCGACGCGCGCAATCTCGGCCCCGCCCAGACGGCCGCCGCACTTGATCTTGATCCCGCCCGCTCCCATCCGCATTGCGCTCTGCACCGCCCGCTTCATAGCGCGACGGAACGAGATGCGCTGCGCCAGCTGGTTGGCGATGTTGTCGGCGACGAGCTGGGCATCCAGTTCCGGACGCTTGATCTCCTCGACGTTGATGCCGACTTCCTTGCCGGACAACCGCGTGAGCTCATCACGCAACTGATCTACTTCCGCTCCCTTCTTGCCGATGACGACGCCCGGACGACCGGTGTGGATCGTCACAACGACCTTCCCCGGCTTCCGCTCGATGCGGATGTCGGCGATCGCCGCGTGGCCGAGTCTTGCCTTCAGATACTTGCGAAGGAGCTCGTCTTCACGAAGGAGCTGCGGAAAGTCGCGGTTCGCGTACCATTGCGATCTCCAGGTCTTGGAGATCCCGAGGCGGAACCCGATCGGATGTGTTTTCTGACCCATTAAGCCTTACTCCCCTTAGAGCTGGACGCCTGCTTGGTCGACCGCTCAGACCTCCGTGTGGAGCGCGCAGCGCGCAGCTCCTCACGAGCGTCGAGAACGATCTCGACGTGACTTGTTCTCTTTCTGATCGGTGTGGCGCGCCCCTGCGCGGCGGGCATGAAACGCCGCAGCGCCGGACCTTCGTTCACGATCGCGTGCTTGATGTAGAGCGTGTCCACGTCGATGGACTCACTGCCCTCGCGCGACTTGAATTCGGCATTGGCAACCGCGGAGTTGAGGACCTTTTCGATCTGCTTCGCCGCGTGCTTCTTGGAGAAGCGGAGCAGGCCGAGAGCCTCGTTCACATCCTTGCCGCGGATCTGATCGATGACGAGCCGCATCTTGTACGGCGACTGACGCGTCGTGCGCTGAATCGCGCTCGACACTCCTTTCTTCTCGGCGGCGTGACGCGCCGCGCGAATTCTCGACCTTTCGCTCACCTGACCCCCGGCGTGCCCTTCGGCGGAGTCGGAGGCGCGGCACCCGGTCCGCCGCTTGGCGCGGCGCCCGGTCCGCCAGTCGTCGGAACTCCACCTGCTTTCTTGTCAGTCGCCGCCGCTGCTGCGGCCTTCACTGCGCCCGTGTGGCCGCGGAAGAGACGAGTCGGCGCGAACTCACCGAGCTTGTGACCGACCATGTTCTCCGTCACGTAGACCGGAATGAATTTGTTGCCGTTGTGAACGGCGAAGGTGTGACCGACGAAATCGGGCACGATGGTGCTCGAGCGCGCCCAGGTCTTGACCACCCGCTTCTCGTTCCTGGAGTTCAGCGCCGAGACTTTCGTCATCAGTGCGTCTTCGACGTACGGACCTTTCTTGACACTTCTTGCCATATCCGATTCCCAGAATTGGTTACTGCGTTGCTTTGCCGCGCTTGCGTCCGCGGACGATCAGGCGCTGCGATGACTTGTGCGTCTTCCGAGTCTTTACGCCTTCCTTGTTGCCCCATGGATCGACGACGTTGCGTCCGCCGCGCGTGCGGCCACCGTGCGGGTGATCGACCGGGTTCATCACTTCTCCGCGAACCTTGGGACGCTTCCCGAGCCAGCGGCTCTTGCCCGCCTTGCCATGGGACATGAGCTCGTGCTCGGCGTTACCGACGGTACCGACGGTCGCCAGGCAGTTGCCGTGGACCATGCGGGTCTCCGTGGAGGCCATGCGCAGGGTGACGTACTCGCCTTCCTTGGCGACGACCTCGAGCGACGTTCCGGCCGAGCGCGCCATCTGTCCGCCCTTGCCAGGCTTCAGCTCGACGTTGTGCACCGCGGTGCCGAGCGGAATCTCCCTGAGCGGCAGCGCGTTGCCGATGCGGCTGTCGGAGCCGGGACCAGATACGATCTTGTCGCCGACTGAAAGCCCGCGCGGATGCAGGATGTAGCGCTTCTCGCCGTCCTCGTACTCGACCAGCGCAATGCGCGCCGTCCGATTCGGATCGTATTCGATCTCGCGCACCGTGGCCGGCGTGTTGAACTTGTTGCGCTTGAAATCGATGACCCGGTACATGCGCTTGTGTCCACCGCCGATGCGACGCATCGCGATGTGACCATGATTGTCGCGGCCGCCGGACTTCTTGAGCGGCTCCATCAGCGACTTCTCGCCATGCGCCCGCGTGATCTCCGAAAAGTCGGAGACGGTGCGGAACCGCGAGCTCTTGGTGACAGGCTTGAATTGACGAATGCCCATTTATGCCTCGAAGATTTCGATCGAGTCACCTTCAGCGAGGGTGACTATGGCCTTCTTCCAATGTGGACGACGTCCGACCGTCTGACCGACGCGACGATCCTTGCCGCGATGGTTCGACGTCCAGACGCGGGTGACCTTCACGTTGAAGAGCTCCTCGATCGCTTTTCTGATCTGAGTCTTCGTCGCTTTCGGGTGCACGCGGAATGCGTACTCACCGCGATCCTGATACGCCGCCGAGGTCTGCTCAGTGACGATCGGCGTGACAATCGTTCGGGTTAACGTCGGCATCAGTTATTTCCCTTTCCTTTTGCCGGCAGACTTCTTGGCCGCCGATTTCTTCGCTGTTTTCGCCTTCGGCTTTGCCTGCTTGGCTTCAGCCTTGTGCGCCGTTTTCTTGGCCGCTGATTTCCTGGCGGCTTTGGCTTCGGCCTTCGCTTCCGCCTTGGCTGCCCGGTGTGACTTGCCTTCCGGCTTCGTCTTCGCCGCGCGAGGCTTCTCGGCGACCGTGTCCAGCTCGTAACCGAGCGCGTTCGACTCGACGAGCACCACGTCCGACCACAGGATGTGATACGTCGACACATCGGCGTACGGCATTACGTGGGTGCGCTGCAGGTTGCGGCCGCTCAGAAACACGTTCGGCTTCGCTCCATCAGTCAGAATCAGAACTTTCTTATCGGTGACGCCCAGCGCATCGAGCAGAGACACGAGCTGCTTCGTGTTCGGCTTGTCGTAGTTGAAGTTGTCGATGACAATGAGCGCCTCCTCGCGGGCGCGCGCGTTGAGCGCGCTCTTGCGAGCGAGCGCGCGGACCTGCCGTGGTACCGTCTGATTGTATTTCCGACCCGTCGGACCAAACACCGTACCGCCGCCCACCCAATGCGGAGCGCGGCGCGATCCCTGACGGGCACGACCGGTTCCCTTCTGCTTCCACGGCTTCTGGTTGCCGCCGGCGACGAGACCGCGGGTCTTCGTGTAGGCGAGGCCAAGTCGCTGATTCGACAGGAACGCCTTAACCGCCTGGTGCATGACCGGCATGTTGATGGTTCCGTCGAACACGTCGGCGGGAAGATCGACACGCTCGCGCTCCGTTCCACCAGCGGTGTACGCGGCAGCTTTCAGAGTTGAGTTCGTAGTTTCTGCCATTGTTAACCCTGCTTCCTGACCAGCACGATCCCGTTCCTGGGACCGGCTACCGAGCCGCGGATGTAAATGAGATTGCGAGCGGCATCAACGCGCTCCACACGGAGGTGGGTCTGCGTGTGACGCTCGGCGCCGTAGTGACCGGGCATTCTCTTGCCCTTGATGACACGCGACGGATCAGTGCCTGGTCCGACCGAGCCGGGACGACGGTGCTTGGTGTTGCCGTGGGTGTTGGGACCACCGTGGAAGCCGTGACGTTTAACGACGCCCTGAAAGCCGCGACCCTTTGAGGTGCCCGTCACCTTCACCTGCTCGCCAGGCGCGAAGATCTCAACGGTGATTTTGTCGCCGAGATTGTAGGTCGGGATCTCCTTCTTGTTCTCCTTGAGCTGCGCGTCATCGAGACGGAAGCTGCGGAAAACTGACGGAGCGACGGTGAGGCCAGCCTTCGCAGCGTGACCGACGATCGCCTTGTGGGCGCGACGGCCGCGCGGCGTGCGCTCGCCTTTCTTCGACTCGCGAGCGTGACGCTGCTCACCGAAGCCGAGCTCGACGGAGTCGAACCCTACCTGGTCTTTTTTCAGAACCTTGATCACCGAGTTGGGAGTCGCCTCCACTACGGTGCAAGGGATCTGTTGTCCCTCTTCGTTGAAGACCTGGGTCATCCCAAGCTTTCTACCAATAATGCCGATCATTGAATCCTCAATTGGTTCCCACTACGCAGTGCGCTCCCGCTTCCCGCCTCCCGCCTCCCGCCTCCCGCGTCACTCGACCTTAATCTCGACATCGACGCCGGCGGGAAGATCGAGCTTGGTCAGCGCGTCGACCGTAGCCGCGCGCGAATCAAGAATGTCGATCAACCGCTTGTGCGTCTTGAGCTCGAACTGCTCGCGCGACTTCTTATCGACGTGCGGCGAGCGGAGCACGGTCCAGCGCTTCGTTTTTGTCGGCAATGGAATCGGACCACTGACCTGCGCGCCCGTCTTCTCGGCCGTGCGGACGATGTCCGCTGAAGCCTGGTCGATGACGGCGTGATCGAACGCCTTGAGCCGAATGCGAATTCTTCCTGCCATAACGTTCTCTCGGTTGGTTACTTGAGAATCTTGGTTACTACGCCTGCTCCAACTGTCCTGCCGCCTTCTCTGATGGCGAAGCGGAGACCCTCGTCCATCGCGATCGGCGTAATCAGCTCGATCGTCATCTGCACGTTGTCACCTGGCATCACCATCTCCATCCCCTCGGGCAACTCCACAGTTCCCGTCACGTCCGTCGTCCGGAAGTAGAACTGCGGCCGGTATCCCTTGAAGAATGGCGTGTGTCTCCCGCCTTCTTCCTTGGTCAACACGTAGACCTCGGCGTTGAACTTGGTGTGGGGCGTGATAGAGCCAGGCTTGGCCAGCACCATCCCGCGCTCAACGTCGTTCTTGTCGATCCCTCTTAAGAGCAAGCCGACGTTGTCACCAGCCTGGCCGTCGTCCAGAAGCTTCCTGAACATCTCGACCCCGGTGATGACAGTCTTCTTGTCACTGCCGAATCCAATGAGAGCCACTTCCTCGCCCACCTTGATCTTCCCACGCTCGATTCTCCCGGTCGCTACCGTACCTCTTCCAGTGATCGAGAACACGTCCTCCACGGGCATCAAGAAGGGCTTATCCGTCTCACGCTTGGGCTGCGGGATGTAGGAATCCAGGGCATCCATCAGCTCGCCGATCTTCTTCCCGTGCTCAGAGTTGGGATCTCCACTCTCCAAAGCCTTGAGCGCACTTCCCTTGATGATCGGGGTGTCGTCGCCAGGGAAGTCATAGCTCGAGAGGAGCTCTCTCACCTCGAGCTCGACCAAGTCCAGGAGCTCCGCATCATCGACCATGTCCACCTTGTTCATGAACACGATGATGTAGGGCACGTTGACCTGCTTGGCCAACAAAATGTGCTCTCTCGTCTGGGGCATCGGGCCGTCGGCCGCACTAACCACCAGAATGGCACCGTCCATCTGGGCCGCGCCCGTGATCATGTTCTTCACGTAGTCGGCGTGTCCCGGGCAGTCGACGTGGGCGTAGTGACGCTTCTCACTCTCGTACTCGACGTGAGCGGTCGCGATCGTGATCCCACGCTCACGCTCTTCGGGAGCCTTGTCGATCTGATCGAATGCAACCGGAGAAGCCAGTCCCTTCTTGGCCTGGATCGCCGTGATGGCAGCAGTCAACGTGGTCTGACCATGATCGACGTGGCCAATCGTTCCCACGTTCACGTGCGGCTTGGTCCGATGGAATTTCTCTTTGCTCATTTCTATCTCGCCTTTGCGGTGACTTTATTGATGATTTCGTCTGCTTTCGATTTTGGTACTTCTTCGTAGT
>JBKPDS010000083.1:0-4567 GCA_046727995.1 Gemmatimonadota bacterium
CGTCGGAGTCGAACCCACTCCGTGCCTGAGTCCGTCGGCGAAATTGGCTTCTATCCGCTTCTGGTATTTGCGCGCGTCGTAGCAGGCTTCCCATTTGGCGACGTCCAGCCCGACTTCACCCGCGTAGCGCTTGAAGAAAGGTTTTGGCTGTTCTGTTGCCTCGCCGTTCCATTCATCCTGCGCCTGGTAGAGTCGGTCGTGCATCGGCCAGAACTTTCCCTGCTCGTCGGCACACGCCGCAGCGTTCGACGCCGGGACGGTGTTCCGGTGCATGTTGAGCGGAAAATCGTAGTACGTCAGGTTGGCAAGTCCGGTGTTGATGATGCGCGAACGAACATCTGGCTCCGTGACGGTCGCCCAGCCACCGCACGACGGACACTCGAAATCGGCGTATTCGCTGATCATTACCGGGGCATCGACTTTGCCTATGAAGTAGCCCTGCGACGGGCCGGCGTTGGTCGTGTCAATGTCGCGGACTTCCTGAACCGGACTCGACTTCGGCTTGCTGGCGACATAACCGAGGGCGGCAACGCCAACCAGCGCGATGAGTCCGAGGATCCAGAAGAAAGCCTTCGGCCGGTTTGATGAACGGGTCTCCCTCACCACGTTGCGAGGGGGAGCGTTCCGGTCTCTCGGTCGATCATTGTTGGCAGGCATCTTTCGTAGTTGATTGCGTGTTCGTAGCGCGTGAACGTCGTGACGCGAAAGCTAAGAGAGGGGTATCGAGATGCAAGCTGATCTCCTGAGAGCTCCGGTTGGACCAGGAGCGATCCACGTCGAGAGATACGGACACGGCGGAACGGCCGTCATTCTCCTGCACGGATTCGGGACCTGTAATTTTCTCTGGCGGGCAATCGCGCCCTCCATCACGTCCGCCGGCCACACTGCGTATTCGGTGGATATGCTCGGCCACGGTCAGTCAGACCGTCCTCTCGACGCCGACTTCGGTATCGCCGCCCAAGCCGAGTATATCGACGCGGCGATGACGGTCCTCCGCGTTTCGCGAGCGGTGGTGGTCGGCGTCGACATCGGCGGCGATGTGGCGATGAAGCTCGCTGCCAATCGACCAGATCGAGTCGAGAAGGTGGTGCTGATCAACACTCCGGCTTACGAAGAGCTGCCGGCAAAGGATATCACCCAGATGCAGCGACGGACGGCGCGATTTGCGTTCAGCCTGACGCGCGGGGTAATGGGCGCGGCTCCTCTGCTCGAAGGAGTGCTGCGCGGCAGCGTCGCAGATCAGGAGCACATGCCGATGAAGCTCATCGCTCGCTACCTCGCGCCGTTCGTGGGCAAGGACGGAGCAAAGCACCTTCTCACCCTCGCCAGCGCAATCCACAGAGCTGACCTGGACGAGGAAGAGTACGCCGAGATAAAGGCTCCCACGCTGATCATCTGGGGCGACGAAGACAAGTGGCTTGATCAGAAGCTCCCCGACAGGCTCGTCAACGCAATTCCGGACGCGCGTCTGGTGAGACTTGCTGGAGTCGCCAGGCTCGTCCCCGAGGAAAACCCTGAGCATCTCTCCGAATTGCTGCTCGATTTTATCAAGAGACGCGCTGCTGCATGAACCTTTCTCCTATGAAATGGTGTCTAAGAACAGTAGATTAGAACGTTCATTTCATAGTTTTTTTCACTCCAGCCGAATTGATGAACACCACGAAAACAAGATTCAGAAAGGAACCAGCCCGGGCGACGACGCCGTTTGACCAGGCACGGGACGAGCTATTTCAGCAGATCATGCGCTGCGGCGTAATTGGCTCGGCGCCGGAAGACCAGAAGGATTGGTTCGACAACACCATGCAGTACCTGACAGAGCGCTACTATGAATTGACGCCGTCAGAGCTCGAGCAGTTGAGGGTTTTGGGCGAGCGATTCGCCCAACCGCCGAAAGCCAGAAAAGCAGTCTAAGGAAAGGGCGCCGTACCGGCGCCCTTTTTTTTCAGGGCGGCCCGCTGATCTACCGGCTATCTCCGCGCGTTGATCCCACGTCTAAGGATCACCGCGACCCTCGCCCCTCCTCCGAGTCCTAACTCGAACGCCGGCACCCAACCCGACGTTTGCCCGAGCGGCAACGGCCCTTCGACGCCGAGGAAAATCAACAGGTAAGCGTGTGATCCCCCGTCGAGCTTCGACCGATAGCGGCCGGAGATCCCGCCCCCGGCGTACGGCGCCCAGCGACTCTGCCGGAACGGGTCGAGACTGAATCGAGAGATAAAATCCGTTCGACCCTCCACCCCGTGCCGACCGGCGCCGAGTCCGGCCACCAGCCCCGAGCGAACGTAGATACCCGCCGGCACCGAGAGACCAACGCCGGCGTCGATGGCGGCAGTTCGCGCGAAGATGCCGTCGAGCCTGCCTTCGATCTGGAGCGATTGTTGGGGGAGCTGCGCGCGAGCGAGACCGGACACTCCAAGAACGGCGACTACCGCAACAAGCCAGCTGCGACGGGCGGCGCTCATCTCGCCATCAGGCGACGCTCGACCGCGCACGGCCACGCCAGAGCGCAATCGAGTAGTCGACGATCGACGCTGCGGAAATGATCCCGATAGTCATGACCAGACCTTCGGTAAGCTCCGGCAGCACTATGATCGCCACCAGCGTTATCAGCTGGATGACGGTGACGATCTTGCCCAGTAGCCTTGCCCTGAAGACGGCCGGACGCAGCGTTGGAATAATTTTGGCGACTAGAAACCCGACCGCGGTGGCAATGTCACGGGTGAGAAAGACGAAGTACTGTCCGGTGGTCAGCTGTCCTTCAACCAGGTAGGTCGAAATCGCTACGAAGACGAAGATGCGATCGGCAAGCGGATCGAGCAGTGCGCCGGCGCTGCTCTCTGCCCTTCCGTGGCGCGCCAGCCAGCCGTCCATGAAGTCGGTGAATCCGGCGACGGCAATCAATGCGATTCGATCCCAGGGCTCGGACACCAGCACGAATGCCAGCGCCAGCACGACGCGCGACAGCGAAATCGTGTTGGGAAGATTGAACAGCGCACGGCGTGACATGCGAGCGAAAAGTACGACCGCGTATGTGTCGTTGCCAGCGCGACAGAGTTGCGCGCTGCTTGCCAGCGTGTGTGAGCATGTCTAGCTTCGCTCGATGATCTCGCACGGGCTGCTCGGCGCGGTCTACCTCGCGCTTTCGGTGGCGATGATCGCATGGGACATCCTGGCGGCGGGGCGAATCGCTGGATTGCGCAAGATTCCACGCGGGTTTCAGGCGATCACCGGCATCGCCGCCCTGCTAGTCGTTCCGGCGCTCGTCGTCGCTTACACGGCGCAGTCGCTTCTCTACGGTCGCGCCATCTTTCTCGTCGCGTGGCTGTGGCCGTTCACGGCGCTGATGTTCGTCGTCCAGACCGTGTACGCGCTCGGCCGGCGGCTCGTAACGCCGCTGCTCGGGTTCCCGCTGCTCGTTTACAACTTCGTCATCGCCGTCGTCGCGATCACGAAGTTCGTGATCACGCGCGGTCATTCGCCGATGGAATTCGAGCTGGCTCTGAACGCTGCGCAGGCCAGCATGCTCGGAACTTTCTTCGGCACGGCGGCGTTGTGGAATCCGATCTACATCCAGGTTCCGCTCTTTGCGCCATCGCTGCCGGCACGCTGGGGATTCAGTCGCCTCGCCCGCGTTGGTCTTGCCGGCGCCGCCATCGCGATGACGGCGCTGGTCGTCGTCGAGCTGCCGGGAGCGTTTGCCGGTATCAAGAGCTACGCCGTGCACGACAATGACAAACTGCAGGAGCACCCGGAAGGCGATTTCAGGCTCGGCCTGAAGATTTTTCCGGATTTGCGTGGCGGCCCGCCGCCCGTCGCCATCGCCAATGATCTCGCACTCGCCGACACAATCGACGTCGATGCCATCAGTGTCGTGATCGACCCGGAAGCCGCGCGTGGGGTGGCGCTGGATTCACTGGCCCGGTCGATCGAGCAGGCCCGCTCCGACAGCACTGTCCTCATCGTCGCGCTCGGCTACCCCAAGAAGGGCGAGAACGAGTTCAAGCAGTCGCGCGAGACTTACACCGTGGCGAGGCTGAAGGACGTCGATCGTATAGCGCGACGTTTGAAGCCGGACTATCTGATTCCCGCTACCGATCCGTTCGAGGAAGGAGTTCGCGTTCTCGGCGAGCAGTCGCCGCAATACTGGATCGATTACTTCACCCGCGCAGCGCGCGTCGCGCACTACATCTACCCGCGGATTAAGGTGAGCTTGCCCATCAGCAGTTACGGCACGCGCGACAGCACGCTATACGCCTGGGCGGCGCGTCCGGGATCACCAATCGACGCGGTAGGCTTTTCGCTGCTGGCCGGGTTCGATGGCGCGCGCTCCCTTGATACGGACATGCGCGTGGCGCAGCGATGGATGCAGCAGTTTCCCAAACCGAAGGAGCACTGGGTCTTCGCCGCCGGCGGCTATCCGATGGTGCACGGGGAGGAGAATCAGAGGCGCGCGATCTGGGACGTACTGGCGTGGGCGACGGCCCAGGTTCCAATCAAAGGTCTCGTCGTCTACGAAGGAGGAGACTACAACTCCGTGCGCGGCCTCCGCGCGGCAGGTGGTCGACTC
>JBKPDS010000084.1:0-8153 GCA_046727995.1 Gemmatimonadota bacterium
GTGCGGGGTCGCAGGAGGTCGCGCAGCCGCGCCTCAGATCAGATCGCCACCGACAAGGATTGCGAACACGCGCGGCGAGAAGCTCCAGCGACCCCGCACCGCGCCGACTGACCGGGCGCCGCGATCCCGAACCACCATGAACGGAGAGAAGTGCGCGCGGCGGGACTCGAACCCACGACCTTCGGCTCCGGAGGCCGACGCTCTATCCAACTGAGCTACGCGCGCGAAGAACAACTTGCCAGAGGGTTTAACTTCCTCTGATGACACCAGCAAAACGAAAGATAACGGTACTACCGGGTGATGGAATCGGCCCGGAGGTCGTCGATTCCGCCCTCGCCATCATAAAAGCAACCGGCGTCGCCGTCGAGTTCGAGAAGTGTGAAGCCGGCGCCCGCGCATTCCAGAAAGGAATCGTCACCGGCATCCCGAAGGAGACGATTCAATCGATCGAGCAGACCCGGGTTGTGCTGAAGGGGCCGCTTGAAACGCCGATCGGCTTCGGCAATCGCAGCGCGAACGTGACGCTGCGCACACTCTTCGAGACTTACGGCAACATCCGCCCGGTGCGCGAACTGCCGGGAGTTCAAACCGCTTTCACCGGTCGCGGCCTCGACATCGTCATCGTACGCGAGAACGTCGAGGACCTCTACGCCGGAATCGAGTACATGCAGACGCCCGGCGTCGCCGAGAGCCTCAAGCTGATCTCGCGCGAAGGCTGCGAAAAAATCGTCAAGCTCGCCTTCGCGTTTGCGATCGCCGAAGGTCGGAAGGCCGTCCACTGCGCGACGAAGTCGAACATCCTGAAGCTCACCGAAGGATTGCTGCAGCACACCTTCGAGGAGCTCGCGCCGCAGTATCCGTCGATCACGTCGAAGCACATCCTGATCGACAACGCCGCGCACCAGCTGGCGATGCGGCCCGAGCAGTTCGATGTCATCGTGACCACCAACATGAACGGCGACATCCTCAGCGATCTCACTTCCGGTCTCACCGGCGGACTCGGTTTCGCGCCGTCGGCGAACATCGGGAACGATGTCTCCATCTTCGAAGCCGTCCACGGCTCGGCGCCGGACATCGCCGGCAAGAACAAAGCGAATCCCACCGCCCTGGTACTGAGCGGCGCGATGATGCTCCGTCACATCGGCGAGGGTAAGGCGGCGAATGATGTCGAGCAGGCAGTGCTGGTGACGCTGGAGAGCGGGCTCCGCACCAGCGACATGATCGGCGTCGACAAACCGGCGTCGACGACGGAGTTCACCCAGGCCGTGATCTCCAATCTCGGCAAGACATCGAAGTTGAGTCCGCCGAAGAAGTACACCAAAGTGGAGCTGCCAACACCGCAGCTCGGGGTGAACGTGGTGCCGGCCACGAGCAGGAAGCTCACCGGACTCGATGTCTACATTGAGTCAGACCTCGAGCCCAAAGCTCTGGCGAGTGACCTCGAAAAGATCGCCACATCGTCGCCACTCGCACTGCAGATGATCACCAATCGTGGAGCGATGGTTTTTCCCGGCAACGGTCGCCGCGTTTCTCTCGTCGACCATTACCGTTGCCGATTCATTCAGCGCGACGGCGCTGATGATATCGACGACTCGGCCATCCTGTCGCTGCTCGCCGCCGTGGGCGGTAAGTATCGGTGGATGCACGTCGAGAAATTGCAGGAATTCGACGGGGAGCCCGCCTACTCGAAATCGCAGGTGTGATCCGATTTGCGTTCGAGAAAAACTATTTCGACACTTATGAGGGGCGCGTTGCGGGTTGTGGGGAGCACCGTTCCATGTTGCCCGTGAACTGCGCTGCGAACTGGTCGGAGCGGCGTGATGGAAAGGCCACGGCCATTGATTCTGCCATCACGCCAGTAGGACGGTCTTGCGGCAGTAACGGGGAACCGGTAACGATGCTACCCGCAACCCGCAGCCCGTGCCTTGTAAGTGATCGCGATGTCATTTCCAATTTCTGCTGAGGCACCGATGTCTATCGAGCTCGATCGCAGGGCGTTCATGGGCTACTTTGCCACTGTGGGCTTGAGCTCGACGCTCTTCCCCGGCGTGCTCTGGGCCAAGCTCTCAGCGGGCGCCGAGATCACCGTCGAGACCATCGCCAGCGCCGAGGAAGTCGCCGGTCTCCATTTCGATCAGGCAGAGCGCGAGCTGATGCTCGACGGGCTGAAGCAGCAGGAGCAGCGGATCGAAGCGCTGCACAAAGTCCCGCTCGCCAATTCCGTCAGCCCGGCGATCGTTTTCTATCCACTTCCTCCGGGAAAGAAAATTGCCACCGAGCCGCGGCGACCAATGGTGCGCAGCAAGGTCGCGCACCGCGGCGTTCCGGCCGACCTCGACGAGCTCGCCTTTCTTCCGGTGACCGAGCTCTCCGAGCTGGTGAGGCGCCGGCGTGTCACATCGCTGGAGCTGACGCAGATGTACCTCGCGCGACTAAAGAGATACGATCCCGTCCTCCGCTGCGTGATCTCGCTCACTGAGGATCGTGCCTTCAAACAGGCGCATGCCGCCGATGAAGAGATCAGACGCGGCCGCTATCGGGGGCCTTTGCACGGAATTCCATGGGGCGCCAAGGATCTTCTCGCCGTTCGCGGCTACAAGACGACGTGGGGCGCTGGTCCGTACAAGGATCAGGTGATCGATGCCGACGCCACCGTCGTCCAGCGACTCGATGAGGCGGGCGCCGTCCTCGTCGCCAAGCTCACACTCGGGGAGCTGGCACAGGGCGACATCTGGTTTGGCGCCACCACCAAGAATCCATGGAAGGTCGATCAGGGATCGAGCGGATCGTCGGCCGGTCCCGCATCGGCGACGGCTGCCGGTCTCGTCGGCTTTTCGATCGGCAGCGAGACGCTCGGCTCGATATCGTCGCCATCGACGCGCTGTGGCACCACTGGACTACGACCGACCTTTGGCAGGGTGCCTCGCACCGGCGCGATGGCGCTCTCGTGGACGATGGACAAGCTCGGCCCGATCTGCCGCAGTGTCGAAGACTGCGCTATCGTGCTCGACGCGATCTACGGGCCCGATGGTCACGACAACAGCGTCATTGCCGCTCCGTATCATTGGAACGCGAGGCTCTCGCCCAGGAAACTGCGGATCGGTTACGTCAAATCCGCGTTCGACCTGCCGCAAACCGATCCCGCCGACCCGAAGCGGACTTTGCACGCCACCAAAAAGTTTGACGATGCCGCACTCGATGTCTTCAAGTCGTTGGGCATCAACCTGATTCCCGTCGACCTTCCGGACGCTCCTTACGATCCGATGCGGATCATCCTCAGCGCCGAAGCCGCCGCCGCGTTCGACGAGCTTACCCGCTCCGCACGCGACAAAGAGCTCGTGCAGCAGGGGAAATTCGACTGGCCGAATTCGTTCCGTACGTCGCGCTTCATCCCCGCCGTCGACTATGTCAACGCCAATCGCGTGCGGTCAATCGCCATCCAGCAGTGGGACGAGCTGATGAAGACTGTCGACGTGATCGTGACTCCGACTGGCGCTGCGAACCTGTCGCAGCTCGTCGCCACCAATCTCACCGGACATCCGGCGCTGATTCTGCCGAACGGCTTCCGGGACGATGGCACTCCGGTCTCACTGACTTTTCTCGGCGGACTCTTCGAGGAAGCAAAAGTGCTGGCGGTTGCTCGCGCTTATCAGGAAGCGACCGGGTTCCATCTCAAGCACCCGGTCGTTCCGCTCACGGCGACAACGAAAACTCCAGCTTGAAGTAGGCTGCGTTCTCTCTGCTCGTAAAGCTCGAGCCGCCGACGTTCTTCCAGCCGGCGACGCCGGTCGTCCTGAAATTCGGCGTCCACGCGTACTCGAAAGTCGGTCCAGCCTGGAACGTGTTGCTGGTGATACCGTTTTTCCCGCCGCCCTGTCCGACAACTTCGAGTCCGATACGCGCCGGATGTCTGGCGGAGGACCCAAATGGGACCGAGCTACGTCCGCGGGCCCAGATGTAGCGGCTGTCCAAGTTGTAGTTGGCGAGTAGCTGGCTGTGCATCGCCCTTTTTCGCGACCCGTTCTTGTAGGCGCCGAAGCTGGCCGTGACACCATTACTGCTGCCGCCTTCGGCCCCCGGCACGCCGGGCGTGGGATTGTGAACCCAGGTGTAGCCCGCTCCGACGGATATTCCGCTGTATCGGCTGGCGTAGGCAAGGCCGAGTGTCGGCGAGATCGCTGTCATCGGCGATGGACCGGTGATACCAGCGTTCGTCCGAAAATCCAGTCCCCACCCGTTGACGTTGAAGTAGGGTGACCACCCAAGACCTCCCATCCCGACATATATGCCGAGCAGGTAGAACTGGCTATTTCGAGTATCGACCTCGCCCGAGCCGTAGAAGGAAGGATGAAGGGTTGGTAGCTGTGCGTTGGAAACGCCGGGGATGGCGATCATCCCGGCGAGCGCCAACGTCAGAACAGTAGTCCGACATGCATTCAGTGTCATAAACCATCTCTCTGTTTGGGTGCTTCGGTCATCTGTTTTGTGACGACTGAGATGTAGGTTTGGTTTATGATTCGACTAGCTTTTGGCGTGCTTCGTCGCTCGCCCTTTAGTTTCCCGATCTCCCTTTGCCCCGTCCTCCTCTGCGCCACGATGACTAGCGCGCAGCAGCCAGTCACCATCGCCATCGTCAATGGGATGGTGTGGACGGGCGACCAGACCAAGCCCGCGGCGCAAGCCGTCGCGCTCAGTGGCGACCGTATCGTCGCGGTCGGCTCGACCCCAGAGATCCGCAATCTGGTCTCTTCTCAAACGCGAATCATCGACGCCAGGGGCGGAATGGTAGTGCCCGGGTTCATCGACTCGCACGTGCACTTTCTCGCCGGCGGGTTGAATCTCGCGTCAGTGCAGCTGCGCGACGCCAAAACTCCGGCGGAGTTCGTCGCCCGCATCAAAGCATTCGCCGCGACGATTCCAGCGGGAACGTGGATTACCGGCGGCGACTGGGATCATCAGAACTGGGGCGGCGAGCTGCCGCAGCGGTCCTGGATCGATTCGGTCACGCCGAATAATCCAGTCTGGATCAACAGACTCGATGGACATATGGCGCTTGCCAATACGGCGGCGATGCGTGCCGCGAAAGTTCCAATGTCAGGCGGCGACGTCCCCGGCGGCACCATCACCCGCGACGCCTCCGGCGCGCCGACCGGAATCTTCAAGGACAACGCGCAATCGCTGGTCGATCCAGCCGTGCCCGACCCGGCGCCGGCGATGCTCGATCGGGCCCTCGATGCCGCGATGACCTACGCCAACGAGCGCGGAGTGACCTCGGTCGATCACATGGGGACGTGGGCCGATCTGGCCGTATTCGAGCGCGCGCATCGCGCGGGGACTCTGCGGACTCGCATCTACGCGTCGGTTCCGCTCGCCACCTGGGCGAGACTGCGCGACACGGTGGCCGCGCGCGGCCGCGGGGACTCATGGCTACGCATCGGCGGACTCAAGGGCTTCGTAGATGGCTCGCTCGGCTCGCACACTGCGGCAATGCTGCAGCCGTTCACCGACGCGCCGGCGGATACCGGACTTCTCGTCAACACCCCGGAAGATCTCTACACCTGGACCTCAAACGCCGACAAGTCGAACCTGCACGTCATCGTCCACGCCATTGGCGACCGCGCCATCAATCTCCAGCTCAACATCTTCGAGCGAGTGGAGCGCGAGGATGGGCAGAAGGACCGCCGGTTTCGCATCGAGCACGCCCAACACATCGCACCGGCCGACGTTCCGCGATTTGGCCAGCTCGGTGTGATTGCGAGCATGCAACCGTACCACGCCATCGACGATGGCCGGTGGGCGGAAAAAGTCATCGGACCCGAACGCGCGAAAACGACCTACGCATTTCGATCGCTCGAGGACACCCACGCCCGCCTCGCGTTTGGCAGCGACTGGCCGGTTGCGCCGGCAACTCCGCTCGAGGGGATTTACGCCGCCGTCACGCGACGAACCCTCGACGATAAACATCCCGGCGGCTGGGTGCCGGAGCAGAAGATTACGGTCGAAGAAGCGCTGCGTGCATACACCGCTGGTGCAGCCTATGCCACGTTCGAGGATAACGAGAAGGGATCGTTGACACCGGGGAAACTCGCCGATGTGGTGGTCATCGATCGCGACCTCACCAAAATCCGTCCCGAGACTATTCGGGACGCGAAAATCGAATACACCATCGTTGGCGGTCGAGTGGTCTACGACCGCGACGCCAGGCACTAGCTGAAAGACAAGGGAGCACTACATGGCTGCCAAGAATGCCGTGAGCTTTTTTCGCTGGGACTCGATGAAGAAAGAGCGGGTGTCCGACATGCTGGAGCGCCGCCTCATTACCGGCGATCGCATGATGCTCGCTCATGTCTATCTCAAGAAAGGGTGCATCGTACCCAAGCACTCTCATGAAAACGAGCAGCTCACCTACATCCTCGAGGGCGCCCTGAAGTTCTGGATCGGGGATGATGGCGCGGAGGAGGTCACTGTCAACGCCGGCGAGGTTCTACTGATTCCATCAAACGTGCCGCACAAAGCGGAAGCACTAGAAGAGACCCTCGACATTGACGTCTTCAGTCCGCCCCGCCAGGACTGGCTGGAGAAAAAAGACGATTACCTGAGACGCTGAGTGGATCTCGGAATTCGCGGCAAGGTCGCGCTCGTCGCTGCGAGCAGCAAAGGGCTCGGCCGCGCCATCGCCGAGGAGCTGGCGGCGGAAGGCGCGAACCTGGTGATGTGCGCGCGCGGAGAAGATACGTTGCGACAGGCGGCTGACTCGATCAGAAAGAGCTCGAGCGTCACGGTGGTCGAGGTCGCGGCGGATGTGTCACAGCAATCTGGTCTCGATCGCGTCGCCAAAACTGCGCTGGACAAGTTCGGGAGAGTCGACATTCTCGTCACCAACTCCGGCGGCCCTCCCAGCGGAACGTTCGAGAGCTTCGGGCCCGACGCGTGGGAGTCAGCGACGCGTCTGCTGCTCACCAGCGCGGTTGGACTGGCGCGGGCCGTACTGCCGGGAATGAAGGAACGGCGGTGGGGAAGAATCCTCAACGTCACTTCGATCGCCGTGAAGCAGCCGATCGATGGTCTGATTCTGTCCAACAGCCTCCGTGCGGCGGTCACCGGTTTCGCGCACACACTCGCCAACGAAGTCGCGCGCTACAACATCACGGTCAACAACATCATGCCCGGTTTCACGCGCACCGATCGTATGCAGGAGCTGGCTCGTCAGGCGAGTGAAAAAACCGGAGCCTCCCTTGCGGACTCGTTCGCCAAATGGGAGCGCGAGATTCCCATTGGCCGGCTCGCCGAGCCCCGTGAGTTTGCGGCCCTCGCCGCCTTCCTCGCTTCCGAGCGCGCGAGCTACATCACCGGCAGCTCGATCGCCGTCGACGGAGGATGGATCCGGGCGATTCTTTGAGCGGGAAGCGGGAGGCGGACAACGCGTAGCAGGTACGGGTACGGATAACAGGCAGCGTGCTTTCCGTCTCCCGTGCCCGTGCCCGTTTTCAGCGATCCACCTCCCGCCTCCCGGCTCCCGCCTCCCGCGTCCCACCTCGCGCTTCCGCCATCACTCCATCACCAGCTGGTCTATATAGCACCACTTCCATTCCTCACCCGGCTCAAAGCTCTTGATGATCGGATGCTTGGTACCGTGAAAGTGTGCGGTCGCATGCTTGCCGATCGAGTTGTCGCAGCATCCGACGTGGCCGCAGGTGAGGCAGAGCCGGAGGTGAACCCAGCGCATCCCGGTCTTGAGGCACTCCTCACATCCCTTGGGGGTTCTGGGCTGGACGTCTCTGATCTGTGAAAGGTGGGAGCAATTGGTCGTGGTCGTAGTCATATGGCCCTCAGTCGAGTAAACGCTGCTGCAGGTGGTGACATCATCAAAGTGGAGAACTATGGAGATATCGCTTGCCTGCAAGCGCGGGTGCAATGCCCACCCAGTCATATATTAGCCTGCCGATGAGACGTCGTCGTTTGCGCAGGAAGCAAAGGCACAGCGCTGAAGACAGCGCGGCAGTCGTCTACCATGATCGCTCGTCATGGGCACTCGATGCGCAGCTTGCCTCGCTGGCGTCTTCGGGTGACGATGCCGCTTTCACCACGCTGGTGACCCGCTTCCAGCCCGCCGTCTTCCGCTGGGCTCTTATCTTCGCGCGCGACCCCGATGA
>JBKPDS010000085.1:0-13965 GCA_046727995.1 Gemmatimonadota bacterium
CTTGATGTCTACGCCCTGCTTTTCCGCGGCGGCGATGTAGAAGCAATAGAGAATGACGGCCGGACCGTTGATGGTCATTGACGTGGAGACCTGATCGAGCGGGATGCCGTCGAACAGCACTTCCATATCTGCCAGGCTCGAGATGGCGACGCCGCACTTGCCGACTTCGCCCTCCGATCGCGGATGATCCGAGTCGTACCCCATCAGAGTCGGAAAGTCGAACGCCACCGAAAGACCGGTTTGTCCGTGATCGAGCAGGAACTTGTATCTCTCGTTCGTATCGCGGGCGCTGCCGAAGCCCGCGAACTGACGCATCGTCCAGAGCCTTCCTCTGTAGCCCGTCGCGTGCACGCCTCGCGTGTACGGATAGACGCCCGGCATGCCGAGCGCTTGGGCGCTAGTCTCGGCCGCGTCGAGCGGCGTGTAGACTGGCTGCACCTCTTTCTCCGAGTTGGTGAAGCCGATGTCGCGCAGCTCACCCTTCTCGTACTTCTTACGCCATTCAGAGACTTCCTTCCGCAGCAGACGCAGCTCGGCGCTCTGCTCTTCGATCGTCTCGATCAGCTCGCTATCAGGACCAGTTTTAGAGGCGGAGCCCGGACTTTTCAGTTTGGTCATTTATCCTCTTCTCCACGTACGAGCTCACCGCTTTGCCGCAACAATTGATCGGCAACTCCGAATGGCGTTGCAGTTCCTTCTTCGACTGATGGCAGTTGCAGCTCGAGCCAGCTCATCGTGCCGGTGTCTTTCCACAGCCGGCCGCGGATCTTCTGCTCCACAACATCCATTACGCGTTCGCGCATCCTTTCGCGCCTTCGCGTCCGCAGAGTTCCGCTCTGTTCAAGATAAGCAAAGTGACGGTCGAGAGCGGCCACGATTTCATCGATTCCCTGTTCCTTCGTCGCCACGGCGCTGAGGACAGACGGCGTCCACTCGACTGGATTCTGCTTCGCTGCCGCTTCCCTCGCCACGCGCGCCGGATTGACCCGCTTCAGGTCGACGCCGTGATGCGCCGGAGTATTGCCGAACGAGATTCCCTTTCTCAACCCGAGCATCAGCTCGACATCGTTGCGCAGACGGTCAGCACCCGGACGATCCGACTTGTTGACGACGAAGATGTCGGCGACTTCCATGACACCCGCCTTCAGGGTCTGAATCGAATCCCCGGATTCCGGGACGAGAATAAGAAGCGTCGAATCGGCCGTTCGTGCCACGTCCAGCTCCGACTGACCGACGCCGACGGTCTCGATCAGCAGTCGATCGAAGCCGAAGGCATCGAGTACGTCGGCGACTTCGCGCGTTGCCGCGGCGAGACCACCCAGCGAGCCCCGCGTCGCCATCGAGCGGATGAACACGCCCGGGTCGAGCGCAACGTTCTCCATGCGCACCCGATCGCCGAGCAGAGCCCCGCCGGTGAACGGTGAGGTCGGGTCGACCGCAATCACACCGACTTTGTGTCCCGCCTCCCGATACCGTTTGACGAGGAGGGAGGTAATGCTGCTTTTTCCGGCGCCGGGTGGACCAGTCAGTCCAATTCGTCGTGCCCGGCCAGTTCGCGGGTGCAATGACGCCAGAATGTCCTCGTATGAGTCGCGGTGATTCTCGACGATGCTCACCACGCGAGCCAGCGCCGCCGTTTTTCCCGCACTGAAGTCGTCGAGCAAACGGTTAGAGGACACGAGCGAGAATTCTCTCCTGTTTGCGCCACATTCCGGACGTGGTCCGCGTCGCGCCGCTCGGATGATCGTAGCCAAGTACGTGAAGAGTTCCGTGCACCACGAGTCTTAGCAGCTCCTCTCCGGCGCTGATTCCCTGCCGCCGCGCGTTATCGCGCGCGACTTCCGCGCAAATATACACGTCCCCGACGACCGCTCCCCGTTTCCCGGCACGCGCCCATCCAAACGAAATAACGTCGGTGGCACCGTGATGGCCAAGGTAGCGCCGATTCAGCGCAGAGATTGTCCCTCGACTGACGAAGGTAACCGAAAGCAGCGCGTCCCTGATCCGCTCCGCACGCAGTGTGGCCGTGGCTGCACGGCGAACGAGCGCGCGCGACACATTCAACCGGCGCACGCTCGAGGAAATGTCAATCGCGAGTCCGCGCGGAGGACTCCTCACTCAGTCGCTCCGCGCAGTGGGGTCAGGCGCCAGAGTCCTCGGCGTACGCCTTGATTATCTCGCGCACGAGTCGGTGACGCACGACGTCAGCATCGGTCAGATACTGAAAGCCGATGCCATCGATGCCGGGCAGGATGCGCTCGATCTGCACCAATCCGGACTCTTCGCGCTTGGGAAGATCGATCTGGGTCTTGTCGCCGGTGATGACGGCTTTCGAGTTAACGCCGAGGCGCGTCAGGAACATTTTCATCTGTGCCGTGGTCGCATTCTGCGCCTCGTCGAGAATGACGAATGCGTCCGCCAGAGTGCGGCCGCGCATATACGCAAGCGGCGCGATCTCGATCGTTCGCGTCTCCAGAGATTTCTGGACCCGCTCGTGCGGCATCATGTCCTCGAGCGCGTCGTACAAGGGACGCAGGTAGGGATCGACCTTCGCCTGCATGTCTCCGGGAAGGAATCCGAGGCTCTCGCCGGCTTCTACGGCCGGACGCGCCAGGACGATTCGACGAACGCGTTTTCGGGCGAGCGCGTCGACTGCCGCCGCTACGGCGAGATAGGTTTTGCCCGTTCCCGCCGGTCCGATGCCGACGACGATGTCATTCTCCGCCATCAGCCTCATGTAGTCGGCCTGACCGCTCGTCTTCGCCTGGATGATTTTGCGAACGCCGGGCAGAACGATGCGCGTTTCGCTGTCGACGCCGTTCCCATTGCCGTCACGCGGGCCCTCGATGCTCATGCGCAGCACGTCGTCCGCCGTCAGTGGCATTTGCTGTTTTGCCGTGTCGATCATGCGCTGCGCGATGGGGATTGCGCGCGCTACTGCTTCCGTGTTTCCGCTTATTGCCAGTGTTTCGCCGCGGAGCGCGATTTTGGCTCCCGTCTGACGCGCCAGCTCCACCAGGTTTTCGTCGTTCACACCGGCCAGCGTCAGCATGTCCGCGCCTTCGGTGTTGAGGCGCTGAATTGTTGTCTCTTCGCTCACGTCAACTCGTCATGTTCTGAAGATGGAGCTCCCTCAGGTCTTCGGGTGGAACGGTCGATGGCGCGTCCTCGAAGAGCGCCCTCGCCGCAGTGGTTTTGGGAAATGCGATTACGTCGCGCAGTGACGATGCTCCGGCCAGCATCATCGCGATTCTGTCGAAGCCGAGTGCGATGCCCCCGTGCGGCGGGGCTCCGGCGCTAAGTGCGTCGAGGAGGAAACCAAACCGCGCCTGTGCGTGCGCCGCGTCGATGCCGAGGAGTGCGAGGACTTTCCGCTGCAGGGCCGGATCGTTGATGCGGATACTGCCGCCGCCCAGCTCGGTGCCGTTCAGCACGACGTCGTAGGCGAGGGCACGAACTTTTTCCGGCGCCGAATCGAGAAGCGCGATGTCTTCCGGATTCGGCGATGTGAACGGGTGATGGACGGAGCTGAGTGCTCCGTTCGCTTCACGTATGAACAACGGGAAATCGGTTATCCAAAGAAAAGTCCTCTTTTCTTCGGACACCATCTGCAGCCGTTGCGCAACATCCTGACGCACCCGGTCCAATGCTGGATTCGTTACCGTCTCGGGCCCGGCAACGAACACACACAGCTCGCCCTCGCCAATAGCGAGCCGCTGAGCCGCCCCTTCGTTGAGGAACTTTGCGGCCGGTCCCTCGAGGCCGTTCGTCCCCTTCTTGAGGCGAATCAATCCGCCGGCGCCGCCGGATTTGGCCACCGCCTCGAGTTCATCAGCTTGCTTACGGGACAACGCAGCGCCGCCGGGAATTCTGATCCCGCGCACGCGCCCGCCCGCGGCCAGGGCCGAGTTTGTCACGCCAAACTCCGAGCCGCGAAACGCGTCGCTGGCATCGAAGAGCTCCAAACCATAACGCATGTCCGGGCGGTCGATCCCAAATCGCTCCATCGCGTCGGCGTAGTTCAGACGTTCGAATCGCGGCGGAATCTCGATCCCCGACTCCTTGAACAGCGCGCCGAGCAAGCCTTCGGTGAGGGCGATGATGTCCTCTCGCTCGACGAACGATGCCTCGATGTCGATCTGGGTGAACTCGGGCTGACGATCCGCGCGAAGGTCCTCGTCGCGGAAGCAGCGCGCAATCTGGAAGTAGCGGTCGAACCCAGCCACCATCAGCAGCTGCTTATACAGCTGCGGCGATTGCGGGAGCGCGTAGAACTCACCCGGATGCACCCTGCTCGGCACGATGTAGTCTCGCGCACCTTCGGGCGTCGGCTTGGTGAGAATCGGGGTCTCGATCTCGAGATAGCCGCGCTCGTCCAGGAAGCGACGCGTTGCCTGCTGGAGTCGATGCCGCAAAATGAGATTCTTCTGCAGCTCGGAGCGACGCAAATCGAGATTGCGATGTTTCAGCCGCAGCTCCTCGGCGGGGAGTTTTTCACCCTTGCCTCGCGCGACTGGAATGGCGGGAGTTTCCGCTGGGCCGACGATCTGGAAGTCCCGGGCTCTAACCTCGATGTCGCCAGTCTCCATCTCCTTGTTGCGCATCTCTGGAGGGCGAGCGGCGACTTCACCGTCGATGGTGACGACGGTCTCGAGACCGAGCTTCCCCGCCCGCTCGATTACTTCGGCGGGCGTCCACTTCGGGTCGAACGAAACCTGGACCAATCCCGCTCGGTCGCGCAGATCGAGAAAGACGATGCCCCCGAGATTCCGGGTTCGATGTACCCAGCCCCCAAGTTTGACTTTTGCGCCGACGTGAGACGATCTGAGCTCACCGCCCAAATGGGTGCGCTTTGCCGTGGCGAAGCGGGATGTGGATGCCGTGGAGGTCAGCGCCGGATCGTGTGGGTCGATTAAGGTGTCGAGAGGGGTTAAATTTAGTAGTTGCATAGACTTGGTGGAAGGAGCTTCGCCGGCTGGACAGCTTTTCCCGCGGACGGCCAATGAGACAAAACCTGCTAAACATGCTGCCGTCAGAGGCCGAGGAGCTGTTGCGGGCGTTCGCCGTCGAGCACGGTGAGAAGCCATTCCGCGGCTCCCAGGTCGCCAGACATCTCTGGCAAAGCCCGGTCGACAGTTTCGCGGCGATGACCGATGTCCCGGTCGCGTTCAGAAATCTCCTCGACGAGTATTTCTCGATCCCCCGGCTCGCGCTCGCCATGCGGCAAACTTCGAATGACGGAACCGAAAAGTTTCTGTTCCGTCTCGAGGACGGCGAATTCATCGAGACTGTCGCCATTCCGGAGGGCTCGCGCCTCACGCTCTGCATTTCATCGCAGGCTGGTTGTGCGTTGCAATGCGCGTTTTGCGCCACGGGTGCGATGGGCTTCACCCGGAATCTCCAGATGTTCGAGATCGCCGGCCAGGTCCGCGAGATGAATCTGCTGTCACCGCCGAAGCAGGTGACCAACATCGTCTTCATGGGGATGGGCGAGCCGCTCATGAACTGGAAGGCGGTAGATCCAACGCTGACAGTATTGAACTCACCCGCCGGACTTGGCATCGGTGCGCGTCACATCACGGTGTCGACCGTCGGCGTGCTACCGGGAATCGTCGCACTCGGCGAACGTCCGGAACAATTCAGACTGGCGATCTCTATCCATGCTCCGAGTGACGAGGTGCGCCAGTCGTTGATGCCGATCAACACCAAGTATCCGCTGGCGAGCGTCATCGAGGCGGCGAAGGTCTTCGATCGCCGAGTCACCTTCGAGTACGTGATGCTCGGCGGCGTAAACGACGGCGCCGAGCAGGCTGTGCAGCTCGCCGAGCTGGCGCGTGAATGCAAAGCGTTCGTGAACCTGATACCGCTCCATCCGGGAGGCGCCGGCAATTTCACGCCGAGCACACCCGAGCACATTCAGTGGTTCGCGCGACGGCTGCGAGCCCAGCGAATCGAAGTGGCGGTGAGAAAGAGCCGCGGAATTGACATCGCCGCCGCGTGCGGCCAGCTACGGGTGGAACGGCAGCGGAGGCGGACGCCAGTCGCCGCCGAGCAGGACGGTAACATCCAGGTAGCGTGAGCTGTCTGGCCGCTCGACCACCGGGGCGTTCATAGCCCGAGCGACGAGACGTGACCACTCCGGGTGCGCCGACCGGTCGTAGACAACGGTACTCGTACGCTGCTCGGCGACATTTCCAGATCCGACGACATCGAAGCCACGATCGCGGAGATACACCGTGGCTCGACGCGCCAGCCCCTTCGTCTGTGTCGCATTGAGCACTTCGACCTTGATGCGGACTCCTTCGGGGGCCCTGGCGTCGTCGGGCGCGTAGCTACCGTCGCGCGACGGCCGCAGTGCAAGAAGTTGCCACGCGATCCAGCCAATTCCGCACAGAATCAGGAAGACGAGAATGATCCTGCCATAACGGCGCCGAGGTTTCACACCCGCTTCCCTCGTCCCGCGTCCCTCGTCCCTCTTCCCTCCAATCACCGCAGGCTATTCCAGAGCTCGACGGTCTCGGGAAAGATGTGATTGCCCTCGCGGACCGACCATTCCAGACGGAAGCGCACCACCTGACGAAAAACTCCATCGAAGTTGTGCGGAACCTGACTCGCCAGGAACCCGCGATCCTCGGCCAGAAATTTTCGGCCGGGCTCCAGATAATCCGCCATGTAGAGCGCCCGTCCGGTCCGATCCCAGTGGGCGTGACCGACGGTGTGATAGCGAATCGCCTCGAGCAGGTTCTTTCTGCGCTCGCCTTCCGCCTCGAGTTTGATGGCGACTGCCGGCCCGTGCAGCAGACCGTCGGGAGACTTGCGATCACCCGTGATCTGACGGAGCTCGGCGAGGGGAGCATCGCGCAGCGCGTCGTGCCAGGTGCCGGCATCGATCCACGCATTCGCCTCCTCGGGCGGGACCCGCATCGCCGCACCCCACGCTCGAAGAAGCGACGTCACACGCTGGATGTGGGCGAGGCGTCTCTCGGTAACCTGCGCCCAGGTGGGCAGCCCCGATGCCTGAAGCTGAATCATCAGAAGATGATGTTGTCAATCAGTTTCGTTTCGCCAACGCGCACGGCGCCGACGGCGGCGTCGCCGTGGTGCACCGTGTTGACGCGATGAAACGTGTCGGCGTTGACGACGGCGAGATAACGCGGGGTCAACCCGACGACGCGCTCGAGCATTCGCCAGCCGATGGCTTCGAGCGCGCTCGCTCGGCGCTCTCCCCTCATGAAGGCGTCGCGCATCGCAAACAACGCCTTCGAGAGAATCGTTCCCAGCTCCCGCTCCTTCGGCGACAGGTATCGGTTGCGGCTCGACATTGCCATGCCGTCGGGGTCGCGCACGATCGGCGCCACCAGAATGCCGACCGGAAAATTGAGATCACGCACCATCGCCTTCACCGCCGCGACCTGCTGCAGATCCTTCTGCCCGAACACCGCGACGTCGGGCATGATGATGTGAAAGAGCTTGGCAACGACGGTGAGGACGCCCTCGAAATGATGCGGTCTGACAGCGCCTTCCCATTCCTTGCCGACGCTTCCTGGATGCACGTACACGACTGGAGCATGCTCGGGATACATGTCTTCCTTCGTCGGCGTGAACAGAAAGCTGACGCCCCTCTCCGCGGCGAGGCGCGCGTCATCGTCGAGCGTCCGCGGGTAGCGGGCGAAATCTTCGGTCGGACTGAACTGCAGCGGGTTCACGAAAATGCTCATCACCACGACTTCGGCAACCCGTTTCGCTTCATCGACGAGCGTGAGGTGACCCTCGTGCAGCGCGCCCATCGTCGGCACGAACGCGATGCTTTGTGCTTTCGTACGCGCATCGGCGACGACGTGCCGCATTTCGTCGATCGTTTCGACCCGCTGCATCCTAGAAACTGTGCTCTGCATCGGGATAGGTGCCGGCTCGAACGTCTCGCGCCCACGCGCCAATGGCGGAGCGAACCTCCCCAGCCATCTCGGCGTAACGCTTCAGGAACTTTGGGTCGAAAGTATCGTTGAGACCGAGAACATCCGGCAGAACGAGGACCTGTCCGTCGCATTTGGCGCCGGCGCCGATTCCAATCGTCGGTATACCGACTGCGGCAGTGATGCGCTCTGATACCGCCGCCGGCACCAGCTCGAGAACAACGGCGAACGCGCCCGCTTGCTCGAGACCTTTCGCTTCGGTGATGAGACGATTCGCGCCGTCCGCGTCCCGACCCTGAACGCGCGCCCCGCCGATGGTGTTGACGGATTGCGGCGTGAAGCCGATGTGCGCCATTACTGGAATGCCGCTCCGCACCAGTGCGTGCACCGTGTCGAGCATCTCGGGATTGCCGCCCTCGACCTTGACCGCGCCCACGCCCGTCTCCTGAATCGCGCGCCCGCAGTTCAACACCGCACTCTCGATGCTCGCCTGATACGAAAGGAATGGCATGTCGATGATGATCAGAGCGCGCTTCACTCCACGTCGAACCGCGGCCGCGTGGTAGATCATGTGATCGAGCGTCACGGGAAGCGTTGATGGATATCCCATGATCGCCGTCCCCAGCGAATCGCCGACCAGAATCGCGTCGACGCCCGACTCGTCGACGAGCCGTCCGAAAAGCGCGTCGTAGGCCGTCATCACTACCAGCTTCTCGCCTTTGCGTTTGCGCTCGGCGAAATCGCGGACCGTGACTGGACGCTGTTCGGGCTTGCTCTTATCCAACTCGTGCGCTCCTCAGTGCCGACAGCTCCCGGAGCCAGAAGTCGCGATTGGATAGTTCGGGATGTGGTACGATCAGACCCGGCTCCCGCACGCTCTGCTTCTCGAACAGCACGATGTCGAGGTCCAGAGTGCGCGGTCCCCAGCGCGTGGTGCGGACGCGTCCGGCGTCGGCTTCGATCCGTTGGAGCGCGACGAGCAGATCTCGCGGCGATAACTCAGTTTCGATGGCGACCATCTGATTGAGAAAAGGTCCCTGCGCGATAGGCCCGATTGGAGCGGTCTCTTCAGCGTCGGTTTGGCCTAGCACTCGTGTGTGGGCCAGCGCGGCGATGGCACGTCGCGCCTGCGCCAAAAATACTTCACGCTGGCCGAGATTGGAGCCTAGCGCGATGTAAGCAACATCTTTCACGCACGCGCCCGCTCGAGAGCTACTTCGGTATACGCCAGTGGCCCGGGCAACGCGACATTTGGCTTGCGCACCGCGATACGCACCTTTTCCACCAGCGGCAGTTGAAGCGCGCGGTCGGCAATTCGCTCTCCGACTTCCTCCAGAAAGCTGGTGTGCCCATGAGTCACGACCTCGGCAACCAAATCGTACACGCGTCGGTAATCGACGATGTCCTTCGCCGTCGGACGCGCGCCGCTGCGCCGCACCCACAACGATGCGTCTACCTCGATCGATTGGGCGATCTCCGCCTCGTGCGGAAGGACGCCGATGCGGGCGTGAAAGCGCATCGCTTTGAGCGTAACCACATCGGTGTACCCAGCAGGGCCGCTAGCCATCCAAACCCTCTCGCAAGCTGCGCGTGAGCTTCAAAACTGCTTCCGGACCATCATCCGCCGCCCTGACAAGCGCGCTTCCCACTACCACACCATCGGCGAGCTTGCCCACGCTGCGCGCTTGCTGTGGTGTCGAGATACCAAACCCGACGCAGATGGGGAGCTTGGTCGCCGACTTGAGTCGTTGGATGCTGTCTGGCAAAGTTGCCTCGGTCGTATCCCGAACTCCGGTGACGCCGAGCCGGCTGATAAGATAAACGAATCCGCTTCCGTGCCGTGCGATCTCGGCCATTCTGTCGACGGGCGTCGTCGGCGCCACCAGCCGAATGAACGCCAGTGGGCTGTCACCTAGCCACTCCTCTCGCACCGGGTCGGCGCCGACGGGAATGTCCGTCACCAGAATACCGCTCGCCCCTGCATCGGCGGCGCGGGTCAATGCATCCTCACCGGCGGCAAGAATTGGATTGAGATAGCTGAATAGGACCACTGGCACCTTGAGGCGCGCGGCCTCAATCAGATCGAGCGCACCATCGTAAGTCATCCCGTTTTCAAGCGCTCGCTGCGAGCTGGCCTGAATGATTGGTCCGTCGGCGATTGGATCGGAGAACGGAACGCCCACCTCGACGATGTCGGCGCCACCCTCCTCGAGCGCACGGAGCGTGGCGAGTGAGCGATCAACATCGGGATGGCCGGCCGTCACATAGCAGACCAAAGCGGTGCGTGATTTTTTTCTGAGCGCGTCAAAGCGACGCGCGATTGGATTAGATGAGGTAGTCGCCGGGGACGACGCCATAGCGGTCGGGATCAGCCGTCTTGATAATCGTCCGGGCATATTGGCCTCCTGCCTCGGATACGGCTAGGTCCACCTGCAACGGCGGAGCGATCCTGTTCCCTTGCGCATCGCTGATGATCTTGACTATTGGCCTCGACAGCGACTCCGGATTCGGATTCGCAGCCGAGACAACGGCCAATTCGAAAGTGTCGAGCACGACGAGCGTTCCGACCGGATAAATCCCGAGCAGGTTGATGAACGCCTTGACGAGCACCTGGTCGAGCCCGCGCCGCGGGTTATCGCGCATTTCCTGCAGCACGTCCGACGGCGCCAGCGCTTCCGTTTTGTAAACGCGTCTCGAGGTGGCGGCGTCGTAGCCATCGGCAATCGACACAATCTTGCTGAGGAGACTCATCTGACGCGGTCGGACGCATTTGGGGTATCCGGTCAGATCGATTTTCATGTGGTGCTCCTGGCATACCGTCATCGCGCGGTAGGACAGCTCTTCCTGCTGGCGGCGGAACTGGAACAGCACCAGCACGCCGAGCCAGGGGTGCGCCGCCATCCATTTCCACTCTTCGTCGGTGAGCTCGCCGCTCTTCTGGAGCAGGTCGAGCGGCACGCGCGACTTGCCGATGTCGTGCATCAACGCCGCCAGTCCCAGCTCGTAAAGCTGGAGCTTCGTCATCCCGAGGCGGCGGCCGAGCGCGATCGAGAAGATGCAGACGTTGACCGAATGGGTGAACGTGTACTCGTCGTAATCGCGGATCGCCGTCAACCCGATGAGCGACGTCTCTTCGTTCAGCACCTGATCGACAATCCCCTGCACCACTCGCTTGATTTTCCGGATGTTGGGAGTCTTGCCGATTCTTACCGAGTTGATGACATCCTTCGTCACAGCCACTGACTGCGAGTAGGTGCGATTGGCGGCCGCCTTCGCTTCTTCGCTGAATTCCTTGTCGCTCGCCGTCTCCGCCGGAGCGTCCAGCTGAAACGTCTCGACCCTGGCGTCGTTCAGCCGGCTCAGAATCTCCTTGAACCGATCAGCGGGCGAGCTTTTCGTCTCCGCGCCCAGCAGCGAAAGGAGCAGACTCCAGTCGCGCGCGGTGCCTTTGGTGCCGACGTGAATCGTGCCGATTCCGGCCAGCTTGGCGAGCGTGAGAATGTGTCCGAACGTGGCGTAGTTGCTCAGATCGAGACGGAGGCGAGTCTCGTTCAGGAAGATGAACTCGCCCGAGATCCTGAATTCCAGATCTCCTTCCTCGGCGCGGAGCTCCTCGGCCACCTGTGCCAGCTCGGCGAGGGTTTTTTGCACCGCGCTATGCTCGAGCGGATATAGCTTGATCGCGCGCAACGCAGCATAAAACGCGATCATGAAGTTTCTGCCGCCGCGCCTGACGTTGGCGCCGGATTGTTTCTCGCTTTCGGTGCGCGTCTTCGTCGCGGATGCAGTCACGCGCCACCTCCGCGGATCGCCTTACTGACGGCGTTTCTCACGATCACGTCTTTCTCACCGGTGGCGCGGTTGAGCGAATCGGTGGCTTTGGCCGAGTTGATTTTCCCCAATGCCATCGCCGCGCAGGCTCTGAACTCCGAGTCATCCTTCTTTCCCATGAACCCTTTGGCGTTGAGGATGCCGTCCAACAGCGGAACCCCTGCGTCACCGGATAGCAGCCCGTAGGTCTCAAAGAACGCCATTTTCTCGGTGAGGTTGCTCTCGCGCAGATCCTTGCCCTTGATCGCCGCCTCGATGCGCGGCAATGCTGCCCTCGCGCGACGCGCGCCGATCGCCCGCGCCGCGGCGATCCGCACCTCGCGGTCTTCGTCGGTCAGCGCCCGCTCCAGCATCTGCATCGCGCCGGGCGACCCGATGTCGTTCAAAGCGATGACAGCGGCGAGGCGCATCTCCGGCTCGCCGACGGTCAGCATTTTCCCGAGGGCGGGAACAGCCGCCGGAGATTTCAGCGCCGCGGCGCGGCGAATCGCTTCGAGCACCACCGCTTCGTCATCGGCACCGATCAGTCGTATGAGCTCGGCACTGTTGCTCGCCGCGAGACGGGTGGCCGCGACTTCCAGCAGCATTTTGAGCTGCTGGTTGCTGCTGCGCCCGATCCAGCTGAGGATCGTCTCGAGCGCTCTCGGCTGGAGGATTCCGAAAAGCTCGTCCAGCTCGTGCTGGGGCGCGCGGAGCGGTGAATCTTCCAGCGCCTGGAGCAGCTGACCGAGGGGCTTCGGGTCGCTCATCAACTCGTTCAACTGCATGAGTCGCTGCTTCTGCGGCTCGAGGACCTCCGGGGCACGATTGGCGGTCAAGCCGGCTTCGCGCAGGAGATACGCCGCGTTCCTGTATTGGGCCGTGGACAGCAGGATGAGGAGGAAATAGTCGAGAAGCCCGCAGATCTCTTCGCGCACGGTGGGGTCCTTCTGGCTCTCAAAAGTATCGAGCAGGGACGCGATGACCGCGGGGCGAAGATCGGTGGAGAACTCGCGCTTGATTTCCTGCTGCAGATACTCGACTTCGCGATCGTCGAGGAAGTAGAGCGTCGAATCGAAATCGTCGAGCTTGGCAATGGACGACTGGGTTGATTCCAGTCCGGCTTCCGCCTGAGCGGGAGAGAGAATCTTCTCCTTCTGCTCGGCGCGCTCCATCGATTCCACGCCAGGGCCGAAATCCTGGGTGAGATCGACATAACGATAGTGCAGCGTGACGAACTCTCGCTCCCACATCAGTGTTAGCAGATCGTCGTCAGCGTCGGTTGCTTTTCGTACGCGCTGGAGGAGATCGAACAGGACGGCCAGCTCTTCGTGCTCGAATCCCTTGAGGATGGTCAGCTCGCGGATTCCGTCTTTGTAGAGGAGCCAGGCAACGTTGTCGCTCGTGCGCTCACCCTCGTCGAGAACGACGCGCCCTTCCCAATCGAGGCGCGTTTCAACCACATGAAGTATCAGCTCGTCGGTGTGTTGCCACACCGCAGCAAAAGCTTCCTTCACAGCGTCGAGGGCGCGCACATGCATCGGGTTGTTCGGCAGGTACATCTGGGTTGCGCGAACAGCCTTGACGAACGCTTTCAGAAGGTCGGTGACATAGACAACCGGAAACGACGGCTCGTCGAGCGCGTGCGCCTCGGTCTTTGTTGGAACCGACGTTGTCATGCGGGAAGAAGTCCCATCTGTGTTAATTGCGCGAGATCCTTATCGCCCCGGCCGCTGATGCAGATCAGCACCGCGTCACCTTTACTCCACCGCCCCCTCTCTTTGACGACCCAAGCCACGGCGTGTGACGTCTCCAGGGCGGGAATTATTCCCTCCAGGCGACTAAGGATTTCCAGACCCTCCACCGCCTCGTCGTCGGTGACCGACACGTAGAGAGCACGCCCGGTCTCCTTCAGATAGGAGTGCTCGGGCCCGACACCGGGGTAGTCGAGCCCCGCGGAAATCGAGTGAGCGGGGTGGACCTGCCCCTTCTCGTCCTGCAGCAGATAACTGAGGGAGCCGTGAAGCACGCCGGGCACTCCCCTCAGCAAGGAGGCGGAATGCTCTCCCGTGTCCAGGCCCCGTCCCGCCGCCTCGACACCAACCAGCTCCACGGACCGGTCCGGCACGAATGGATGAAAAATTCCCATCGCGTTCGACCCGCCGCCGACGCAGGCGACTACGGTCGACGGAGGACGGCCGGCTGTCTCCAGCATTTGGGCCTTGGCTTCGCGTCCGATGAC
>JBKPDS010000086.1:0-2530 GCA_046727995.1 Gemmatimonadota bacterium
CGACATCGATCTCCACCAGGGTTTCGATCCCCTCGAGATCGCGAGCGACTTGGACAGAATCGACAGCTACCTTCACCCGTCGCGTCTTCGCCAGCTCCCTCAAACGCGGTAGTTTCGCCTTCACCAGCGGATAGGCGACCAGCACATCATCGCCGGGCAGCACTTCCGCCTCGCCCACTTTGGCGACGGTGATCCCGATGGCGCCGGCATCGAGCTGCATCTGAGCGATCTCGGGAATCTTGTGGGTCTTCACGTGGGGGCGGAGATCGACGCCCCATTCACGACACTCCAGTTGCATCCGGGCGATGTTCTTCTCGAGGGCATCGAGATCGACGTAGAGCGTGGGAGTATCCAGATCGATGGCATCCATTAGCGAACCTTCTTCCGCGCCCTCGTCCCTCGCCCCTCGTCCCTCGTCCCTCGTCCCTTCTTCGCGATGCACTCGATCTCGACGGCGATGCCGCCCGGCAGCGCGCCCGCCTGGATCGTGGTGCGCGCCGGAAACGGTGCCTTGAAGAAAGTCGCGTAGACCTCATTCATGGCGGCGAAGTCGTTGATGTCGCGCAGATAGACGTTGCACTTCATGACGTCATCGAGTGATGAGCCCGCTGCCTCGAGGATTGCCCGCACGTTCTCGAACGTCCGCTTCGTTTCCGACCGCACGTCCCCGAGCTCCAGCTTTCCCGTCTGCGGATTGGAGCATCCCTGTCCAGCCAGGAAAATAAAATCTCCCTCGACGACTGCCTGGGAATACGGACCAATCGGCTTGGGCGCCGTGTCGGTCTTTATGACGTTTCTCACTGGCTCCTCTTCAATCGTTGCCAAAGTTGATGAACGGGAAATCCTGCCGCAGCAATCAGCAAACCGTAGATCGGCGAAAAGTTGCCCACCTGAATCTGTCCCCAGACGATGGCGGACAAACCAACGACGGTGCCCACCACGAATAACAGCGGCACCCACGGATAGCCCGGTGTTTGGTAAGGCCTTGGAGCCTTTGCCATCTTCCTTCTCAGAACGAACACCGCTGCGACGGCAAAAATCAACGCCGCCCACTCCACCACCACGAAGTAAGTCGTAAGCGTATCGAAATCCTTGAGGACGAGGACCATTATGATCGCGACCACGCCCTGGATGACCACCGCCGCCCACGGTGTGGACCAGCGCTCACTGGTTCTTCCGAGAAACGAGAAAATCAGACCGTCGCGCGCCATCGCGTAAGCGACCCTCGGCTTCGCCAGCAAATTGCCGTTGAGCGCGCCGAAAACGCTGGTCATGATCGCCAGCATGATGACGACGCCGCCCGCAGGCCCTGCAATCGCCGTCATCACCGTCCGCGCGATCGCTTCCTTCTGCTGCGCCATCACCCCGACCGGCATGATGTACAAGTAAGCCAGGTTCGCACCGATATAAAGCGTGACGATGATCAGCATCCCGATGATGATGATCCGCTTCATCAATCGCTCCGGTGCCACGACCTCGCCCGCGATCATGCTCACCGCGACCCAACCATCGTAAGTCCAGATGACCGATGCGACCGCCCGCGCCAGTCCGCTGCGCTGCACGACGCCCCCCTCGGCAAAATGAGAAAGACTCCCCTGCCCCAGCAGAAATGCGCCGAGTATGATCGCCGCCAGCGCGGTCACCTTGACCAGTGTAGTTATCTCACTGACACCGGCTCCCACCCGTGCGCCGAGCACGTTCGCGATCGTAAGGCTGATTATGGCTGCGATCGCGATCAGCTGTACTGACACGACGGTTGCCGACACGCCGAGCAGGTTGAGCAGGAATTCCGCGAAGACGGTGGCGAGCGAGGCAATCGCGGTGGGCGTCGTCACCAGCACATACAACCAGCCAAACACGAACGCCGCGGCATCACCATACGCGTCGCGCAGGAACACGTACACCCCACCCGCGCGCGGTAACATCGTGCTCAGCTCCGCCACCGTCAGCGCGCCGCAGATGCTGATCAGACCGAAGGCGGTCCACAGTCCCATGATGACGAGCGGGTTCGGGACGAGCCCGGCGATCGTCGGCGGCGTGCGGAAGATCCCGCTGCCGATGGTGATGCCGACGATGAGCGCCGTTCCGCCGGCGAGACCGATGACGCGTCGGAGATCGTGCGCCTGTGGCTGAACGGGCGTACTCAACGGAAAAGTTTTCTTTACCGCGGGTACGGAGCCAGTCCCGGCATAGTGGCCGGAATCCCGAGGCTTGCCGCAGGTGGCAGCTTATGGCTCCGGAACCACTCCTGCCGCGCGAGATTGATCCGGTCGGCGCGCTCTATCCACAGCTGCGTGGTGAGGTCGTAGCGCGCCAGAATGTTGTGCAGCCAGTACGGCCTGTTCTCCCTCAACCATGCCTTCTCGTACTCATCCCGGATCAAAGAGTAGCCGTCGCGGAGATCCTGCAGCCTTCCGTTAGTGCCGGTGATGTCCGCGAGATCCCGCTGCGGCGTCTTGCTGGTCGTGTCGGCGGCGCGATCGTACATCGCGACCACCTCGTCGGCGAACTGAAACTTCATTCCGATGAA
>JBKPDS010000087.1:0-5149 GCA_046727995.1 Gemmatimonadota bacterium
AGGCATTGCCGCTGACATCGGCGAATGATGCGGCAGGCAGTGTGATTCGAGCGGATCAGACCAACCTGATCATCGACCACAACCTGCTGGCGGCGGCGACCTACGATCAGGGCGGGAAGGTCAACGCCACGTTCACCCTTGATCAGAACCTGAACTCCCGTCGCTATCGCCAGCTCTCGGCGCAGGGAGAAGGCCTGATTGCGCCAGCACCACTGGCGATCGAGAACACGGTCGCCCAGACGGGCCTCGAGTTCAAATCGCTGCGGCACATCGAGAGCTACTTCGGCCAGGGCGAGCTGAATCTGTACAATCAGGTTTACCTGACCGCTGGGCTTCGCAACGATGGTTTTTCGACTTTCGGAGCGTCGCAGCGGCGTCACACCTTCAAGAAAGCGTCGGCAGCCTGGACGTTCACCAATCTCCTTCACGGCGACCAGCAGAGCGGACTACTGAGCTTTGGCAAGCTCCGCGTCGCGTACGGCGAGACGGGGCGAGAGCCCGACGTCTATTCTGCGCTCAACGCACTGAGCACGATCGTGCAGTTCGGCTCTGGTTACGGAGACGCTCTGCGCAGCTCGATTGGCGGCGTACCGGGCGTCACCAGCAGCCTGAGGCTCGGCAATACATCGCTGCGCCCTGAGCTGCAGAAGGAGACGGAAGTTGGAGCCGATCTCGGATTCCTTGACCAGAAGATCGATGTCTCGATCGTCGGCTACAACAAGAAATCCACCGATGTAATTCTGCCGATCACGGTGAACGCGGCTGCGACCGGTTACACGAGCGCATTCCAGAACACGGGGGCACTGAGCAACAAGGGAATCGAGATCTCGTTCAACGCCCGGCCGTATACGACTCAGAACCTGGCGTGGGAGCTCGGCGTTCAGTTCGGACGCAATCGCGGCAAGGTCACCGACCTCGGCGGTGCGCAGATCTTCGACCTGCTCGAGGGATTCGGCGCCAATGAAGCTGAAGGTGCTGACGTCATTGGCTATGCGCCGGGTGTCATCATCGGCACCGGCTTCGTTCGCTGCGGTCGCCAAACCCAGATCGCCGTTCCCGGAATGGCTGGAACGCAGGACATCGACGCGTTGTGCGCGGCGACGCCCGGTGGTTTCAAGCCCAACGCGCTGTTCCTTGGGCCCAATGGCCTGCCGGTCGCTGATCCCGAGATCCGGGTCATTGGCGATCCACATCCCAAGTACACGATGTCCTATTCGACCTCGTTCAAGATTCTCAATAAGGTCACGCTGTCAGGACTGCTCGACGTCAAGAAGGGTGGAACGCAGTACGACGGCACTCGTGGCGCGCTGTATGTCTTCGGCACCCACAAGGACACTGATCGCCGCAGCGGCACCGGCCAGTACGGCGTCGACTATGACACCAAGACGTATCCTGACGTGGCGGGGCCAGGGAAGGGTGTTGTCGGCCTGACTACTCCCCAGCAATGGGAGAGATGGCTGAGCATCGTCGGCACCGGCGGTGGCTTCACTGGGCCAGGCGAGCAGTTCATGGAAGACGCGGGCTGGGTCAAGCTGCGCGAGATCGGTCTGACCTTCACGCTCGATCAGTCATTTGTGAAGAACCTGACCGGCTTCAGCTCGGCGGACGTTCGCTTCGCGGGACGCAATCTCAAGACGTGGACGCAGTACCGCGGGTTTGATCCGGAAGTGAACAACGCGGGCTCTGAGTTCCTGACGCAGGGCCTGGATTGGTTTGCCAATCCGCAATCGCGCTCATTCGTGTTGTCAATCAGCCTAAACCGGTAAGGACAAGGAGAATTGCAGTGATAAAACTTCGATATCTTGCGCTCCTTGCCGGTGGTTTGATGGCGACGAGCTGCAAGACTGACTTTCTGACCGGAGGCGACCTCGGCACCGATCCGAACCGCCCGAGCGTCGCCACCCCGAGCCAGCTTTTCATGGGCGCAGAGGCGGCGATTTGGGCGTTGCTCGGCAGTGATCCGGCGAGAGTCACCGGCATGTGGGCGCGCCAGTTCGCCGGCGGCCAGAACCAGTATCAGAGTATTTACAATTATCTCTACGATGAAGGCATCCAGAGCGGCTTCAACGTCGGGCTCTACGCCGCCGGGGGTCTGGTCGACATCGTACGGGCACAAAAAATCACCCGAGACGCGCAGAATTTCGCGTTCCTCGGGATTCTGCAGGTGCAGGAAGCGATCACGATGGGAACCGGTGCCGATTTGTTCGGCGATCTGGTCTACTCGCACGCCCTAACCAACGAGGCCAATCCACCGCTGGACAACCAGCTGGCGGTCTACGACTCGGTGCAGAAGCTGTTGACCGCCGCGATCACCAACCTGGCCAGCACTGCGCCAACCAGCGCCACGCCGGCCGGATCGGACCTCGTGTACGGCGGAGACGCAAGCTTGTGGACGGCACTGGCGCACACGTTGAAGGCGCGGTTCTACATGCACACCGCGGAGGTTCGGCCAGGCGCATACGCGCAGGCGCTGACGGAGGCACAGCGGGGCATTTCTTCCAACGCCGGCACCTACGTGGGCGCGTTTACCAGCAACTCCGCCGAGACCAACTTCTACTATCAGTTCGAGGTGACGGCCGGACGCGGCGGATATCTGATTGCCGACCAGCAGTTCGTAACGCTGCTGGAAAACCGAAACGATCCCCGTCGTGACGAGTACTTCAACGCTGCCGCGACACGGCTAAGCGACGCGAGGCTGGAGCCGAGTTTCCAGCAGCCGTTCGTTACGTACGACGAGAACACTCTGATTTGGGCCGAGGCAGCGTACCGCACCGGTGATCAGGTGACGGCACTCGCGAAGCTGAACCAGGAGCGGGCGAACCATGGCCTGCCTGCCGAAGCAGTTGCCGGTCAGACGCTTCTGAACGAGATCCTGACCGAGAAGTACATCTCCGATTTCCAGGTCGGTCACGAGGCGTGGAACGATTACAAGAGAACGTGCACGCCGAATTTCCCGCCGACGCAGGCAGGCGAAAAAATGCCGGCGCGGATGTACTACGATCCCAACGAACGTTTCACCAACACCAACAGTCCGCCTGCCGGGCAGGGCTTCAATGGATCGAGGAATCCCGACGATCCACCGAATGCAACGTCCGACGGAACAGGCCAGCCGTGTCTGGCCGGCTGATGGTCGGGGTGATTCTGGTAGCTGGCGCGTGCTCAACGTACGCGCCAGTTACCACCTCGGTTACACCATCGCAGGGTACAGTGCGGCTCTCGCTGAATGAGGAAGGCCGCAGCCAGGTGCTCGGACCATTGGGCACATCAGTGACGACGGTTGAAGGCGAAGTCAGCTCCATCAGTGACTCCGCTCTGACGATCGCCGTGCGCGAAGTCGGCCGCGAGTCCTCCGACAACGAAGCATCGGATCCCAGGGTCACGGTGACGTGGGTCTGGGGAGTCCGCAACGTCCACCAGTCGGCGGGCAGTAGAGGGGCAAAAAGCGGAAGGCGGGAGGCGGGAGGCGGAAAACTGAACGCGGTCTCTAGTCGGTGTGCCAGCTGTCGACTCGCAGCGGCTGCTGGAAGCCCCGCAACGACTAGAGACCGCGCGCTTTTATCATAGCGCGCTCGGCACAACATGACAATTGATGACGGCTTCATGAAGACTTTGTGACGCAGTTGTCATCGAGGTTGCTGGCCTCGTTTCGGATTCGTCTTTGAGGTATGTCATGGACATCTTTTATTTCCATGCGCCGCGCCGGCCTGGCCGCGGGCCTGATCGCTTTTACACCCGCCCTGCTGCTGGGGCAGCTGTCGCCAAACGCCCCCAGCGATTCACCGGTGCAGGTGACGCAGAAGTGTCTGTGGATGGCGATGGATCGCGCGATGCAGCCGTACATCGCCCAGGCAAGGGCAACCTGGCCGCAGGCGCGACAGCGCTATCTTGCCGGCCTTCCGCCCCGCCACAGCTTTTTCGTGACGACGCTGCTGGTGGACGATCAGGATCGCCGCGAGCAGGTCTTCATTGCCGTCGAGCACATTCAGGACGGCAGGATCAGCGGCAAGATCTGGAATCGTGTTGAAGTCGTGCACGGCTACCATCTGGGGGACCACTACTCTTTCCCCGAATCCGATCTTCGCGACTGGCTGATCGCCAAGCCAGATGGCACCGAGGAGGGAAACTTCGTCGGCAAATTCCTCGATGGGTACGAGCCACCGCGCACCTGCCAGACTAATACGGTCAGCGACTGACGCGTGCCGTTGGCCGCGTCTCAGCACTAACCCCCGGATTTTGGGGGGCGAGGCGAAAAAAAGTGGCGACAATCTTGCCTATATACCAGTCGAAACCTTCGCGGGACTGGTATGCACCCAGTTTACCGAATCGACGTCGCGCGCAAGCTCGTGACTTTGTATTGGAACGAGTTTCCAACGATCGCGCGCGTAAGAGAAGTCGTCGAAGAGGCGATAGCTGACCCGGAATTCCATCCCGGGATGAACTTTCTTTGGGATCGCAAACCCGGTGATCCCAACACTGCAACCATCGACTACATCCGAGAGGCAGTGTACTACCTCCAGGTGATGGCCGAAGAGATCGGACCCCACGCCTGGGCGTTCGTCACCCACAATCCGGCGGACTATGGCAAGGGACGAATGCTCGAAGCGATGTCGGATCAGGGGAAGGTCGTGATCCGCGCATTTCAGAGCAGGGGAGACGCCGAGGAGTGGTTGCGCAATCCGGTGCGCTACGACCCACAGACGGTGCACTTTCCGGCGCGCGGCCCAACACTGATGTATCCGGGGTTCGCGTAAAAGGCTGTTGAAGGTCAAGCCGTCTGGAATACAAAACGCGCTTCGAGAGGAGCGCGTTTGCTTTAGGGTTCCCGCCACTCAACTATTCCTGGCGTGATCGTGTCAAAACCACAGTGAGAGCTTACCCGCTCCTCCCGTCCATTTTCGCCTTCTCGCTTTCTGCGCCGTCACTACTCGCGCAAGCGACTGAGCCCGAAGTAATCCGCGGCCGGGTTACCGACGACTCGGCGCGCGCTGTCGTGGCGACGATCATGGTAACGCGCGGTCCCGATCGACTCGTTCAGCAGACAACGACGGACAGCGCCGGAAATTTCCGCGTCCGGTTCGAGCAGGGCACCGGCGATTACCTCGTCTATGTCAGCGCCACAGGGTTTGCATCAGCGCGGCGACGCGTCCAG
>JBKPDS010000088.1:0-10474 GCA_046727995.1 Gemmatimonadota bacterium
TATAAGAGACAGCACACGTTCTGATCACCGCAGCACTCCCGCGCGCGGTCCCTACAGCGTCGGCTTCAGCACCATCCCCGCTATCACGATTGCGAGGAGAAGCAGATAAACGAGTTGGGTGATCCAAAGACGTCGCGCGGCGATGAGGAGCGCGGCGTCGTCTCCGGAAGCCGACGCCAGCTGCATCAACTCCGCTGCACGCTTCCGAATCACGAAGCCGCCAATGATCGCGTGAACCAGCACGCCGCCGTAACCAAACCACACCCAGAACGTGCCGAAGCCGACATGGCCGATTCCGACCATTGCCAAGCCGCTGAGGAGAACTATTCCCGCCGCCGCTCCCACCACGATCTGTCCATAGCTGACAGATTGGCGAAGAACGGCCGTCAAGACTGCTCGGTTACGCTCTTTGGCGACGCGCCAGGTGGCAAAAGCCAGCGCCGTGAGACCGCCAATCCAGAAGACCACCGATAAGACGTGCAGATACTTCAGGATGCTGTACGCATTCATCGCTTCTGCCTCTACGGTTTGGAATTGTGGGAACGGTAGAGCGCTACTTGATCGGCCAGGTCCCACCTACGGCCTTGTAGACGGCGACCAGCGCCGTCGCCGCAGCAGTCTGTCCGAGGGCGAGCTGATTTTCTGCGTCGAGCAGAGTGCGCTCGGCGTCCAGTACCTGCAGGAAATCCGTGAGCCCCGCTTCGAAACGCTGCTGCGCGAGATCAGCCGCCCGCGCGCTCGACTTCACGGCGTTTTCCAGAATCGCGAGACGCGCATGCGCCCGATCATAGGTCACCAGTGATGCCTGGCTCTCCTCGAGCGCGCGCAACACCGTCGAGTTATAGCTGGCCTGAGCTTCTTCCTGACCGGCCTCGGCGACTTGCACCCGTTGGCGGACCCGGCCCAGATCGAAGAGCGGAAAAGTCATCACCGGTCCAACCAGCAGCCGCGAATTCCCGCGCTTGAACAGGGAGTCGACGGAAGTGCCCAGATATCCGGCGCTCGCGCTCAGCGTGATCTTCGGCAGATACTCGGCGCGGGCCGATCCCACGAACAACGCCCGTGCCGCCAGCTGCCGCTCGGCACTCAGCACATCCGGCCGGCGACGAACGAGCTGGTCAGGCGAGCCGACGTAGAGCGTGTCCGGCAAACGCGGCAGCGGGCCGGAGTCGAGCAATGCTCCCGGTAGCGCATCGGGAGTCCGACCGAGCAGCACCGCCAGTCGATTGCGATCGAGCGCGATCTGCGACTCCAGTCCGGGCGTCGCGGCGAGCGTGAGATAGAGCACTGACTTCGCGCGCTCGGTGTCGAACGCAGTGCCACGCCCGGCGGCGAGTCTGTCCTCCGTGAGCTTGACGATTCTCTGCTGGGTTGCTGCGTTGCGCTGCGACACCGCCAGCTGGCGCTGCGCCCCGCGCAAATCGAAATAGGTGCGGGCGACCTCGGCCGCGACGCTCACCTGCACGTCCTCGAGACCGTGCTCCGACGATTCAGCCAGCGCGCCAGCTGCTCTCACATTGCGACCGACGCGGCCGAAGAAGTCCAGCTCCCACGACGCATCGAAGCCAACGTCCCACAGCTGCTGGGCGGGAAGCTGACTCGGAGCGCCGGGCGTCTGCGCGATCGAGAACTGGGAGCGGGATGTGCTGCCCGTGCCGGTGATCGTCGGCACCAGGTCGAGCGCCGCCAGACGCTTCGACGCGCGAGCGCTGGTGAGGCGGGACTCCGCGACGCGAACATCCATGTTGGCTCGCTGTGCCTCGCGCACCAGCATCGTCAGCGTCGTGTCGCCGAGCTCACTCCAGAACGGAGTCGTCGCCAAAGTCGCACTGACGTGAACGGTGCTGGGAGCGATGTCCGCGGTCGACACTGACGACGTAGAGGTCGGCGTGGGCGTCGGCACGGCGACATCGTAGGTTGCCGGAACCGGCACTTCGCTCGCTCGATACGCAGGGGTACCGCAGGCCGCGAGCAGTCCGCTCAGGCCGATGAAAATTTTACGCATGACTGCTGCCCTCTTTCTCCACCGCGAGCGGAGTCCGCCAGGTGTGAAGTGGTTGTATGTCGCCAGGGATCGCCACCGGCTTGTCGAGACGTCCCGCAACTCGCCTCTCGACCAGACCGCGGACGAGGACGTAGAAGAGCGGCGTGAATACGAGGCCGAGGAAGGTGACGCCGAGCATTCCCGAGAACACCGCGATTCCCATCACCCGCCGCATCTCGGCGCCGGCGCCGCTGGCGATGATGAGCGGCACGACACCGGCGATGAACGCGAATGACGTCATCAGAATCGGACGCAGACGGATCCGCGCCGCTTCGAGCGCGGCCGCGAATCGGTCTCGCCCTTGCCGCTCGAGGTCTCGGGCGAATTCGACGATCAGGATCGCGTTTTTACACGCGAGTCCGACGAGCACCAGCAAACCTATTTGAGTGAAGACGTTGTTGTCGCCGCGCGTGAGCCACACGCCCGCGATCGCCGATACCAGACACATCGGCACGATCAGCACGATGACGAGCGGCAGCGACCAGCTCTCGTACAGCGCCGCGAGCACCAGGAAAACGAGCAGGATACAGAGCGGGAAGACGAAGATGGCGGTGTTGCCGGCCAGCTTTTGCTGGTAGGTCAGCTCGGTCCACTCGAAGCCGACTCCATTCGGCAACGTCGCGTCAGCCAGTTTTTCCATGGTTTGGACCGCAGAGCCGGCGCTCACGCCCGGCGCCGCGCTACCGCTGATGTCCGCCGCCGGATAGCCGTTGTAGTGATAGACCTGGTCTGGCCCGTACGACTGCTTGACGTTGAGCACCGAACCGAGCGGCACCATCTCGCCGCGCGCGTTACGCACCTTGAGAGCGGTGATGTTCTCCGCGTTGGCGCGATACGGTGCGTCCGCCTGCGCGATCACCTGGTAGGTACGTCCGAACTTGTTGAAGTCATTGACGTACTGTGATCCGAGATAGATCTGCAGCGTGGAGAAAAGATCGTTGAGCCGGATGCCAAGCTGCTTCGCCTTGTCACGATCGACATCGGCGAAGAGCTGCGGCACGTTGATCTGGAAGCTCGAGAAATTCCCGGCAAGTTTCGGAGTCTGGTAGGTCTGACCAACCAGTTGCTGCGTCGTTGCGTAGAGCGTCGAATCGCCCAATCCGGCTTTGTCTTCGACCATCAGCTTGTATCCACCAATGGCCCCCAGACCGTTGACTGCTGGTGGCGGAAAGACGGCGGTGAATCCCTCCTGAATGGCCGAGAATTTCTGGTTGAGCGCCAACAGGATGGCGCCGCTCTTCAGATCCTTGCTCTTTCGCTCCTCGAATGGCTTGAGGCCGAAGAAGATGATTCCAGCATTCGGCTTCGGGCCGAACGACGTGATCGACAACCCCGGAAACTCGACGGCGTGTTCGACGCCCGGCTGCTTGAGGCCGATATCTGCCATGCGACGGATGACGGCCTCGGTACGATCGAGCGAGGCTGCGTCCGGCAGCTGCGCAATCGCTACGAGATATCGCTTGTCCTGGCTGGGAACGAACCCTTTCGGCACTCTGGAAAATCCGAGTATGCCAATCAGAACCAGCACGCCGTACACCGCCAGCGCTGCCACTTTGCGATGCCTGATGGTTTGCACGGCCGTTCCGTACCGCGCCGAGCCGCGCTTGAAGAGTTTGTTGAAAGGAACAAAGGCCCAACCGAACAGCCGGTTCATGATGCGGGTTGGCGCATCTTCCGCCGCGCCGCGCGGCCTAAGCAGAACGGCAGCCAGCGCGGGGGACAGCGTCAGCGAATTGAACGCAGAGATGAGTGTCGAGAACGCGATCGTCAGCGCGAACTGCCGGTAGAATTGTCCGGTCAGGCCGCTGATGAAGGCGACCGGGACGAACACCGCGCACAACACCAGTGCGATGGCGATGATCGGTCCGCTCACTTCTTCCATCGCCTTGTGACTGGCGTCGAGCGGTGACAATCCTTCTTCGATGTGTCGCTCGACGTTTTCGACGACGACGATGGCGTCGTCTACCACAATTCCGATGGCCAGCACGAGTCCGAACAGCGACAACGTGTTGATCGAGAATCCGGTGGCGAGCATCACCGCGAAGGTTCCGACGATCGATATCGGCACCGCCGCCAGCGGAATGATCGAGGCACGCCACGTTTGCAGGAACAGCACGACGACAATCACGACCATCAGCGTCGCCAGCAGCAGTGTGTAGATGACTTCGCGGATGGAGTCGCGGACGAAGAGCGTCGGATCGTATACGGAAGACCACTCGATTCCCTGGGGGAAGCGCGTCTTTAGCTCGGCCATCTTCGCGCGAATTCCGCTCGAAAGCGCCAGTGCGTTCGAGCCGGGTGCCTGGAAAACGACAATGGCTATGGCGGATTTGTTATCGAGCAGCGCCCGCAAACCGTAGGTGCCCGGACCGAGCTCGATGCGTGCGACATCGCGCAGCCTTGTTACCTGACCATCGGCTCCCGTCTTGACGATGATGTTGCCGAATTCATTTTCGTCGGCGAGGCGGCCGCGGGCATTGACCGTCAGCTGATAGGCAACGGGATCGTTCATCGGTGGCGCACCGACGGTTCCGGCGGCAACCTGCACGTTCTGCTCTCGAATGGCCTGGATGACATCACCGGCGGAGAGATCGTGCGAGGCGACCTTGTTCGGATCGAGCCACACGCGCATGGCGTAGTCGCCGGCGCCGAAAACGAACACCTGACCGGCGCCCGGGATACGGGCCAGCTCGTTCCGAACGTTGAGGAGGGCGTAATTACGCAGATACGTCGGGTTGTAGCGACCGTCGGGCGAGAACAGGTGCACGACCATCGTGATGTCCGGCGACCGCTTCTGGGTTATCACTCCGATCTGGCGAACTTCGTCCGGCAGCCGGGCCAACGCTTGTGAGACACGGTTCTGCACCTGCACCTGCGCCAGATCCGCGTCGGTGCCGATCTGAAAGGTGACGGTGAGGTTAACGGTGCCGTCGGCGGTTGATGATGACGACATGTACAGCATCCGCTCGACGCCGTTGATGGCGTCTTCGAGCGGGGTGGCGACGGTCTGCGCCAGCACCGTCGGATTCGCGCCGGGGTAGACCGCGGTAACCGTGATCGTTGGCGGAGTTACTTCTGGGTACTCACTCACCGCCAGGTTGCGCACTGCCAGCAGGCCACCGGCGAGAATGACCAGCGAGATCACGATCGCGAAAATCGGCCGGTCGATAAAAAAGCGTGAGAAGCGCACTTAACTATTCCGGAAAGGGTCTGGTTATCGAGCGGCAGGTGCGGGCGTTGGACTCTCTGCGACCATCGCAGCATTGGTGGCGGCGACCTTCATTCCCGGCCGCACGCGCAGCATGCCGTTGATTACGACGCGCTCACCCGGCTTCAGCCCCGAGTCCACCGTGCGCAGTCCATCGATGACGCGTCCGAGAGTGACCGGCCGATACTCCACCGTGTTGTCGGTCTTGAGGACAAGCACGAACTTCCGATCCTGATCGGTCCCGATCGCCTGGTCCTGAACCATCGTTGCCAGGTGGCGGTCACTGCCGAGGAGTCGCACGCGTGCGAAGAGTCCGGGCGTGAATAGCCGGTTCGGGTTTGAGAGGAGCGCCCGGGCGCGGATCGTTCCCGAAGCACCGTCGACGCGATTGTCGACGAAGTTGAGTCTTCCCTCGTGCGGGAATCCAGTCTCATTGGCCAGACCAACGAGCACCTGACGGCCACTCGGTCCTGCTCCGGTCCCGCCCATGTACCTCAGATATGCCTGCTCGTCAGTGTCGAAATAGACGTAGATCGGATCCAGCGAAACGATCGTCGTCAGCAGCGTCGGCGAAGGTGGTCCAGCCTGCACGACATTCCCGGTGGTGATCTCGGCGCGACCGACGCGGCCGGAGATTGGCGCGCGCACGACTGTCCATTCGAGGTTCAGTCGAGCGACTTGCAGCGCAGCTTCAGCGGCGCGGATTGCGGCGTCGCCTTCGGCCCGACCACTGGTTCGCGCATCCAGCTCTTCGCGCGAGATCGCCTGACTGCTCACCAGCTTCTGCGCGCGATCCACTTCCTGGTCGGCGAGCTGCCGGCGAGTCTTCGCCTGGGCAAGCACTGCCTCGAGGCGCGCCACTTCCGCCTGATAGGGTCGTGGATCGATGACGAAGAGCGGGTCACCCTGATGAACGCTAGCGCCTTCAGTAAACGCAACGCGCTGGATGAAGCCGCCGACGCGTGGACGCACTTCGACTGAGTTCACCGCCTCGAAGTGGCCGGTGAACTCGTCCCAGTCCGTCACCGTTCGCTCGATTGCTGGCGCTACGGTTACCTGCGGAGCCTGCATCTGGGGCGCGTCTTTACGGCATGCGGCGCAGAGTGTGAAGACAGCAGCGGCGGCCCAGCCGCCGGCGTGAATTCTGAGGGACGCCGATTGGGCGCGAGATAATGTGGAACTCATGTTGCACGACTCCGTGGCGGGGGACTGCTATAGCAACTGGTGGTAGCACTTCGTAAGAACGTATAGTATGTTACCGATCGGTAACATCTCGTAACCACCCCTATGTTACCGATCGGTAACATTTTAGTCAAGGAGGGGTAGAACAAGTCATGCAAACAGATATTCACCACAACGGGGCGAAAACGAAGACAAAACGTAGAGCGACTGTGCCCGTTCGTGAGCGGATTCTGGTGGCGGCTGGGGACTTGTTCCACAAGCAGGGCATTCGCGGCGTCGGCGTCGAAGCGATCGCCGAGGCGGCGAAGACCAACAAGATGACGCTCTACCGCTACTTCGACTCGAAGGACGAGCTCATCGCCGAGTGGGTGCGCGGCATGATCGCCCACAAAGAAGATCAATGGAAGGACCTCAACGCCAAGCACGAGGGCGATCCGCAGGGCCTGCTCCAGGACTGGAGCCGGCGCACTGCCGCCAAGCTGAAGGCGATGGAGGAGCGCGGCTCCGCGCTCGGCACCGCCTTCGCCGAGCTCCCCGATCCCGACCATCCGGCGCGACGGGTCATCCAGGAATACAGAGTCCGCGAGCACAAACGAGTCGTACGATTGTGCAAGGCCGCGGGTTTCCAGGACCCGGTCCTCGCCGCCAACCTTTTCTCGATGCTGCTCGAGGGAGCGCACTCGTGCGTCCAGTGCATCGGGATGCGGCAGATCGGAGAGCACCTCGTCCAACTGGTCGACCTGATGGTCGAGAACAGCCGGCAGCAGCAGGCGCGCGCGCAGTATCCCACCGCGCTCTGATTCAGGATTCGACGGTCTCACATTAGATCGTCGTCCGAGGACCTCCTAAATCGACATCCCTCAATAACTGCAGCTGAACGGGGTGCGAGGTGTGAGTAGCGTAGTTCCCAGTTATGAGTTCACTACGTCGTGACGGCACCGGCGCCATTCTGAGCACGAGCAGGTGGTTGTGCCTTCACGCCAGTTGAAACGTCACGGCGTCGTGAACTCTCGCCTGGCGCCTGCGCTTCTCACATCTCGCACCCCGTTCTGTTGCAGTTCCAGCCTCGCACCCGTTCGGTTGCCGTTCACCTGCGAGGAGGTCTATCCCCGATCCAATAACGTGGCCCCGGGCCTAACCGCGCGGCGCGATCGCCCGGATTGGATAGCGCGCAGCGGTCGAGCGACAAACATCCACAGCCGATGCACTGGGTCAGGCCGGCGCGGAGGCGCTCGAGCTCGGCGATTCGCTCGTCGATCCTGGTTGTCCAGGTGTTGGAGAGACGTGACCAGTCTTTGCCGGTCGGCGCACGGTCCGGCGGCAGCTTGGCAAGCTCGCTTGCGATCTCATCGAGCGAGAGACCGATCCGCTGGGCGAAAACGATGAAGGCGATTCGTCGCAGCACGGACCTCGGATATCGCCGCTGCGCCGAGCCCTCGCGCTCCGACTTGATCAGTCCCCGCTCTTCGTAGAAGCGTAGCGCCGACGCGGCCACTCCGCTCCGTTTCGCGACCTCGCTGATCACCAGCAAATCCGACATGCCGCCAATCTACCGAAATCGGGGCTTGACTTCAAGTTTACTTGAACTTGTAGATTGCCGGAATTCAGACTGGGACAGGAGCGGCAATGCAGACCATACAGCAGCAGCGAACGGCGCTCATCACCGGCGCGTCACGCGGACTCGGACTCGCCCTCGCGCGCGGGCTGGCGCGGCGCGGCTGGAACCTCATTCTCACCGCGCGCGACGAGCAGAGATTGCGGACGGTCCGCGACGAGCTCTCCACCATCACCCACGTCGCCGCCGTCGGCGGTGACGTGACGACGCCGGCCCACCGCCAGGCGCTCGCCATCCTCGCCCGTGGTCACGCCGGACTCGATGCCGTCATCAATAATGCGGGAGCACTCGGCCCGAGTCCGCAGCCCGAGCTGTTCGACTATCCGCTCGAGATACTCCGCAAGGTCTTCGAAGCCAACGTCGTCGCCCCGCTCGGCGTGCTGCAGGCGGTGCGTGACGAGCTCAAGCCCGGCGCGCGGATCATCAACGTCACCAGCGACGCCGCCGTGAACGCGTACGCCGGTTGGGGAGGCTACGGGTCGAGCAAAGCAGCGCTCGAGCAGCTGTCGGCGGTGCTGGCGGCAGAGAATCCTTCGCTCAGAGTTTACTGGGTTGATCCCGGTGACATGCGCACCGACATGCACCAGGCGGCATTTCCAGGCGAAGACATCAGCGATCGTCCGCTGCCGGAAGTCCGCGTGCCGGCGTTCATCAATCTGTTGGAGGGAGATCTCCCCAGCGGACGCTACGTGGCAGCGACACTCGGACCCGTGGCAATGGAAGGGAAGGGAGAGGCAGCGTGACGGCCGTCGCACTTAGAGAATCGGTACCGTCAGTCGCTTCGCGTCCGATCGATTTTGAGCTTCCCGACGAGCTCGTTGCCCACCGGCCGCCGGAAGCACGCGGACTGACCCGCGACGGCGTTCGGCTGATGGTATCGCGCGTCAGTGCCGACGCCTTCGCCCACACCCGCTTCTCGCACTTCCCGGATTTTCTGAAGCGCGGCGACGTCCTGGTGATAAACACCAGCAAAACGATCAATGCTGCCTTCGACGCGACACGCGAAGCGCACGACGGCAGTGTCAGCGAAGTCATACTCCATCTCTCGACGCGGCTGTTCGGGAGGGGCGAGCCATGGGTCGTCGAGCTGCGTCGTCGCACCGACAACGGCACCACTCCTCTCCTCGACGCTCAAGCCGACGAGATTCTTCATCTACCCGGCGGAGCAACCGCGCGGCTGGTCTCGCCATATGCTCCGAATCGGGTCGCCGTGAGCACTGATCGGGTGCGACTTTGGATCGCCGAGCTCTGGCTCCCAGAAAAAGCTCTTGACTACGCCGAGCGTTACGGGGCGCCAATTCGCTACAGTTATGTCCCACAGTCGTGGCCGCTCGAGTATTACCAGACGGTGTTCGCCGACGAGCCTGGCAGCGCCGAGATGCCGTCGGCTGGTCGTGCGTTCACCAGCGAGATGCTGCAGCAGCTCGGACGCAAGGGAGTTCGTATCGCGCCGCTGGTGCTGCACACCGGCGTGTCGAGTCTCGAGGCCCACGAATCGCCGTATCCTGAGCGCTACCACATCTCGTATCCGACCGCGCTGGCGGTGAATTCGGCGCGGCGGCTTGGCGGAAGGGTGATCGCGGTGGGAACGACTGTCGTCCGCGCGCTCGAGACAGCTGTCGGCGATGATGGCTATGTGCGGGCCAGCGGCGGGTGGACAGACCTGGTGATCACACCGGAGCGTGGCATTCGCTCAGTCGACGGACTGCTCACGGGGCTGCACGGACCGACGGCGTCGCACCTGGCGATGCTCGAGGCACTGGCGGGGCGCGATCATCTGTCGCGCGCCTATCACGAATTACTGAATCAAAAGTATTTGTGGCACGAGTTCGGGGACCTGCATCTTATTCTGCCGTGATCCTTTCCTCGCGTTATTCGCTTCCAGTCGAACGCACTGTTCGAAAACGCACGGGCAAGGGTAGATTGACTCCGCGATGCCAGCACACGAGACGCTTACGCTGTGGGAAAACTTCTACGTCATCGTCGGATCCTCCGCCGGCGCGTTGACGGGTCTCCAGTTCGTCGTGATGGCGCTCATCCCGGATTCTCCAACCCAAGCGGGCGAGCACGAGATCAACACCTTCGCTACGCCGACGATTGTTCACTTCTGCATCGTGCTCTTCATATCAGCCGTTCTCAGTGTACCGTGGCCAAGCTGGAGCAGTGTTGCGACTGTGGTGTGGATGTCTGGTACGCTGGGAATCGTTTACACAATCATCATCATCCGCCGCTCGCGCCGGACGACGCTCTATACTCCCGTATTAGAAGACTGGATCTGGCACAGCGTACTGCCGCTTGTCGCGTACGTTTTGATGGTTGGCTCGGCTGGTTCACTGCTGTACTCCTCGACACTCGGCCTGTTCGGAATCGGGGCTTCTGCGTTGCTGCTGTTGTTCATTGGAATTCACAACGCATGGGACAGCGC
>JBKPDS010000089.1:0-12910 GCA_046727995.1 Gemmatimonadota bacterium
GCTTACACGCCCGCTACTGCTTGATGATGACCTCGATCACCCCGTTGCCGTTTATAACCCCGAATCTCGAGGCAGCAGTCGACGCGTCGAAATAGCGCACCTGGGAAACCTGCGTCGAGACGATCGATCGCAGCGAGCTGATGTCGCCGTACGCCCGACCGTCCATGTACACGGTCGCGAACTCGCTCGACGTCGACCCCGAGGATAGCGACTGCGGCCCGTGCGAGCGCAGGAACTCCGGTCGCACCTTCGAGATCAGTTCATAGAGATTCGACGACGGGACGGATTGGATCTCTGCCTCCGAGATGATGTTCCGGTCGGTGCGCGCCACCACCGTCCCCCCTGGCGCGTTCGGTCCGCTCTGGGATGCGCAACCCACGGCCGCCGCCAGAGCCAATACATAGATGCTTTTCATCGTACCTCCACTTTTGATCGGAGCCTCAGGACGCGATTCGCTTCGCTTGCCACGCCGTGAGCAGCCATCGCCCATCGCGGCGTACGTACACCTCCGTAAATCGAACGGTGAAGCTGTTGAGTCCCGCTGAGTTCCGGACGCGCATCTGCGATCGACCCGTCGCCAGCGCCAGTCCGTCATAGACACGCACCCTTACCGCGCTCGGCGTGATCGATTCGTAAATCAGTTGCTGCTTCTTGACGGTGTTGATGAACTGCTGGCGGGTTTGCAGCACGCCCCCGCTGTGATAGGTCAGGCCATCGTCCAGCAGCGTATCGAGCGCGGCGACGTCATGATGCGTCATCGCGTCGAATCGCTCGCGCTGCGCGGTCCTCACCTCGCTCTCGAGGGTGATGCGCGCGATCGCGCGCCGCGATGGGTGCGTGCACGCGCACACCATTGCCAGGAGCGCCAGCCGCGGCGCCGAGCGCAGGACTCCGGTGTTAGCGAGTCTTGATCTCAATTACCCCACCGCCGTACTGCATGCCGTATCGACTCACGGCGTCCGTTCCCGGCAGAAAGCGGGCCTCCAGCACCGAGCTCGCAACGATGCCATTGAGACTGGTCAGATCGCCGAAGCGCTGACCGTCGACGAAGACGATCGCATAGTCGTTGGCTTGGCCGTTGATCGTCGTCCGACCGCGGGTCTTCAGGAACATCGGTCTGAGCTTCTGGATTGCCTCGTAAGCGGTCGAGACGTTCGCGTCCGCGATTTCCTGTTGGGTGAGCAGGTTTGGATCGCGACGGACGCCTGACGTGCTCGTGCCCGCGCTGGCGCACGCCATCACCATCACCAGCATCAAAGCGCTGACGCACCTTGTTTTCATTGCCGGAGAGCCGTCTTCATGGAGATTTCGATCACCCCGCTCGATCCGGCCCGGATGCCGAACCGCCCACCCGCCTGGGTCACATCCCAGTAGCGGATGGAGCCAACGTGATAGGCGGGGATTCCGCGCAGGGTGTTGATGTCGCCGTAACTCTGGCCATCGACATAGACCATCGCGTACTCGGTTCCTGCGCCATTGTTCTGTGTCGATGTGACCCCGTGCGGCAGCAACCAGTTCGGACGCAGCCGCGCGATCGCATCATAGGCAGTGTTGATGTCGGCGTGGGCGTTTTCGATCTCCTCGGAGCTGAGGACGCTCGTCTTTCGCGTATTGGCGGTAATGGTTGGATCCGGAGTACCGCCGGAGGCGCAAGCGAGCACCAGTGCGACTGCGAGGGGGTAGAAGGGTTTGAGCATCATCTTCCTCCCAGTTTGGCTAATGCTGTACGAATCAATTCTGCTGCCGATTTTCCGCCTCCGCCAGCATCGAGAGCGGCCCGCACTCCTTTCTCAGCCTCGGCATTCGAGTAGCCGAGGGACACCAGCGCCCGCAACGCATCGTCGGCCGCCGCGCTGGCTGGTGCCGCAGCCGTTCCCGTCGTCTCGCCAAGCCCGTCGAGCTTGTCGCTGAGATCGAGAATGAGGCGCTCCGCTTTCTTCCTTCCTACACGCGGAACACTCTGAAGTGTCGGGATGTCCTTCTCGCGAATGGCGCGGATGAGGCGCGTGGCGGACAGCGCCGATAACATCCCGATCGCGAGCGAAGGCCCGATGCCATTGGCGGTGAGCAGCTTCTCGAACAATCGCTTCTCGAAGACGCTCACGAATCCGAACAGCTGCCAGGAATCTTCCTTCACCACCAGCGACGTGTGCAGCGACACCGTTTCGCCGACGCGCGGCATTGCCTCGAACACATTCAGTGGAATGGTAAGTTCATAAGCAACACCACCGCCCGTGATCACCTCGAGTGAATCGAGATCCTTGGCGACGAGTCTTCCCTCGACGCGCGAGATCATCGAATGGTCCTCAGGCGCATCGGCTCGATTTTGGGAAGGTCCGGCATCAACGCGTATGCCAGCGCCGCCGCTACTCCATCCGCCGCATCACTCGGCTGGGGCGCGGACTTCAGTCGCAGCAAACGCGTCACCATGAACTGAATCTGCAGCTTCGTCGCGGCGCCGGTTCCGGCGACTGCTTTCTTGATTTCCGACGGCGGATATTCGTGGATTTCCATTCCGGCCTGGGCCGCGGCGAGCAGAATTACGCCACGCGCGTGACCGAGTACTACGGTAGTGCGCACGTTGCGGGCGTAGAAGACGTCTTCGATGGATAGCACAGTCGGCTTGTGACGCCGAATGAGCTCGATAACGCCCTCATGAATCTCGGCGAGACGCTGCGGCAACGCGTCACGGGGCTTGGTGCGAATGACTCCGCACTCGACGAGCGTCAGCGGATTGCGGCCTTCCTTGCGAACTATACCGTAGCCGGTGATCGCGGTGCCGGGGTCAATGCCGAGGACCGTGACGGGTTGCGCATCACGCACCGGACATCTGCTCGACGTCCATGTCGAAATTCGCCGAGACTTTCTGGACGTCGTCCAGGTCTTCCAGCTCGTCGAGGAGCTTCACCAGCGACTCGGCGTTCTTGCCCTCGACGTGCACCGTCGATTTGGGGATGAAGGTGACCTCGGACTCGACGACATCGATTCCTGCTTTCTTGATCGCGTCTTCGACGAGGTGCAATCCGTGCGGGTCGGTAGTCACGACGTACTGACCTTCCTCCGCCTTGAAATCTTCGGCGCCGCCATCGAGCGCAACTTCGAGCACTTTGTCTTCCTCGTATTTGGCGCCGTCGATGTAGATCTGTCCTTTGCGATCGAAGAGATACGACACTGAGTTTGGCGGACCGAGATTGCCGCCGAGTCGGGTCAGCTTGTGACGAATCTCCGCCACAGTTCGAGTAGGATTGTCGCTCAGCGCCGAGATCAAAATCGCTACGCCGCCGGGACCGTAGCCCTCGTAGGTGACTTCGGTATAGTGGACGCCCTCGAGATCGCCCGTTCCTTTCTTGATGGCGCGCTCGATGTTCTCCTTCGGCATCGACTTCGCTTTGGCGGCGTCGATCGCCGTCCTCAACCGCGGATTATGCGCTGGATCACCGCCGGCGATTTTGGCCGCCATGGTGATCTCACGAATCAGCTTGGTGAACTGCGCGCCGCGCTTGGCGTCGGTCGCGGCTTTGTAGTGCTTGATCTGCTTCCACTTACTATGACCGGCCATAATCAGATTTGATGGGAATGGGTCGCCGGCCGCGTCTGTCCAACGGTCGGCGACGAGGCAAGCTCGTGAATCAACCCATTGAGCTCGGCCCTCGATGCCTCATCTAACTGCGCGAACGCGGCTTTGACAAGGTCCTCAAAAGCGAGCGCGAGACGTGCCCGATCGTGCCCCGTCAGACCCCCGAGAATTCCAAATGCTGTCGAGCGAACTCCGCTCGGAACCGCGACCGAGGACAGCCACTGTTTTGTATTTTCGGTGCGCTCGAGGGTGATCTCTCGCGACAGCTCGTAAGGAGGGAGAATCCCGGCGCAAAGTCGCCCCATTTGGAGGCAGACGATCAGGGTCTCGCGGTCTCCACCCAGCGCTGCCCGGCCCGCGGCCGCCGTAAGCGAGCGGAATCTAAAAACAGGCGTGGCAAGGGCGAAACGAGGGAGCTGGCCGAGCACACTCCGAATCTAGGCATGGGCTTCGCTCGCGGCTACATTCCGATTTATGGCCGCACCGGTCCTTAACCCCCCAAAATCGATACTCTGGGTGGACGATGAAGGTGAGCTCCTCGAACCTCACCGCATCTTCCTTCGCTCCAAGGGCTATACCGTAGAGTGGGCGTCCAACGCGGACGATGCCATCGAGCTGCTGAGGCGTCGTCCGTTCGACATCCTGTTGCTCGACGAGCAGATGCCCGGCAAGCGGGGCCTGGAAGTGTTCCGGGATGTCCGCGAGCTCGCACCCACTCTACCGGTAGTGATGGTGACAAAGAGCGAGGAAGACTCGACGCTCAAGGAAGCCATCGGCGCCAACGTCCGCGACTACCTGGTGAAGCCGATCAATCCGCGTCAGGTCTTGACCGTGGTGACGAGAATTCTCGAAGGTCCGCGGATCCGGCAGCAGGCGATTGCGCGCAGTTTTGTCGAAAGGTTCCGCGCCATCGAGCTGGAGCGGGATCGCAATCTCGACTGGCGCGGCTGGATCGATCGCTACGACGAGCTGATGCGGTGGGACGTCGATCTCGCCGCCGCCGGCGAGATGGGCTTGTACGAGTCCCTTCAGGGCCTGTATCCGGACATGCACCGCGAGTTCGCGGCCTACATCAAAGAGAACTACCCGGAGTGGCTGAAGGACCTGAACGGGAATAGGCCACCTCTTTCCATCGACATCGTCGCCGAGTTCCTGCTGCCGATTCTGGAGCGCGACAAGGCAGCGGTGTTCATCGTCGTCGATTGTCTGCGCCTCGATCAATGGCGCGCGCTGGAGCCTTTGCTCGCCCCTTATTTCGATACGGAGACGACGCACTACTACGCGGTGCTGCCGACGGCGACGCCGTACTCGCGTAACGCCTTGTTCAGCGGACTCTTTCCGGGCGAGATTGCGGCGCGACTCCCCGACTGGTGGGGCAACAGCGATCGCGAGGACGAATCGCTCAACGCCCACGAGCGCGAGCTGCTGGAAGCTCACCTCGAGGAGCTGTGTGGGAAGACTCCGGTTCGCTACCAGAAGATTTCGACGTCCGCCAACTCCGACGAGCTGGAGCGGCATCTGGGGACGGCCATCGGTCCGGAGGGCGTCAGCGCCTTCGTCTTCAACTTCGTCGACCTATTGACCCACGGGCGGAGCGAATCGCAAATCCTTTACGAAGTCGCGCGCGACGAAATCGCTCTCCGACAAATCACGCGGCAGTGGTTTCAGCGCTCGGCGCTGTTCAGCGTTCTGAAAGAAGCGTCGCGGCGGAAGATCTCCGTGCTGCTGACGACGGATCACGGCTCGATCCATTGCAACACTCCGGCAACGGTCTACGCCAAGCGCGACGCGTCGGCGAATCTGCGCTACAAGTTCGGTGAAGATCTGCGCGCCGAGCGTCCCGATCAGGCGCTGCTGTTTTCCAGCGAGGACATGCTGCGGCTGCCGCGACGCGGTGCCGGCGGCAACACCCTGCTCGCCACCAACGACTGCTTCTTCGTCTATCCCACCAAGCTGCGCGAGTATCAGAGCCGTTATCGCGGGTCGTTCCTGCACGGAGGCGTCACGCCGGAGGAAGTGATTCTCCCGCTGGCGCTGCTCACGCCGCGCCGGTAGAGCGATTGGGGGAAGCGGGATGGGGGATGAGGGATGAGGGGAGCGAAGCCGGCTCGGCGTACCAGCATCGCGAACCGGCTTTCCCCCATCCCCCATCCCCCATCCCCCATCCCGGCCCGTGAACACCCCAGTCTATAAGAGGCTGCTCCCGTATCTGCGGCCGCACGCCTGGCGGATGGCCATCACCATCGTCGCCAACCTGGTGGCGGCGCTGCTCGATGGTTTCGCCATCGCGCTGCTGATTCCGTTCCTCAACATCCTCTTCCACCAGCCGTCGACTTCGCTCAAGTCGGGTTGGGTGGCGAAGCTCCTCAACGCTACCGTCGGCAGCAAGATCATCCCCGGCGACGAGATGCGGTCGCTGCGCAACGTGATCATGGTGGTGCTGGCTGCGGTGCTACTTAAGAACTTACTCGTCTGGGTAGCAGGCCAGTTCGGCGCGACGCTGCAGGAGTACGTCACGCGCGACCTGCGCAACTCGGTCTACCGCCACCTCGCGCATCTCCCGCTCGGATACTTCACCCAGATGAAGGCGGGTCAGATCCTGTCGCGGGTGATCAACGACACCTTCGAGACCCGCCTCATTCTGACCCAGATCGTCACCCAATCGCTGCAGAGCGCGTCGCTGGTGATCGTCTACATCGCGATTCTGTTCAGCATCTCGTGGAAGCTGTCGCTGGTGGCGATGATCATCCTGCCGCTGCTCGGCTTCTCGCTCCAGCCGATGTTGAAGAGGCTGCGTCGCGGCAATCTTCGGCGCGGCAACGTCCACGGCGAAATGACAAGCGTGTTGCAGGAGACCATCAGCGGCATCCGTCTGGTGAAAGCGTCGGGCACCGAGAGCTACGAGGAATCCAGATTCGCTGACGGCAGCAACAAGTACGCGCGGAGCAGTCTCAAGCTCACTCGTCTGGCGTTGCTCGCCCCGCCGGTGACGGAAATCATCGGTACCTTGATCGCCGTCCTGGTTCTCTGGATCGGCGCCTGGCAGGTGCTGCAAAGCGGGACGATGACGGGCGCCACGCTGCTCGCATTCCTGACGCTGGTGCTGCGACTCCTCCAGCCGCTGAAGCAGCTGTCCCAGATGCGCACCACTGCCCAGTCGTCGCTGGCGTCTGCCGAGCGACTGTTCGAGATCCTCGATTCGCCGGCGGAGTTTCAGCGTGACAGTGGCACCCGCGACAAGGCGACGTTCGAGCGGGATATCCGGTTCGAGCACGTCACCTTTTCATACGGCGATGCGCCTGTCCTCATCGACATCAATCTCACGGCGCGAAAGGGCGAAGTCATCGCGCTCGTCGGACCTAGCGGGTCAGGCAAGAGCACGCTGGTTGATCTAATCCCGCGGTTTTACGAACCGAGCCAGGGCAAAATCCTTGTCGACGGAATCGACACCCGCGAGATCAAGCTGCCGGTGCTGCGCGCTTTGACCGGCATCGTCAGTCAGGAAACTGTTCTCTTTCACGATACCGTCCGCAACAACATCGCCTACGGTGCTCCCGGCAAGTATACGCAGCAACAAATCGAGGATGCTGCGAAGGCCGCCAACGCGCATAGCTTCATCACCGAGCTGCCGCGCGGCTACGACACTTTGCTCGGCGAGCGCGGCACACGTTTATCGGGCGGACAGCGGCAACGATTGGCGATTGCACGGGCCTTGCTTAGTGACCCCCCGATTCTCATTCTCGATGAAGCGACGTCCGCGCTCGACACCGAATCAGAGCGTCTGGTACAGGAAGCCGTCGATCGTTTGCTGCAGGGAAGAACGGTGTTTGTGATTGCGCATCGGCTGTCGACTGTCACGCACGCCGATCTGATCGTGGTTCTCGATCGGGGAGAAATAGTGGAGCGGGGAACGCACGCCGAGCTGTTGGCGAAGCGCGGCGCGTACTCGCGCCTCTACGAGCTGCAGTTCGGCGGTAACGGAGCAACGGATCTTGCACGTTCTATTTCTACATACAGCTCGTGAATGGTCGGGCACCGCCCGAGTGTTTGCGAGAGCAGGACGCGGCGTCTCCGAGCGAGGCGCGAAAGTCACGCTGCTGGTCACCCCCGACAGCAACGTCCATCTCGCCGTGTCGCCGCGACGCGATCCCGGCCAGCCGCGCCACACTCCGATCCCCGAGCCGTTCGAGATCATTCCCTTTGCGACCGATGCCTGGTTCTTCGTCGCCGCGCGTCGGCTGCGAAAAATCTTCAGGCGCTGGGATGCCGATGCGATTTTCGTCAGTACTGACCGCGAACACCTGATTGCAGCGACAGCGTGCTGGATGAGTGGCAACGGCTCGGTGGTGCGTTGGACGCAGGCAGGGAGAAAACTGGAACTGGGACCAGCAGGCCGTTGGGCGGGACGACTGGCGCGAACTGCCTATCTGTTCGCCAGCGAAGTGGACCGGCGGGGCTCGACCATCCCGAAGAACGCCATCGATGTGTCAGTAGCGGAAATCGGGATCGATGTCTCCACCTATCCGACCGACGGCAACAAACCGCCGGCTGCCGAGGGAGAGTCAGCTAGCGATCAGAAGCAGACAGGGCCGCTGAAATACATCGTCTGCGTCTATGATCCAACTTCTCGAGGCCGCGCGGCGACGGCGATCCGCACCATCTCGATGCTGGCCCCACGCCATCCCAATCTGCGACTGATCATCGTCGGACCGGGATCGGACGACGAGGATCTGCGCATGCAGGCGGCCGCGCTGCGGGTGTTGCACCTCGTCAGCTTCCTCGGCGAGCGCGACGACGTCATTAACCTGATGCGGGATGCGCATCTGGGATGGGTCGTCGCCGATGCAGATACGGGAGCGTATGGAATCCTCGATCTGATGGCGCTCGGCATTGCGACGGTGGCGAGCGAAGACGGCATCGCCCGCCGCTACATCGCCAACGGCATCAGTGGCGCGCTGTATCCACCGGATGATTCGGCAACGACCGCTGCCACCGTCTCCGGGATGCTGCTTCGCGAAGACGCACTTGAAGCGATGGGTAAGGCGGCGCGCACCAGAGTGGCGAGAGAGTTTCCCGAGAGCGAGATGATCGAAGGTTTCGACCGCGCGGCCAACAGCGCGCGCACCCGGGGCCGTCGCTAGACGGTGAGCGCAGTCAACCGCGGCTCCCCCGACGTAACGGCGGTGATCGCGGCGCACGACGAATCCGCGAACATCGAAGCCTGCATCGCGAGTGTGGAGTGGGCTCGCGAGGTCATCGTCGTCGAGAACGATTCCTCGGACGACACGGTGGACCGGGCGCGCAGCGCCGGTGCGACGGTGATGAGCCCGAAGTTCACAACGATCGGTGCGGCAAGAAATAATGGTATCGAGCGCGCGCGGAGCTCCTGGATCTTCGTGCTCGATGCCGACGAGCGCTGTACACCTGAGCTTGCCGCGGAAATCAAGCAGGTGATAACTAATCCCAGCGATCGTTCCGCGTTTCGCGTCCCGCGCCGCAATTTCTTCCTCGGCGAAGAGATCCGTCACGGTGGGTGGGGCAGTGACCGGCCGGTGCGATTGTTCAAGCGCGAGCTGCGTTACAACGCCAATCTGGTCCACGAGCACGTCGATGTGACCAAAGGAACGCTGGGTGAAGTCAAAAATTCGCTGCTGCACTATCCCTACGCTTCCCTCGACCAATATTTTGAGAAATTCGACCGCTACAGCCGGTGGTGGGCGGAGCAGAATTTCGCCAGGGGACGTCGAGGCGGCGCGGCGGCGGTATTTTTCAAGCCCCCGGTGCGGTTCGTGGGGATGTATTTCCTGAAGGGTGGATTTCGCGACGGCGCACGCGGGCTCGTGCTTGCCTGCCTGGCGGCCGCGAGTGTAATGGCCAAGTACGCGCGACTCTGGGAAAAATCGATCCGCAATGAACGTTGAGGCGCAGGGCCGGCGGCAGTGAGAATCCTCATCATCGGAAGCAATCAGCGGTGGCGGATGGAGAGGTGCACCGAGCGCGCGCTCAAGAGAGATGGCCACAAGACGCGGCTGATCGACGACAAGCGCGCCGCGCGCCTGATTGGACGCAAACTTACCCAGCGCTGGGCGCTCTCCCAGGCGCGTCGGTTCAAGCCCGATTTCATCTTCCTCGGTAAATGCCACGGGCTGGATGTCGAAACCGTGGCGACGATTCTTCAGGGGAAGCCCAACGCGATGTGGTACCACGATCCACAGTGGTACAAGAGCACTTATCGTCCTGACATTGCGCACATCGTTGCCGTCGGAAAGCTGACCCGGACTTTTTTCGTCTCGGGATTCGACGCCGAGTGGAGAGCGCTCGGCTTGCCGGCGAAGTTTCTTCCCTCAGCAGCTGATCGTGACATCAAGCCCGTTCCTCCCCAAAAGCTCTTTGAGTCCGACGTCAGCTTCATCGGGACCGGTTACGATTCGGCGCGGGCGAATTTTCTGCTCAAGGTCGCCAGGAAATACGAACTGAAAGTCTGGGGAAAAGGCTGGGAGAAATGGCGCAAGCCGCTCCACTGGAGTGGCCGCTCCGTTCAGGGAAAAGACTTCGCTGGTGTTTGCTCGAGCTCCAAAATCTCCCTCGGGATAAATCCCGATCGCGCCAAGGGCGGCAGCACCTATACCTCGGACCGAACCTGGATGGTGATTCTCGGCGGCGGATTCTATCTTGGTCACGGCACGCCGGGCCTCACCGAGATGCTGCGCGAGGGCGATCACTGCGCCTGGTACAAGGACATCGACTCCTGTCTCGAGAAGATCGGCTATTATCTCGAGAAACCGGCGGCGCGAGAGCGAATCAGACGCGAAGGACAGGTATTCGTGCGCCAGCACCACACTTTCGACCAGCGTATCCACAACCTGCTGTCAGGCGAAGAGTTTCATAATCCGCTTTCGTAAGCGCGGATAGATGCGACACCTGTTCGTCACCCAGGACTACGGGCCCGACCTGGGCGGGATGGCGCGCCGGCACGTCGAACTGGTCCGTCGCTTCGGTGACGATGACGAGACGATCATGAGCGTCTCCACCGTTGCATCACCCAACGCGGCGGCGTTCGATCAGCACGAGAGCTACCGCATCTACCGCCAGCCATTTCCGTTCGAGCGCGCCAATCGATTCTCCAACCAGCTGCGCTGGGCAAACTGGCTGACGTCGCGCCGCGCTCCGCCCTTCGACGTGATCCACTGCGGAAATATCCGACCAGTCGGGTACGGCGTGCGCTGGACCAATCGCAAGCTCGGCACTCCGTATCTCGTCTACGTCAACGGTGGTGATCTGCTGCGCGAGCGCAGAAAGGCGGAGCGCAGCGCGGTGAAGCGGATGTCGGCGCGATCGATACTTGGAAACGCCTCGGGCGTCGTCGCGACATCCAGGTGGGTCGCACAGGTGGCGTCCGAGGTAATGAATGAAGTTGGCGTGAAGAAACCGCCCCCCGTTGCGGCCTTGGATCTCGGCACCGATCCGGTTCACTTCAATCCTTCGCGCGACACTGGGGCGCTACGTCGGCGCTGGGGGGTTGGCGATGCCCCTTTGATCCTGACGGTGGCGCGACTGGTTCCACACAAAGGTCAGGACATGGGGATCCGCGCTCTGGCCACTCTGTCGCGTGATTTCCCGAATCTGCGCTACATAATGGTAGGGGACGGCCATGATGAGCTTCGCTTGCGCAGCCTCGCTCGCGAGCTCGGCGTCACCGACAAAGTTGGCTTCGTCGGACCGATGCGCGACGATGAGCTACCCGAAGCCTACGCGACGTCGACGATTTACCTTGGCGCGTCACGCGTGGACAAGGAGATCAACGTTGAAGGCTTCGGCATCTCCTTCCTCGAAGCGGGCGCGTCGGGCATCCCTTCGGTGGCGGGCGACTCGGGCGGCGTACGATCCGCGGTGCGCGATGGCAAGACTGGAATCGTCGTTCCTCCGACTGACGCCGATGCGATTACGGAGGCGATCCGCTCGCTGCTGCTGAATCCGGAGCGGCGCAAGCAAATGGGACTCGCCGCGCGCCACGCCGTCGAAACCCATTACAATTGGGAACGGGTCGCACGCGACACTCGCGACTTCACCAACGACGTCGTCAAACGCGCGCTCAATGACACCAAAGGCGTCTAAGAAACCACGCCGGCCAAAAAAAACCCGCCCCAAAACGGCTCCGGATAAAAAGAAGAAGCCGACGCTCGCCCACCGCGCCGAGTACTACGGGATGCGCGCGACGATTGGATTGTTGCGGACGATGGGTTGGAACGCCGCCTGTCGACTCGGCGAGCGCCTCGGCGTGCTGGGTTACCGGCCGTTCGGCATTCGCAAGCGCGTTGTCGAAAAACAAATCGGAGCGGCATTCCCCGAGCTGTCCGAAGATGCGGTGAAGAAGCTCGCCCGCGATTCCTACGCCCACCTCGGCCGCACGTTCGCCGAGTCCGCGCTCTTCGACATGCTTGGGAGGCAGGGGGTGTTGGACCTCGTCGACGAGGTAAAGGACTGGCACTACATCGACGACGCGATGGCGGCCGGGAAGGGCATCGTCTTCGTCACCGGGCACATTGGCAACTGGGAGCTGGCCGGCGCCTACGTCGCCGCCCGCGGAATTCCGGTCGATGCGATCGCGCGTGGAATGGCCAACCCACTTACCGACGGGTACATCACCCGCGTTCGCGAAGCGACGGGGATGGTAATCGTCCACGATTCGGAGGCAGTGAGACGCGCGCCTCGCTCGTTACGCGCCGGTCGGGGCGTGGCCTTCATCGCCGACCAGGGAGTGCTGGGTCTGGCCTCGACCTACGTGCCATTCTTCGGCAGGCCTGCCAAGACTCCGCGCGGGGCGGCGGTATTCGCTTTGCGATTCGAAGTGCCCGTCATTTTCATGGTCGCCCTTCGCAAGCCGAACGGACGCTTTCGTGTCATCGTCGAGCGAATCGAGGCAAAGCGAACGTCGAACATGGATCGCGACGTCGATGCAATCGTCGCAACTTTTACTCAGCATCTGGAGAAGTGGGTACGTGAAGTCCCCGCGCAGTACTTCTGGCAACACCGCAGGTGGAGAAGACAACCACCTGATACTCCACCGGAGCTGCGTGATCCATCGGCTTAAGTAAGGAGGACGATGCTCGATCCGAAGCAGCGACAGCGTTTTTTCCGGGATAATCGCGCCCGCCTCGGAATCGGGATCGTCATCGTCATGGCGCTGGCCGCGGTGCTGGCCCCGGTGATCGCTCGTCAAAGCCCGATCACCATCGATCTTCTCCACATCCTCCAGCGTCCGTCGGCGCAGCACTGGCTTGGGACCGACATCCAGGGGCGCGACATGTGGTCGCGCATGGTTTACGGCGCGCG
>JBKPDS010000090.1:0-9752 GCA_046727995.1 Gemmatimonadota bacterium
GAGCGCCGTGCGCAGACGAAGATTGTTGAGAGCGCCCGGTCTGTTGTCGACGGCGACATATGAAGCCGAGAGTTTCGGGAACGCCTGCCAGCGCTCGGATGGAGCGAAGGTCGACGACGCATCCCAGCGAACGGCGCCGGCCAGGAACAGTCGGTCCCTGAACGACACCTCCTGTTGCCCGTAGAAGCCGAGTGTGCGCAGCTCGACATCGGATTGTCCCGCGGCAAAGATCGATCCGGCGCTGATGAGATCGCCAACCGGAGCGAGGCCATTCGCTGTTGCCGACGTGATGCGCACACGCTGGTCCGTATAATTGACGCCGGCAGTGGTGCGCATCTCGAGTGAACCGACCGCTCCCCAGTTGTAGCTCGAGACCGCGTCCTGATTGACGACGCGGTTGTTCTCGAAGACCGACTGTGAGCGACCCGTGGCGAGTAGGTTTGTGCCGAGCACTGCATTTCGGGGAACGAACTGGCGCTGCTCGAAGCCGGTGTTGTCGATGCCGACGGTGTAATCGATCAGGAAATTGTTGAGAGGAGTCCAGCTAAGCTTCGTCGATCCGATGAAGCGCTCGATCGTCTGCGGATTGCGGATGCGGGCGATCGCGAGAAGTGGATTGGTGCCCAGAGCCGGCGGCAACGGGTAAACGCCGTTGACGGGACGGAAATCCACTTGAGTCGGCGCGAAGAATAGCGAGCCCATAATGCCGTAGTCGTTCTGCTCGCCGAATGCCTGCAGCTGATTGTTGGTGGTGATGTAGTTCGACGTCACGTTGGCAACGAGGGTCGGGGCGAGCTGCTGTTGCAGGTTGACGCGGGCGCCGGTGCGCCGTGAGGAGGTGGACTGCATGATGCCGTCTTCGTTCGCGAAGTTGCCGCTCATGAAGTAGCGGGTCTGATCGTTGCCGCCTTCCACCGTGACGTTCTGCTCCCACGACGGAGCGCGGTGGAAGATGGCGTCCTGATAGTTGAAGCGGGTGATGGGCAAGCCATTCACGTCGAAGGGATAGAAGTTGAACGGCTGCTGTGCGCGAAGCTCGCTCGTCCCCCAGCGCGTCGTCGAAGTGAAACGCGGCTTGCCACTGGTTCCGCGCTTGGTGAAGATCTGCACGACGCCGTTGTTGGCGCGCGAGCCGTAGAGCGCGGCCGCGGCGGCACCGCGGATTACCTCGATGTGCTCGATGTCATCGGGATTGAGATCGGCGAGCCTGTTCTGCGGATTGGCGCGGGTGCCGAGGTCGGCGAGCTGTCCCGACTCGTTGTTGACGATGACGCCGTCGATGATGTAGAGCGGATCGGAGCCGGAGATGAAGGAGTTGACACCGCGGAGACGCACGGAGATTCCGCCGCCGCCCGGGCTGCCCGAGTTCTGCGTGATCTGCGCGCCGGGAATTTTACCCTGCATCGCCTGATCGACCGTCGTCGCCTGCGCCCGACTGATCAGAGCGGAATCGACGGTGGCGATGTTCGTTCCGACCTTTCGCTTCTCGGTGGCGATCCCCGTTCCGGTGACCACGACTTCGCTGAGGTTAACCGCGCTGACGCGGAGCGCGACGTCGGCGGTGGCGGTCGATCCGAGCACTACCATCACGCGCTGGACGACGGGCTCATAGCCAATGCGGCGCACAGTGATGGTGCGCGCGCCAATGGGCACGCCGGTCAGAGTGTACTCACCGCTCGGACCGGTAACGGCGCCGATGCGAGTACCCGTGATCAGAACCTGCACATCGGGCAGGCCTCGCCCGATAGAGGCGTCGGTAACGTGTCCACTCACGGTGCCTGTCGCCTGCTGCGCGTCGAGCACGAATGGTGAAGGGATCGCGAGCGCGCAGAACACCGCCGCGCGGCGAAGAAGAGCGAGCGTCATTGATGCATCTCCTCGTCGGATGGGGATCGGCGGGCTGACGGTGACCCGCCGGTAAAGGTGTCAAACGATAAAGGTCGGGACAGGCGCGAGCAATACTAACGAGATCGCTCGGCGACGAGTATGAGCGAGGCGGGTTCGTTGGTCTCAGGATGAATCGGCTCTCGCATGTCGACGAGATTGAGTCGAGCGCTAGTGATCAGCTTCACCCAACTCTCGATGGTGCGAAAGTACCACGGAGCCGGATCGGAGAAATCTTCGCTGAAGCCCGTCCACGAGCCTTTGCGCCAGCCGTCGACGTAGGGCTCGTCTCCAGTGGCAACGACGGGATGCAGTGTCTGAATCACGAGTGATCCACGATGGTTGATCAGATCCGGAACGCGGCGCACGACTCCCTCGACCGATTCCTTTCCCATCAAAGAAAAATTTGCGACCGCGACATCTACGTGAACATCGAGCTCGCCCGCTGCGATCCTCTCATACGAGACGACGCGAAATTCTCCGCCTCCCGCCTCCTTCGCCTTTTCGATCAGTGCGGGAACGACATCGACACCGATTGCTTCGACACCGTGGGCTGCCAGTGCGCGTGAGAGCCAACCTTCGCCGCAGCCGATGTCGAGAATGGTGCGCGGAGAACGGCTCAGAACGGCATCGACAATCGCCTGGTTGGTCACCAGAGTGCGACTGGCGATCTCGTTCTGCCTTACTGCCGCCGTCCATGGCGTGGCGTTCTTCAGCCATGATCTGACGATATCGGTGTCGCCATGCGAATCAGAGGTCATCTATACCGGGGAAGTGTGGTACCAGGTAACCTCCTCCGCAGTACGGGATCCTGCTCGTCCTCTATCGCCGGAAGATCATCCTCAAAGTCTAGTTTCGATCAGTGGGCGGTCGCGGCTGGCCCAAGGGGAAGGGCATCAGCTTGTAGTCAGCGGGAACGGCAAACTCCGAATCAGCAATTGATGCTCGGCGCACGTTTTTGGTGTCGCTCGTCTCGCTGCTGGTGCGAGTGCCGTTGGGGGTGGTAGCGGTGGTTTGCCTCTCGGTATGGAGCGGGAACCCTTTGACCCTCTTTGCCGCGTTGGTCGCCTGGTCCATGAAATCCTTCGGAACTCCGACCGTTTGAGCCATCGATTGCAACATGTCGCGCACTCCCGCACTGGGCCCTATCATGGTGGCCAAAGAGGGGAGATCGACCGCGTTGTCCGACTGCGAGACCATTTGGCTCTCCACCGTCTGCTCCTGTCCCATCATCGCCACACGAATCTTCGTGTGGACGGCCAGCCGGTATCTGGTGGTACTATGACCGTCGATCGTCGGACCGGGGCCAAGGCTGTCTACCTGCACACGCGAAGCAGATGTATCGAACGTCATCGACCCGCCCATCGATTCCATCATTTGTCGGGCGCCTGACATCATCTCCAGCGGTTTGATGGACATGTATTGCTTTTTGTCCGGATCGAGCATGATCAGCTCAGCGCCCGAGGCTCGAATGATGACAACGCCATGATCTCCGACGGGCAGATTCCGATACTGCCCACCCGCTGGGGGCTTCTCGAATTCCATCCGCAGCGCATTGGCTGTCGCTTTCATGTGAACGACGTTGGTCGTTGTGTCACCTTCTCTGCCGGTTCGAGTGTGCAGATCGAAAGTCAGTCCGGGCTGAGATTGCGCGTAGACAGCATGCCCGGCGAACACGGTGGCGACGACAAACAGCACTGATTGGAGGCGCACAGATTCCTCGAGTGAGACGGGTTAGCGGGCTGCTCTGGCTGGACTTCCCCCTCGAGAGCGCGTCGACTCCCGCTCGGCGAGCGAGCTGGTGGCGACCATCTCTGATTCGATCGGCGCGCCACCGCGACGCACGACGTACGCTTCCATCGCGAAGTACTCAGGAAGGCCGAGTCGATCGACGCGTTGGGCGGTGCTGCGGTTGCGCTCTTCGACGCGCTGCCAGAACTCGCGATCGTCCTGGCCGGGGAAGGGCGCGCGATCCTTCTGACTCTGGTGCTTGAAGATCGCCATTTTCTTTGCCCGCAGCTCGTCCTCTGAAAGCGGGACCAGCACGTCGGCCTCGGCGATCTCCCACTCCTGCCACGCGCCGCGATAGTACCACATCTCGGGCGGCGGACCGGAGTATTTGGCGAGCGCCTGCTGCACCGCCTCCAGACACATCCGGTGCGTGCCGTGCGGATCCGAAAGGTCGCCGGCGACGAACACCAGCTCCGGCTTCAGCTCCTCGAGCAGCTCGAGAACGATGCGGACGTCTTCGGGGCCAATCGGGTCCTTACGAACCTTTCCCGTCTGGTAGAACGGGAGATTGAGGAACCGCGCCTGCTGGCGCGTCATGCCGAAGGTCTCGATCCCGGAGACCGCTTCCGCCTCGCGAATGGCCCGCTTCATCACCTGCACCGGGAACGCATCGATCTCGCCCACCTTCTTCGAGTCGAGGAATTCTTCGACTTCCTCGATCAGCGCGCCGGCTGTGGAATCATTGATGTCGAAATCGTTGCCGAAGCGACGCAGGAAATCGGCGTAGCGCCGCACTTCGTGGTCGAAGACGGCGATGTTGCCCGACGTCTGGTAAGCGACGGTGATGTCGTTCTTGTTCTGGTGCAGCTTGTTGAGCATCCCACCCATCGAGATCACGTCGTCGTCAGGGTGCGGCGAGAAAACCACGACGCGCTTGCCCATCGGCAGCTTGCTGCGGCCGCGGATCTTGGCGATGAGGGCGTTGAACACTTCGCCATTGAGCGGGCCGGCTTTGCCATGGCGCGCCAGCAGCGAGCTCAGGTGATGCTCTCGATAGTCGTTCTCGTCGAGCTTGAGAACGGACTTTCCTGTAGTCTCTCCCAGCCAGATCACGGCATCGATCTCGCGCTCGCGGTTCCACTTTACTTCCCCGATTACCCAGGGTGTGCGAACGCGGGTCAATTCGGCTGCCGCGGCGAAGTCGACATAAAACACGGCGTTGGGATGTTGCTGGAGATAAGTCGCGGCGACGTCGGGATCGGGCTCTCCCTCGACGGCGCGTTTGATGATTGCCGCCTTGTGCTCGCCCGTTGCGACGAGCGCGATCTCGCGCGCTTCCATGATCGTGGCGACGCCCATGGTGATTGCTTCGGTCGGCACGTTGTCCTCCCCGAAGAAATCTCCTGCCGCGTCGCGGCGCGTCATCGTGTCGAGCGAAATACGGCGCGTCCGTGAATCAGCGCCCGAGCCCGGCTCGTTGAACCCGATGTGGCCGGTCTTGCCGATGCCGAGGATCTGCAGGTCGATGCCGCCGGCCTTCTTGATCGCCAGCTCGTACTTCTCGCATTCCTCCTCGACGTCGTCGCGAGGAACGTCGCCCTTCGGAATGTGGATGTTCTGCGGCTTGACGTTGATGTGGTTGAACAGGTTCTCCCGCATGAACCGGTGGTAGCTGTGGATGCTCTCCGGCTTCATCGGGTAGTACTCGTCCAGATTGAAGGTCACGACATCGGAGAAATCGAGGCCCTCCTCGCGGTGCATCTTGATCAGCTCGCGGTAGATGCCTATGGGGGTGCTACCGGTGGCGAGGCCGAGAACCGCGTGCCCGCCTTCCCGGCGGCGCTCTTTGATTATCTCGGCGATTCGCTTCGCGATGGTGCGCGCGATCTCGTCGTACTCGACGATTACTACCGGAACGCGTTCTTTGGAGGATGCCATCTCCTCAAAATATAGGTTTTGGTGTGGGGGCGGGGGGAGGTCGTGCCCTATGGACAAAGACAACTGCCTGCTGGGCGCTGATTGCTGCTGTCGCTGACCGCTGACCGCTGCAAACGTCGGGACAGATCTCTCTGGCGCTAAGGAAACTGCAGCAGTTGCCTAAATCGCCAACGGGATCTGTCTAGTCGCCTGCAGCGGTAAGCGCTTAGCGCAAAAGCGGTCAGCGCCCAGCAGGCAGTTGTCTTCGTCTTTCCAAGCGAGCGGATCTTGATCCCCTGTCACCGCTCGGTCTTGAGTATATCCCAGATCCCCGGATCCTCCGGTCCGAGCACCCACACCGAGAACCCCCGCAGCTTATAACTGCGCACCAGATTTAGTTTTTCGCGGAAGCTGCGCGCGTTCTCGAGAAATACCCACTCGTACACGCCGCCGTTGGAGAAATACGCGAACGGCACACCGGCCACGCTGTCCCATTGCATTACGGCGCCGTGCCGCTCGGCGATCCCCGAACCCCATGCCCAGCCGACGGTTTCGCTCCACGACCGCGCGCGCTCGGGAATGGTGCGGTCCTCGCGCGAATACCAGTGGTCGCCGTAAGTCGGAATTCCCAAGGACAACTTCTCTCGCGGCACGAACTTGAGGAAGTACTCGATGTTCTCGCGCATCCACGGCAGGGCGGCTGCGGGGCCCGGCGGAGTGCGACGCGTGTTCTCGCTGTAGGTCATGAGCGAAATGAAATCGCCGGCCTGGGCGAGCGCCGCGAGGTCGTAGCCGGCGCGCCAGCTGTCCTGCAGAAAGCGGTGATAGGCGGTCGGGCCGGCGTTGTCTTCGGTCCGATGCACGACGGCGATGCTGAGTGCGAAGCCGCCGCGATGCAGCGCGTTCGCGGTCTCGCGGTACCACGCCGAAAGCAGATCGCGGTCCTGGATGTTGACGTTCTCAATGTCGAACTGGATGCCCCAGTAACCGTGCTGTTGACAGAGTTGGACGAGGCTCCGCGTCGCGCGTGCCCGGGCTGCCGTATCAGCGAGAAGCTTTCTGAGCGCTGGCTGATGGAAAGCTTCGTTCACAACGAGCGGCATTACTTTCACCCGGTGCGCCTTGGCGAGCGCAAGCACGCGCGGGTCCAGCTCCCCGAACACGATGCCGAGGCTGTCGACGGTGTAGACCTGGGGGCCGAGGACAGTGATCTGGTCGACGTTCCGGAGGAGGCTTTGGTAGGAGTCCTCGCGATCAACGTAGTAAAAGAGACGTTCTATCGCTTGGGCCTGAACGCGGAGAGGCGAGCAGAATGCGATGACAGCGAGAGCAACGAGCGCATGAAGGGATCGGTGCGACATGCGGAGAATGTATCCGTCTAATGGCGCGGCGTGGAGAAGGTCTCGGCGCGGGGACCTATGGTCGAAGGCAACTGCCTGCTGGGCGCTGACCGCTTTTACGCTAAGCGCTTACCGCTGCAAGCGACTAGACAGATCTCCTTGGCGATTTAGGCAACTGCTGCAGTTTCCTTCGAGCCAGTGTGATCTGTCCCGACGTTTGCAGCGGTCAGCGGTCAGCGACAGCAGCGATCAGCGCCCCGCAGGCAGTTGCCTTTGTCTGTCTTCCGTGGCGCGGATCTCTATCCGCGCGGAGATCCAAGCAGCCTAGCGCGCTTCCCAGTTAACGATCCGCGCGCCGAGTACGGCTTGCTGGACCGCGTCGGCGACGTCACGCCGCAGCTGCACGTGACGATTGTTGTTGCGGGTCGGGTTCACCCGGTTCGTCAGGACCACGACGAACAAATCCTTCTCCGGGTCGATCCAGATAGAGGTGCCGGTGAAGCCGGTGTGACCAAAGCTCCAGGGAGAGAAGAACTGGCCGGCGCTCGACCCGCCCTCGGGCGAGTCCCAGCCGAGAGCGCGGGTTGATTCTTTGCCCTGCCGCGCCGTCCAACGCGCGATCGTCGCCGGCTTTACGATCCGGACGCCGTTCACGCCCTCGCCTCCGTTCAAAATCATCATCGAGAAAAGCGCCAGATCCTTGGCGGTGGAGAAAAGGCCGGCGTGGCCCGCCACCCCGCCCATTGCCCACGCGTTTTCGTCGTGCACGGTGCCCCACAGGAGTCCGCCGCGCGCGTCGTCGACCTGGGTCGGGGCGATCCGGGAGCGAATCGCAATCGGCGGCTGGAACTGCGTATCGATCATCCCGAGCGGCTTGAAGATTTTTTCGTTGGCAAGGACGTCGAGCGTCTTACCTGTGATGCGCTCCATCACCAGCTGCAGCAGAACCATGTCCCAGTCGCTGTAGATCATGCTGGTGCCGGGCGTGTACTCGAGCGGACGCGCGTTGATCTGGTAGAGGTACTGATCGCGTCCACGCGCCTGGGTGTAGACGTTGGCGCCAGCTTCCAGACCGCCGCTGTGGGTGAGCAGCTGCTTGACGGTGATCTGCGCTTTCTCCGGCGAGTTGAACTCTGGGAGGTACGACACCACGGTGCGATTGAGATCGAGCTGCCCCGCCTCTTCGAGAATCATCGCCAGAGTCGTGGTAGCGACGACCTTTGTGAGCGATGCCAGATCGTAAAGGGTGTTGGTATCCACGGCCGGAGAACCGGGCTGATTCCAGTCGATGTAGCCGTAGCCTTTCATGTAGGCGATGTGGCCGTTGCGACCAACAGCGATGGCGACTCCGGGAGCGACTGCTTCTTCCATCGCGGCCTTGACGATTTTATCGAGCTTGCCACGCAGCGCGGTGTCGAGTCCCGAATTATTGAGGCCGACCTCTGGCTCGATGTATTTGATCGGCGTGGGCGCGGCGGCGACCAACTTGGCAGCAGGCGGTGGCGCGCAGGCGCCGGCCATGACGAGCAATATGAAAGCGATGACTGAAGACTTCATGGACGAACTGCGAACTGAGGTGGGTAGCTAAATCGTGAAGATCGCGAGGAGTGGGTTATGCTCTTACACATCTCGTGGAAAAGACGATCTTCTCCGCCGAGAACAACGTCCGGCCCTATCTCCCGCGCCCCCTTGCAGTTACCGACCCGGGGCGCGAATGCAATTCCGGATCAGATCTCCGGCGGCCACCGAGTCAGCATGGGTGGTGAGGATCGGGCAGGGTGGGGGAACTGCGCTCGCCAGTGAGCGATGCCCGGTTCCCGACACCGAGCGGACAGCCGCCCAGCCGTCGTCCAGCTGATCGGGAAGAAGAAACGAGGTCCCGGTCGCGATCGGGTAAACCTCCTCATACGTCGGGGAGTAGGTGCGCCGAAACAGAACTTCGTAGCTCGCGGCGCTGGGGACGGCGTTCCAGGTCAGCGACCATCTTGCCCCACCCGATGCCTGGTCGCGACGCGCCAGCGCCACCGGCGGAGCAGGTGCGGCAGCCAGTGAGCCAACCACCGACGCATTCACCCGCGCCACGTTCGCCACGTAGCCGAAATTCACGTGCGCGAAATCGTCAGTCGGCAAATGCTGGCGCTTGTAATTCTCGAGTCGCTCAGTGAACCGAAGCCCGGGATCGCCGAGACTGACGTAAGGGCTGTGGTCGCCGCCACGAGAAATTCGATCTAGACGAAATACGGGAAGAATGTGGAACGACGGATTGTAGATCGTGCTCGTTGCCCACGCGTATCGAGCCAGCTCCCGACTGGGGCCGTTGTCAGGTTCGGCGCCGAAGATTCTGACCGTGGTCGAATCGACAGTGCCATCCTCGGCGACGATGTTGCCGACGATGTCGTCGGTGAATGCGGCGACGACTTTGTAACCGGCGGCGTGAAGTCGCTGCGCGAGGTGAGTCGAGCCGTAAAGGCCTTCTTCTTCGCCAGAGTAGGCAGCGAAGATGATCGAAGTCTCGAGGCCCTTGGGAAAATGTTTCGAGAATACCCTCGCCAGCTCCACCACCGCCGACGTGCCCGAGCCATCGTCGTCAGCACCGGGTGCGTCCTGCGTCGCCTCGAATCTCGCCAGCGGTCCGAGATCGGAGCGCGAGCAGATGCAGGAGTCGTAGTGCCCGCCCATCACCACCACGCGAGAGGTGTCGCGACCGGGAAGCCACGCCAGCACGTTCACCACGTTGACCATCGGCCGCTGCGGATGTCCGCGCATCTCCAGCATCGCCGGATCGTATTCGACACGAAGGCAGCCGCCGCACGCTTTACTGTACCCGGTCAGCTTGTTGAACAGAAACCTGCGAGCTGCCCCGATGCCGCGTGTGTTGCT
>JBKPDS010000091.1:0-11165 GCA_046727995.1 Gemmatimonadota bacterium
AACTCGCGCTCCGGCGATGTGTCCGGCGGTGCGTGGCCGGCCGCGAGCATTTGCCCAGCGACCGTTGCCATCCATGATGATGGCGACGTGAATTCCTCTCTGCGCCGGCGTCGGCGTTCGGACGTGCGTATGCTTCACTGGATGATGTGCGTGAGACATTAGATCAGCGCTCGCGCGTGGCGCGAATGAGCGCTTCCATGTGATCGAGATACCGCTCAAGCGCGCGTCGCCCCGCGGTCGTCAGTCTGTACTCAGTCTTCGGCATCCGGCCCTCGAAGGACTTCGTGCAGGTGATGTACTCGGCCTCCTCGAGCTTGCGGGCGTGGACACTGAGATTGCCGTCCGTCGTTTTCATCAGCTTCTTGAGATCGCTGAAGCTGAGAGAGTCGTTGACAGCGAGCGCGCTGACGATGCCGAGCCGGAGCCGCTCGTGAATAAGGCGATCGAGGGCGTCGGCCCGCCCCGACGACGCAGCAACCCCGTCAGATTTCCCGCGCATCGTTCTCAAGTCGCTCACTGGCCGACGATCGTCCCGTGCTGTTCCGTGTTTAGCCACCGTGCCTCCTCGCGATCGGAATACCGAACGCGATGTGAAGCCCGCCAAAAGCGGCAGCCATGATCCAGTCGTTCCAGGTCGAAGGCGTGAAAAGCGCCAGTGTTCCGGCGAGCATGAAGCAAATCCCCATCACCGGAACGATTCGCACCGAGAAGGCACCACCGGCGACGACAGCGGTGCCGTAGAGCAGCAACCAGGTCCCCGGAATGGCGACGACGAGGCCGGCGCGATAGAGCACTATGGTGAGAAGCGCGCCAACGAGCATCGGCGGCGAGAAGCTGAGTAGAAACTTTCTGCCTGGGCCCGAGAGGAGCGGCACATGCGCCCGCCTCGCCTTCCGCACGATTGCCCAGAGCATCACGCACGGGGCGAGTACTGCCGCTGCGATCCAGACATAAATGGACCGTAGTACGGAGTGCTGAGCCGAGGCGATGGTAGCAGCGATGGTGGCGATGATGCCGACGGCGACCATTCCCCAGCCGGAGACCGCGGTAAAAGATCCAGCCGCCTCCATGGTGTCGCGGATGAAAGCGAGATTGTCCATCGCCCGCGCATGAAGCGCTGGCGGCTCTGGAGTGGGTGGTTGATGTAACGGTCTGACCGAGGCCATGAGACGAAATTAGCTGTACAGTTTGACGACTGTCAAGTACTTTACGTCACAAAGTGAGCGAGCTTTAGAGCGGATCCGCCAAACGGATTCTCCGCCGATTTATTTGCCGGTCTTACTACCCCAGAGCGATGGGTCCGGGCAGCGGATCGCTGGCCGGGAAGCTCTGCTCGACCATCTTGTCCAGCCGACGCTCGTCGATCGCAGTCGAGAGCAGCTCCACCAGCTGGGCGCAAAACGCCGGCAAATCGGCCGGTTTCCGGCTCGTCAGCAGCTTCTGATCGAGCTGAACCTGCTTGTCGACCCAGGCGCCGCCGGCATTCCTCACATCGGTCTCCAGACTCGGCCAGGAGGTAATGGTTCGACCCCGAACCGCGTCGGCTTCGACCAAAAGCCAGGGTCCATGACAGATCGCGGCTACCGGCTTGTCCAGCTCCATGAAGCTACGCACGAAACCAACGGCATCCTTGTTGGTTCGAAGCTTGTCGGGGTTGGCGACGCCGCCGGGAAGTACTAGCGCGTCGAAGTCGCGCGCGCTGGCCTTGGACACCTCCAGATCGACGTGGAACTTCTCGCCTTTCTCGTCATGGTTGACCGCCTGGATCTCGCCCGGCTTGTCCGAGAGCAGAACCAGGTCGGCGCCAGCCGCCTTCAGGGCGTTCCACGGCGCGGTGAGCTCTACCTGCTCGACTCCGTCCGTAGCGAGAAATGCGACTTTCCGTCCCTTAAGCTGGGCTGCCATAACGATCTCCTGATAGGATGCGTTAACCGATCCCAATCAAACTGTCAGAAAATGTGCCAGCCATTCCGGAAGGCCGGCCACCCTGCCCCGCCGGGTCACGGTGACCATATTTCGATGTGACAATCGTCGAACTTTTTGGCCACGAACAGCTTCGCGATCGGCTCTCGGCCAGCATTCGCGCGGGCAAGCTGCCCTCCAGTCTGCTCCTGCAGGGTCCGCGCGGAGTCGGCAAGCAACGACTCGCAATCTGGATCGCGCAACAGCTCCTTTGCAGCGAGACCAATGCTCCCTGCGGTGATTGCGTGGGCTGCAGATACGCGACGGCGCTGACGCATCCGGATCTTCACTGGATCTTTCCGCGACCCCGTCTGAGGGACTCGGATCCGGATCTGGACCAGGTTCGAGATGATTACGCCGACGCCATCGGTGAGCGTGCCGCCGAGCACGGGCTGTACCCGGCGCCATCGGGTGCCGAAGGCATCTACGTGGCAACCGTGCGTTATCTCGTTCAGCGGGCAGCCATCGCTCCCGCGATCGGACGACGCAAGGTCTTCATCATCGGCGACGCAGAGCGAATGGTTCCGCAAGAGGGAGCCGACATGGCGGCAAATGCCTTCCTCAAGCTCCTCGAGGAGCCGCCGGCCGATACCACCATCATTCTGACGTCCAGCGAGCCTGGGGCACTGCTCCCCACCATTCGCTCACGCGTTGTGACCGTGCGTGTTCCCCTCGTGCACGACAAGGTGGTTCGCGCATTCGTCGAGCATCCAATGGTGAAGAAAGCGTTGGACAGGAACGGCAAGGCCACTACGGCCGAGCGCGTTCGCGCTGCGTCGGGCGCGCCGGGAACACTCCTCACCGGCGATGCAGCTGCTCGCGCCACAATCAACGCCCGCCGAATCGTCGATGCCGCCACTGCCGGACGCTCGTCGGCAATGCCTGCCGCTGCGCTCTCACAGGGCGCGTTTGGCGCTCGCGGCAGCTTCGCCGATACACTGGAGGCAGTGATCGAATTGCTGGGAGAACGAGCCCGCGATGCGCTGCACCGAAAGGATGTGTCCGGCGCCGCGGCGGCAAGCAAGGCAGTCGACTCTGTGTTGCAGGCGCAGACCTGGACTGAGACTAATGTCAGCCCGCAGCTGATCGCGTCGAAGCTGATTCGCGACCTCTCGTCGGCGTTGAAATGAGCGATCTCACGCACGTCGACACCGAGGGTCGCGCCAGGATGGTCGACGTCGGCAACAAAGCGGAGACGGCGCGGACCGCTCGCGCCGAGGGTACGATATCGATGAGTGCCGACGCGCTGGACGCCATCGAGCACAACACACTGGGCAAGGGTGACGCGATTTCCACAGCGCGCATCGCCGGTGTGATGGCGGCCAAGCGTACCTCGGAGCTGATTCCGCTGTGCCATCCGATCGCGTTGACCGACGCCGAGGTGGAGATCGAAGTGGATCGGTCTCTGCCGGGGTTGCGGGTCAGCGCCTGGGCGTCGACTCGCGGTCGCACCGGAGTTGAAATGGAAGCGCTGACTGCAGTCACCATCGCACTCCTCACCATCTACGACATGGCCAAAGCGATCGATCGCGGAATGGTAATCTCGGAAGTGCGCCTCACCGAAAAACGAGGTGGCAAGAGCGGCGACTGGAAGCGGGATTAGCTGGCGCGATACGGCTCCATGTGGACGAGCACGCTCACCACGCTCGGTATTGCTTCCCGAATTGCGTACTTCACTTTCGCGGCAATCTCGTGCGCTTCCTCCAGCGACATCGCCGGGTCCGCCTGGGCGTGCAGGTCGACGTAAAAGCCAAGTCCCGATCCGCGCACGTTGAGATTCTCGACGTATTGCACGCCACTCACCCGCAGCGCGGCCTGCATCGCCCTCTCCTTGACGGATTGATCGGGTGCTTCGTCCATCAGCCCCGAAATGGCCGGGCGCAGCGTTCGCACTCCGTTGATCGCCACCAGCAGCGCGGCGACGAGAGCGGCCCAGTCGTCCGCTGCCTCCCACCCGCGTCCGCCCCACAGCGCGATGCTGATCCCAATGAACGCCGCCAGGGAGCTGGTCGCATCAGCACGATGATGCCAGGCGTCGGCGGTGATGGCCGTGCTGCCGACTTCCTTGCCGACCCGCGACACGCGCTGGTACAGGGCTTCCTTGAGAATGATGACGCCCGCGGCCACGAACAGGGTGAATGGTGCGGGCAGATGATGCGGTGTCACGATCTCGCGAACCGCCATGATCGAGATACCGATCGCGGCGCCGAGGAGCATCAACGAAACGACGGCCGCAGCCAGCGGCTCGGCTTTGCCGTGGCCGTAAGGATGGTCCTCGTCTGCTGGACGGGCGGCGATGCTAAGCCCCATCCACACTATGAGCGAGGAAAAAATGTCGGCGGAGGATTCGATGGCATCGGCGACCAGTGCATTGGCGTGGCCGACGATGCCCGCGATCAGCTTGACCAGCACCAGCAGGGCGTTGACGAGCAGCCCTGCCTGCGCCCAGCGTATGCTCCGAGTGGCGGCGCTAATCATCGCGCCGCCTGACTGCTAGAAGTCGGCTCTCTCCAGTCGCTGAGCAGCTGCATTGATGCGCGAAGCGTAGGCTTCGGCATCTTCCCCGGTGAGGCGGCGAGGGATGACAAAGTCGGGTCGCTCCGGCTGATCCGAGAAAGGTGTGTTCACGAAAAGATCGCCTCCGCGGGCAATGACTGCAGCCTCGAAGCGATCGATTGCGGTCATCAGATCGTCGAGCTGGCCGCTCGTCTCGCGCCCTGTGAGGAGCACACCTTTTTGTCTGATCCGACCCGCGAACTCGACTACCGTGGCGTCGCGCTCCTCACGCCGATGCGGATCGAGCTCTTCCTGCTGCTCCTCAAAGGATTCTTCTCTCATCCAGCCTCCACTCTTTTTCGGGTTGCTTGATATAATCTGCAAGTCCCGTGATAGCGGCGTGAAAGCTGCGACATTTGACACTATCCGTCGAGGTCAAGGAATGTCACGCGCATTCGTAAAGGAAGACGCCGGCTGGGGCGAGCCGGGGAAACGCTACTCTCTGCCTCCTCGTGGAGATCCCGCCTACGACGAGGCGGCGGCGGAGGCATTGCTCGAAGGCGCTCGGTCCGGTGACACCGGCAGCGCTGAGAGCGCGACCGGATACTACTGGGGAGAAAAAAAGCTGCGCCCCTTTGTGGAAAACATTCGCCTCAGAGCGGAAAGCGAGGGAGATGAACGGCTCGCACAACTCGCCGAGCGATTTCTGCGCTAGCGCAGAGCGCGAGCACTCCGCAGTGCGGCTACTTGCCGACGCATCGTCGTGCCTGCTACATACAAGCTCGATTCTCAGCGTTCCGCCGTTCCCACTCCCGTTTCCACCGATCGGAGAAACGATACGTGAGACCTAGCGCGCTCTGCGCATTCGTCGGCGCCTCAATCCTCTCAATTTCCGTTTCGCCGGGCTCGGCGAAGTCACAGCGCGTGCCGCTGCCCGCTCGGACCGCCGGCGGATCGATCACCTACGACACTACTGCCTTCGCTGCCCTCCGCTGGCGCGAGATCGGCCCTTTTCGCGGCGGACGTTCGGTCGCCGTTGCCGGCTCGAGCAAACGGCCCAACGAGTACTACTTCGGCACCACCGGCGGCGGCGTTTTCAAAACGACTGATGGCGGGATTACCTGGGTGCCCGTCACCGACAAGTACTTCGGCGGCACCATCGGTGCCATCGGCATCAGCGAATCGAACCCCGACATCGTCTATGTCGGCGCCGGCGAATATCCGATTCGCGGCAATGTCTCGCACGGCGACGGCGTCTGGCGCACCAGCGACGGCGGCAAGACCTGGGTATCAGTCGGACTCACCGACTCGCGTCAGATCTCGAGGGTGCGCGTGCACCCGACCAACCCGGATATCGTCTACGTCGGCGCCCAGGGACACGTTTTCGGAGCGAGTAGCGAGCGCGGCGTCTACAAGAGCACCGATGGTGGAAAAACCTGGCGACGCGTTCTGTATCGCAACGACTCCACCGGAATCACCGACCTCGTACTCGATCCGAACAATCCGGAGATCATTTACGCCGCTTTCTGGCAGGCGTGGCGTACTCCGTGGCAGCTGGTCTCCGGCGGCGCTGGCAGCGGAATATTCAAATCGACGGACGGTGGTGAGCATTGGACCGAGCTGACGAGAAATCCCGGTCTCCCGCAGGGCGTCATCGGCAACATCGGCCTGGCAGTCTCGCCGGCGAACTCGAATAAAGTCTGGGCAATCATCGAGGCAGACTCGGGCGGAGTCTTTGTCTCCAACGATGCCGGGGCGACCTGGAGGCGGACCAACAGCGATCGCCGGCTTCGTCAGCGGGCGTGGTACTACACGCGCATCTTCGCCGATCCGAAGGACTCGAGCTCGATCTACGTGCTCAACACCGGCATGTACCGTTCGACCGACAACGGAAAAACCTTTCGCAACATCCCCGTCCCCCACGGCGACAATCACGACTTGTGGATCGCTCCCAACGATCCGCAGCGGATGATCGAATCCAACGACGGCGGCGCCAACGTGTCGTTCAATGGCGGTCGGTCGTGGTCGGAGCAGGATCAGGCGACGGCGCAGTTCTATCACGTCGTCACCACCAATCATTTCCCTTATCGCGTCTGCGGAGCGCAACAGGATAACTCCACGCTGTGCGGACCGAGCCGGAAGGCGGGTGGCATCGACATCAGTGATTGGTACGACGTCGGCGGCGGTGAGAGTGGATACATCGCCGTCGTGCCCGACACACCCGATGTCGTCTTTGCCGGGTCGTACGGCGGCTTGCTGACGAGAAAGAACATCAAGAATGGGTTCGAGCGCGATGTAAATCCGTGGCCGAACAATCCGATGGGTCACGATGCGGCGGACGCGAAGTACCGCTTCCAATGGACGTTCCCGATAGTGATTTCTCCCGACAATCCGCGGCGGATGTACGTCGGCAGCAGCGTGATCTTCCAGACGGACGACGAGGGCCAGACGTTCAAGCCGATAAGTCCCGACCTCACCCGACACGATCCAGGTACCCTCGGCGCATCCGGTGGACCGATCACCAAGGACCAGACGTCGGTCGAGTACTACGCCACCGTTTTCACTATTGCCGAATCGCCGCGCACACCGGGAGTGATCTGGGCCGGCTCCGACGACGGTCTGGTGCACGTCACTCGCGACGGCGGGAAGACCTGGAAGAACGTCACACCGGCCGGACTACCGGACTGGACGCGTATCTCAATGATCGAGGCGTCGAACTTCTCCGCCGGCACGGCATACATCGCTGCCAACAGGTATCAGCTCGACGACATGAAGCCGTACCTGTACAGGACCACCGACTACGGAGCGTCCTGGACTCTCATCACCAATGGGATTCCACCGACCGAATTCACCCGCGTGCTGCGTGAAGACCCGGAGCGTGCGGGACTTCTCTACGCCGGAACGGAGAGAGGGGTCTGGGTTTCGTTCGACAACGGAGCGAACTGGCAGTCGCTCCGACGCAATCTGCCGATCGTTCCCATTCACGATCTGGCGGTGAAGGAAGGCGACCTCATCGCCGCCACCCATGGACGCTCGTTCTGGATTCTCGACGACTTATCGGCGCTGCGACAACTCAATCCCGAGATCCCGCGCACCCCCGCGCATTTGTTCAAACCGCGCAAAGTCTATCGCGCATCGTTCGGCGGCGGTGGAGGTAACGGAGCTGCCGGCGGACATCCGACGGGAGCGAACCCGCCGTCGGGCGCCGTCGTCTATTACTGGCTCGCGCAACCGCGGCAGCTGGTGACGCTCGATTTCCTCGACTCGCAGGGAAAGGTGATACGCAGCTTTACCAGCCAGCAGGACCCCACCGTCGCTGCGGACTCGATTCGCGCCGACAGCATCCGTGCGGCGCGCAATGACAGCCTGCGACGCGCTGGCGCCACGCCCGACACCACGACGCGGACCGAAGCGCGAGGTGAAGAGGCCTCGCCCGGTGAAGAAGGACCGATGCGCAGGCCGCCGCCACCTCGCGTGGCGAACAAGGCCGGACTGAACATGTTCGCCTGGAATCTCAGATATCCCGATGCGTCGGTCTTTGACAACATGATTCTTTGGGCTGGTAGTGTGGCCGGCCCGGTGACATTGCCCGGTAATTATTCCGTACGATTGAATGTGAACGGTCAGAGTTACACCCAGCCTTTCACGATCGTGAAAGACCCGCGCGTCACGGCGACCGATGCGGACCTCAGGGAGCAGTTCGATCTACTGATGCGCATTCGCGACAAGACGAGCGAGGCCAACGACGCGGTCAAAACGATTCGCAACGTGAAGGCGCAGCTCGCCGATCGGTCAAAGAAAATCACCGGAAATCAAAGCGACGCATTCAGGCGCGCCGCTGACGATCTCGCCAACAAGTTGTCGGCGGTCGAAGGCGAGATCTATCAGGTGAAAAACCAGTCGAGCCAGGATCCGTTGAATTATCCAATCAAGTTGAATAACAAAATCGCCGCCCTCTCCGGCGTTGTCGGCGGCAGCGACGCCAGGCCGACGAGTCAGTCGTACACCGTCTTCAACGATCTATCGGGTCAGCTCGATCGACAGCTGGCAGCGGTGCGGAGCGCGTTACTGGCTCTGCCTTCGATCAATGCTACGCTCAAACTCGCCGGACTCCCGGCGATCGTCCCCAGCACCGCCGAGCTCAAAACTGCCCCCGTTCGCGCGCCGTCGACTGTGAATGGCGAAGAGGGAGGCGAGAGATAGTCGCGATGCAGACGCGAGTGGTCGTCATCCTAACAGGCGCGGTGGCTGCGATAGCGAGCGGCGCCTGCAGGAGCGGTGAAGATCGCGCGGCCACTCGCATTCAGGTCATAGATTCGTCGTACACGGAATCGTGGGAGCCGATGGAAGACACCGGTACTGTCTACCGTATCGGCATCTACTCGCCGCTCGGCGCCGATACCGTGCGCAACGTGATTCCTCCGGCGCCGATCGTGGTGGGCGACACTCTCGTCATCGGGTTGTTGCAATTGTCCGAGGATTCGTCGACACCGCAGCGTCAGATATTCCGGCTGCGACTCGGCCGCCACCGCGTTGAAACCAGTCTCCTGCCCGACGACGTTTGGCCGTCCTACCAGGATGTGCTCATTTCACCCGACGGTCGCTACCTCGCCTACGTCGGAGAGGACACCACGCCGGCCAATCCAGGCACGTACGGAATCGTCCGCGATCTTCGCACCGGCACCATTGTCGTCAAAGGTCCTGGCGGCGGGGGCTGCGATTGCGACGAGGACTACAACCACGCACGGTGGTTTCCACCCGACAGCTTCGAGATCGCCGTCGCCCACAACAATAGCGGCGGCGGGTGGCAGCGATTCTCCGGCAAGGCGTCAGCTAGCAGAGTGCACGTCGATACCCTGACCGACGAGCCCGACTGGCATTGACGGATCCGAAGCGAGCCTTTCTCCGCCACACTCTGGCGACCATTGCGTACCGCGCGGCGAAAGTCGAGCGCGACGCGCCGCCCGGCTTCGGCACTTTCCAGCTCGGAAAGAATGCGCGGACGCCGGTAGAGATCGTCTCGCACCTGGGGGACCTCTTCGACTGGGCGCTCAACATGGCGCAGGGCAAATCGGAGTGGTCGCCGTCGAAGCCCGGCGCATGGCGCAAGGAGGTTGATCGATTTCACGCCTCCCTGCTGGCGCTCGATCGTTATCTCGCCTCAGACGCGCCCCTCAATGTCACGCCCGAAGAGCTGTTTCAGGGACCGATTTCAGACGCGCTGACGCACATCGGTCAGATCGCGATCCTCAGAAGACAGGACAATTCGCCGGTACGCTCGGAAGTGTACGTGAAGGCTGACATCGCGACGGGAAGGGTGGGTACCGAACAGCCAAGAAGCCCGTTCGAATTTGACAGTCCGCCGGCAGTGAAGTAGAGATTCAACCATGCAGCCATCCCCTCAGCAGCCAACGACTCCAACACCGGCACCGACGCCGACGATTGTGGTGCCGGCGACTGAGGGATCGCCGGCAATCACTATCGGCATCCCACGGACCGCCCGCGACCTCCAGGCGCTAAGGGCACGGCGCGAAGAGCTGTCGACGCAATTGAATTCGGTCGACGGTCGGCGAAGAAAGCTGATGGACCAGCTGAGACGCACCGACGATCCGATGGCGACCAAAGGTCTCCAGGGCCGTCTGGCTTTGCTCGACGCGCGTCAGCTCCAGCTGGAAACTGACCTGGCGCAGACTGGCCAGTTGCTCTCAAGCACGTCTGCGGGCGCGATCGCATCGACGTCCATGCCGGTGTTCTTCGGCGGGCTCAGCTCCAATCAGGTGATGGGGCTGTCAGTACTTTCAATTCTCTTCGTGCTGTTTCCGCTGGCCGTCGGAGTGGGGCGCGCGATCTTCAAGCGTTCAAGCAAACCGGGTGTCCCACCCCAGGTACTCACCGAAACTGCGCAGCGCCTCGAACGGCTCGAGTCTTCGGTTGACGCGATCGCCATCGAGATCGAACGAATTTCCGAAGGCCAACGTTTCGTTACCAAGCTTTTGTCGGATGGCCAGGCAGCGCCGAGGCTAGGTGCTGGTCAGCGAGCCGCCGAGCCAGTCAGAGCCGGAGGCGGTACCACGTAAAAAAAAAAGGCGCCCGAATCAGTGCGCCTTTTTTTTTTGGAGTTCAACGCTCGGAGCCCCCAGCCGCTCCGCCCATCGCCCCTGGCTGGTAGTCTTCAGGCTTTTCAGATAGCGGGCGGTCCCGCCCTGGCATCTCCTTCGCTCAGCGTCTGCTGCCTGAGCGCGGCCGCGCCCATTAGTCCGCCAAGGCCCATCGACTCCACCGCCGTGCTCGGCACCAGCATCAGCGCGCCCTTCTCCTTCAATCCCTCGTAGAGGATGTTCATGGCGCGCAGATGGAGCGCCGTCGGATTGTTCTGATAGGATTTCGCCGCCTCAAAGAAAAGGTTCGCGATCTCCACTTCTGCCTGGCCGAGAATGATGCGTGCGGATTTCTCGCGCGACGCCTGCGCTTCGCGTGACATCGCGTCCTGGAGCGATGCCGGAATGACGATGTCGCGCATCTCGACTGACTGGACCGTCACACCCCATGGATTCGATCTCTGATCAATGAGATTCTGCAACTCGGCTTCGATGCGCTCGCGGCCACGCAGCAGCTCGCTCAGTGAGGTCCTGCCGATGATGTCGCGGAGACCGGTCTGCGCAGCCCAGCTAACGGCCTGGGTGTAGTCCTGCACCTCGAGCGCGGCC
>JBKPDS010000092.1:0-4926 GCA_046727995.1 Gemmatimonadota bacterium
CGGCCGGCAGAGGCGCCGATGGTATCGAGCAGCATCTCCCAGCGCTCGAGTGGGCGGCCGTTGAGGGTGGCGATGCTGTCTCCCGCCTGGATCCCGGCGAGGGCGGCCGGCTTACCGGGGGTCACAACCGCGGCGACTGGAATTGGCGTCGGCATTCCCGAATGCAGGAGAAGACCGGCGTAGATCCCGTAGGCGAGGAGCGCGTTCATCGTGACGCCGGCCAGCATGATGAAGAGCCGGGCGGGGAGGGGCTTCGATTCGAACCAGCGCGATGCGGGAATCGGCTTTGGTCCAAAGGGAATCATCGCGTTCGGGTCGTATCCATCCTTTGGATTTGCAATGTGTGTGGCGGAATTCTCGCTGCCACCCTCCAGAAATGCCGTCGCCTCGTCTTCGCGTGAGGCCATGCGGACGTAGCCGCCGAGTGGCAGCGCTGCGAGGATGTACTCGGTCTCGCCGACCCGTTTCTTCAGAAGCGAAGGGCCAAAGCCGATCGAAAAGCGCGGGGCGTAGACTCCCGTGAGCTTCGCGGCAATGAAGTGTCCGAGCTCGTGGACGAATACAACGAGTCCGAAGACGATGATCGGAGCGACCCAGCTCAGCACCCGAACATCTCCTTCACGTGCCGTCGGGCACTGGCGTCGGCGGCGAGCAGCTGCTCGCGGGTGTCAGCCGGCATCCCGCTCAACTTGTCCAGCGCTGACGCAATTCCGCGTGCAATGTCGGGAAAACGAATCTTCCCGGCGAGGAACGCGGCGACTGCGCACTCGTTCGCGGCGTTGAACACCGCGGGCGCGGCGCCACCAGCCGTACCGGCGGCGATGCCGAGGCGAAGCGCGGGAAACCGGTCGTGATTGACCGACTCGTAAGTCATTGGAGAAAGTTTAACCGGATCGAAGGCTGCTACACCCTCGTCGGCTACCCGTTCGGGATGAGTGAGCGCATACAGGACGGGTAATTCCATAGTGGGGACGCTCATCTGCGCCAGCACACTTCCATCGATGAACTCGACGAACGAGTGAACGATGCTCTGCGGATGCACGACGACGTCGATGCGCTCGTAGGGCAGACCAAACAGGAAGTGCGCCTCGATCACTTCGAGAGCTTTGTTGGCCAGCGTGGCGCTGTCGATGGTGATCTTGCGCCCCATTCGCCAGGTCGGGTGACGCAACGCGTCCTCCACGGTCGCCGACGCGAGTCGCTCGTCGCTCCAGTCGCGAAAGGGCCCGCCGGAGGCGGTTAGCACCACGCGCCGCACTTGCGAGGTCGGGTGGCCGGTGATGCATTGAAGGATGGCGCTGTGCTCGCTGTCCACCGGAACTACCTCGCCGGAGCCGGCTGCGCAGGCTTGCCTCACCAGGTCCCCGGCGATGACGAGGGTCTCCTTGTTTGCCAGGGCGACGCGCTTCCCTCCTTCGAGCGCAGCCAGGGTTGCGTCGAGTCCGGCTGCGCCGACAATGGCGTTGAGGACGATGTCGACGTCGCTCCTCGTCGCCGCGGCGACCAGTGCGTCGGTTCCACTCTTCCACGCTTCGTCACCATCGCCCTGGGATTCGACCATCCCCACAAACGAAGGGGAGAACTTGAGGGCCTGTTCTCTGAGCAGGGTAGCATTGCTGTTAGCCGTGAGCGCGGTGACACGGAACCGCTCACGCTGCCGGTCGAGCACGCGCAGTGCAGTCGTGCCGATCGAGCCAGTTGATCCCAGCACCGCTACCCCCTTGGGAGGGGCCAGCGCCGTCACTGTGGAACGGGCAGCAGCAGGCGGCCCAACAACAGGTAGGCGATCGGCATCACGAACAGAAGACTGTCGAAGCGATCGAGAATGCCTCCGTGCCCCGGAATGATCCGCGAGCTGTCCTTGATGCCGGCCTCACGTTTCAGCAGAGATTCGGCGAGGTCTCCCGTCTGCGCAGCGACGCTGACGACGATCGCGAATAGCACCGCACCCTGAATGGTGAGCCCGAGCTGGGCATAAGGCATGAGGATGAACCGCACGTAAAGGAGGCAGATCACGATCGTGAAGCCGAGACCGCCTACCGCACCCTCGACGGTTTTGCCGGGACTGATCGATGGAATCAGCTTCTTTCGTCCGAACGTTCTGCCAAACATGTAGGCTCCAACGTCGGTTGCCCAGGTAAGGATAACGGGTAGAACAACCAACGCCGTTCCAGCGCCGGCTCCCACTGCATAATCATGGTAGCGCAGGGCGTACACGTAGGAAAATAGCCCGGCGTACATCACGCCAAAGGCCGTGATCGCCACCGACGACAGTGGCTTGCCTTGCGGCCCGCGCAGCCAGATCGTGCTGGCAAACAGCACCAGGACCATCGCCACGATCGCCGTCAGCGAAAGTGTGTAGACCCCCAGCCGCTGGGCGTGGACCGCGATCGGCAGCAGCGCCGCCAACGCGATTCCCGCCGGCTCCAGCGGGAAAGCGCCCGCCTCCCGTGCGATGCGGAGAAGCTCCCATGCGGCTAGCCCGGCCAGAACAGAGAGCAGAATGGCGAGCGCCCAGTTGCCAAAGTAGACGATCGCGATGCTCGTGGGCGCAGCAATCACCCCGAACAGAATGCGCCGTGTCAGCTCGGACACGGACTAGACTTCCATGATTTCTGCTTCTTTTGCCTTCAACAACTCATCGATCTTTCCGATGTAGTCGTCGTGCATCTTTTGCAGCTCTTTCTCCGCTCTCTTCTGCTCGTCCTCAGAGGTCTTCTGAAGATGCTTGATCTGGTCTCGCGCTGCGGTACGCGCGTGCCGAATCCCGATACGCGCTTCCTCGGCCAGTTTGTGAACGACCTTGACGAGCTCTTTCCGACGCTGCTCGTTGAGTGCCGGAAGTGGAACCCGAATCACTCCGGACTGCGTCATCGGATTGAGACCCAGATCGGATTCACGGAGGGCCTTCTCGATCGCGTGGACGAGACCCTTATCCCAGGGCGTGACAGTGAGCAGCCGCGGCTCCGGAGCCGAAACGCTACCAACCTGGTTAATCGGCATCTGCTGGCCGTATGCCTCGACCCTCACGGTATCAAGCAGGTTCACGGTCGCCTTGCCCGTTCGAATCGATGCGAGCTCACGCTTCGATGCGTCGAACGATTTCTCCATCGCGGTCCGGCAGTCCTTCGTGATCTGAGGAATTGTCGTCATTGTACGATCGTTCCGACGCGCTCTCCCATCAGCGCCTTCGCAACCTCTCCGTGACGGTGAATGTTGAGTACGATGATCGGCAGCTTGTTCTCTTTGCAGAGAGTGATTGCCGTTTGGTCCATCACTCCCAGCTCGTTGACCATTACATCTCGGTAGCTGATTGACGCATAACGTTTCGCATCAGGATCACGCTTTGGGTCGGCGGTGTAAACCCCGTCCACGCTCGTGGCCTTGACGATGACGTCGGCGTGAATCTGGATCGCGCGCAGTGCGGCCGCTGTATCGGTCGAGAAATACGGGTTGCCGGTGCCGGCGGCAAAAATCACGATGCGTCCCTTCTCAAAATGCCGCATGGCGCGGCGGCGAATGAACGGCTCGGCGATCGACTCCATGGCGATTGCCGTCATGACGCGCGTCTCTAGCTCGGCCTTCTCCAGCACGTCCTGCAGCGCCAGAGCGTTGATGACTGTGCCGAGCATTCCCATGTAGTCTGCGCCGGCCCGCTCCATTCCCATCTTCGAGAGCTGAACCCCGCGAACGATGTTTCCACCGCCGATTACCAGGCCGACGCTGGCGCCCATCTTGGAGATGTCGCTGATCTCAGTGGCGAGGCGCTGCAGAATCTCAAAATCAAAACCGGTGCCTTTCTGTCCGGCGAGGGCTTCGCCGGACAGCTTGAGCAGAACCCGCTTGTACTTGAGATCAGCCAAAAGCTGCTCTCTACTCTTCGCCCATCTGGAAGCGGACGAAGCGTCGGACCTGAATGTTCTCGCCGACCTTCGCCGAAGCTTCCTTGATTAGATCGCCGATCGTCTTTTTGGGCTCACGAACCCACGCCTGGTGCACGAGTGCCACGTCCTTGTAGTAAGCCTCGACTTTTCCGGCGACGATCTTCTCGATCAGGTGATCCGGCTTGCCACTCTCCTTCACCTGCTCGGTGAAGATGCGACGCTCCTTCTCGACCTTGTCGGCGGGCACCTGGTCCTTGTCGACCGCAACCGGAGCCGCCGCCGCGATGTGCTCGGCGATGTACTTCACCAGCTGCTTGAAGTCGTCGGTGCGCGCGACGAAGTCGGTCTCGCAGTTCACTTCCACCAGCACGCCAACCTTGCCGTTATGGTGGATGTAGCTGCTGACCGCTCCCTCGCTCGTCTGCTTGCCGACGCGCTTCTCGGCCTTGGCGATCCCCTTGGTGCGGAGATACTCGATCGCCTTCTCCATGTCGCCGTCGTTTTCCTCGAGCGCCTTCTTGGACTCCATCATTCCCGCGCCGGTGCGCTGGCGCAGAGCCTGAACATCTTTCGCTGTGAACTTCTCTTTTGTAGTCATCGTAATTTCTCGTTAAAACGCCGCCGGAGTTTTCCGGCGGCGTGAAAGTTAACCTTCCTGCTCGTGTTCGGTGGCCTCTTCTGCTCCGCCACCTTCATCGCCGCCTGTCTTGAGCCGCGCGGCAATTGCTTCGGGCTTGGCCCTCCGCCTGCGCGGCCTTCTCTTTCTCTTTTTGTCGCCCTCACCTTCCGGCTCGGCGCCGCGGTCAGAGCTGTAGGTGTACGATTCGGTCTCTTCGACTTCCTCGCGCACCGGCGCTTCCCGACGGGCCTCGACGATTGCATCGGCGATCGACTTGGTCATCAGCTCCACCGACCGGATCGCATCGTCGTTGCCGGCGATCGGCACAGTGATCAGATCCGGATCGGCGTTGGTATCCACCAGCGCGATCAGCGGAATCCCCAGCTTGTTGGCCTCGTTGACCGCGATGCGCTCCTTCTTGGA
>JBKPDS010000093.1:0-7545 GCA_046727995.1 Gemmatimonadota bacterium
GCGTCGCGCAAAGGCTTGATCCACAGGAATGCAGCCGCGCGTCACAAGAGTCATCTCGCCAAAGCGGCGAAATAGACGCCGCAACCAGCCAACAAAAAGGGCGCCTCTCGGCGCCCTTCTTTACATCGTGGCCAGCTCGCCACCGCATCGCTCACAGTACCATTCCGTCGGGTAATTCGCTGCGCCGCATTCGGGGCATTTGAGCGTCTTGTGCTGCTCCGACCGCGGATCGTGCGGACCACCGCTCTTCGGAACCGACGGCGGCGTCGCAACAGCTGCCGTTGACGGCGGCGAGACTGTGCCCGTGCCCGGTCGCAACACCGGAAACTCATCGAATGGAGTCCGCGCCGGAGTGGAGCTACCCGCCGGCGACTGCGCGCGCGGTGCAACCTGCTCGACACGACTTGGCGGATTGAGTGTGGGCGGCTCCGGAATGGCGGGCCGCGGCACCACCGGCGAGATGGGGGTGCGGGAGCCGTCCTCGGAGCTAACCCGATGGAGAATTTCTTCTGCCTGCTTCTCCTTCAGGCTGAGGGCGAAGATTCGATTGAGCTCTGTGAGCTGGGCGTCGACGACGTTCTTTTCCTTCACCAGTCGGGCGAGCTCCTTGTCCCAGGCGCCGCCGATCTCCTTCCATTGCTTCTCGGTGTATTCGCCGACGGCGGCGCGAAGCTCTGCTTCCTGGCGCGCCTCACGCTGCTGCAATTCCTGGCGCGAGATCTCCTCGAGCCGAGTGGTGAGCGTCTCGATGCTTTCGCGCAGCTCGCTGGCACGTTCGGCCAGTTTGCTCGACACCTCACGGAGCCGCGTCTGATAATCGGACTGGACGCGCGCAAATACAGACTCGGAAGTGTTCGCGCGCCGTTGGTCGAGCGCGGCGAGCCACTCCTCGTACCTTTGCCTTTCCTTTAGAAGTCCGTTCAGCGCGTCCAGCGAGACTGGCTCTTTCTCAGCCATCGTCTTTTATCCCTTTGCTCGTTTCGTCCGCTTACGAGTGACGCCCCCTTCCCGACCGCGGGCAGCCATCCCCGATCGATAGACGACCGACCCTGCCACAATAGTACAAGCGGCGCGCCCAACGAGGGTCATTCCGTTGTAGGGAGTGTTCCTTCCCTTGCTGGCGAATTGGGATGCGTCGACCGTCCAGCGCGCCTTTGGATCGAACACGGTTATGTCGGCGGGAGCGCCGCGCTTCAAGGTTCCCCCCGGCAGATTGAAGACACGCGCGGGCGTGCACGCCATTCGATCGACGAGATCTGGAAAGCCGATGTAGCCCTTCTCGACGAGATTCGTCACGATCACCGCCAGCGCCGTTTCGAGCCCGACGATGCCGTTTGGAGCATCGGCGAACTCGCGCTCCTTCTCGTCATAGTGATGGGGCGCATGATCGGTGGCAATTACATCGATCGTTCCATCTTTCACCGCCTGCCGCAGCGCCTCGCAGTCCTTATCAGTGCGTAGCGGCGGATTCATCTTGGCGTTGGTCTCGTAGCCGCGCACCCGCTCCTCGGTGAGCGATAGGTGATGCGGGCAAACCTCGGCGGTGACGTTGATGCCACGGTCCTTCCCCCAGCGAATCAACTCGACCGATCCCTTGGTGCTCATGTGCGCGAGGTGCACATGCCCGCCTGTCAGTCGCGCGAGGAGGATGTCGCGAATCACCATTATCTCCTCCGCTTCCGCGGGAATTCCCTTGAGCCCGAGTTGAGCGCTGACGATTCCCTCGTTCATCGACCCACCGGCGGAAAGGGTGGGCTCCTCACAATGGTCGATGACGGGAATTCGAAACGTGCGCGCGTACTCGAGCGCGGTCCGCATCAGTTGGGCACTCGCTACCGGCTTGCCATCGTCACTGACCGCGACCGCGCCGGCTCCAACCATCTCTCCAAACTCGGCGAGGACTTTTCCCTCCTGGCCCAGTGAAATCGCGCCGATCGGATACACCCGCGCGGCCTGGGCACGCTGCGCCTGTCGCACGATGAATCCGACCGCCGCCTGATTGTCGGTGACGGGATCGGTGTTGGGCATCGCGCAAACCGCCGTGAATCCACCGGCGGCAGCCGCTTTCGCCCCCGTCGCAACAGTTTCCACATCTTCGCGGCCTGGCTCGCGCAGATGACAGTGGACGTCGATGAACCCGGGCGAGACGATCAGCCCGTCGCAGTCGATCACCTCGGCGTCATCCGGAGCGTTGATACCGCGACCGCTTGCTTCGATCGCGCCGTCCGACACCAGCAGATCTCCAACCCCGTTCAGACGCTGGGACGGATCGATCAGCGTACCCCCGCGCAGAAAGAGCGGCTTCATTCTCTTTCCTCGCGGCCGCGGCTGCTTCCCCCTTTCGCCGCTTCGGCCAGCTCCGGTTTACCACCAGCCAGCAGGTAGAGCACTGCCATTCGTACGGCCACACCGTTCGTTACCTGATCGAGAATCACGCTGTGCGGGCCGTCAGCGACATCCGAGTCGATCTCCACGCCGCGATTCATTGGACCCGGATGCAGAATGAGAATGTCCCGCTTGGCCCGATCGAGTCGCTCACGTGAGATTCCAAAGACCCGATTGTATTCCCGCGCCGACGGGATATAGCCGGCCGTCATCCGCTCGAACTGGAGACGGAGGACATTGAGCGCCTCCGCCCATTCGATCGCTTCCTCGACGCGATCGAAGATCTTCACCCCGAATTCGTCGATCGCGTTTGGCAGGAGCGATCGCGGCCCGCAGACCGCCACTTCGGCGCCGAGCTTCGTCAGTCCCCAGATGTTGGACCTCGCTACGCGCGAGTGAAGAATGTCGCCACAAATGCACACCCGGCGCCCCTTAAGGTCACCAAACCGATCGCGCAGAGTCAGGATGTCGAGCAGTCCCTGCGTCGGGTGCTCGTGGGTTCCGTCGCCGGCGTTTATCACGTTCGACTGAATGCGGTCGGCGAGGAATTTCGCTGCTCCGGACGCTGAGTGGCGGATGACGACCATGTCGATCCGCATCGCCTCCAGATTGCGCGCAGTGTCGACTAGTGTCTCTCCCTTTGAAACGCTCGACCCCGTTGCCGAGACGTTGACAGTGTCGGCCGAAAGTCTTTTCTCGGCGAACTCGAACGAGATCCTGGTGCGAGTGGAGTTTTCGAAGAACAGGTTTACTATGGTGGACCCGCGCAGCGCGGGAACCTTTTTGATCGCCCGTTCGCTGATCTCTTTGAAGGGCTCGGCGGTGTCGAGAATGAGACGAATCTGCTCGCCCGTCAGTGACTCGAGCCCGAGCAGATCCTTGCCGAGCGTTCCCGTCACGCCGCTGACTTCGGCACGATCACGACCTCCGTTCGCTCATCGAGCTCGGCCACCATCACATCGACCCGCTCGTCGTCGCCTATCTCGACTTTCTTCCCGACGACGTCGGCATGGATTGGCAGCTCGCGTCCGCCCCTGTCGATGAGCACCGCCAGCGAAATTGACGCCGGCCTGCCGAAGTCAGCCAATTCGTCGAGCGCAGCGCGCACCGTTCTTCCGGTGTACAACACATCGTCGACGATCACCACGTGCTTTCCATCGAGATCCCATGGCAGGTACGTCGGCCCCACGACCGGGCGTGGACCAACGGTCTGGAGATCATCACGATAGAGGGTGATGTCGAGTGAGCCTTGTGGAACCGCAACTCCTTCTCCGCCTTCGATCATCTTGACCAGTCGGTCGGCGAGCTGAACACCGCGACGCTGAATTCCAACGATGATGAGATCGTCCGTTCCCTTGTTTAGCTCGACGATCTCCACGGACATGCGCTTCAATGTGCGCTCGACGGCCCGGGCGTCGAGGACCGTCGTTGTTTTCGTAGCCATTGGTGCACAAATATGGCGCCGCGCCGCGCCTAATTGAAGTCAGACTTTTTCGAAAAGGCAGCCTAGCGCGATTAAGATTAGACGTGCTCAATCGTCTTCTGAGTCGCTTGCTCGGCGAAGGATCATCGAGTCCCGAGCGCTACGACGTGCTGGGAATTCCAGTCGTGGTCGAGAATACGCGGCCAGACATCAGGACGCGCGACGTGATCACGCGGCTCGAGGCATCGCTCGAAATGATTCGCCGGTATGTGCCGCACCATTTCTGGCACCTTCAGCGAGACTTCGATCACCTCATCGTCAAGCGGTTCGCGTGCCGCGGGGCCTATTTCTACGAGCAGCGCGCCTGTCTGGTAGAACTGACGTTCTGCGTCAACCCTGATTTTTCCGATGCCCAGCGCGCGGCGACCATTCTCCACGAGGCAATGCACGCGCGGCTACACGTCCTCGGATTTCCGCTGGAAATGGAAGACCGGGCCCGACAGGAGCGATTCTGCCGCCGCGCGGAAATCGAGTTCGGGCGACTGGTTCCGAACGGGGAGCTCGTCGTGGCCAGGGCGACGGAGACGTCGGAGCTGTCGGATGAGGAGGTCGCGCCCTGGATAGATCCGGAGATCGCCGCGCAGCGAATCGCCGAGGTCGACCGCGCTGCACTCCAGAACCGGCCCTGATCGCGTTAGAATCGCACCCGCGAGAGCGGGCTACTTGATCTCGACGCCGTTTTCCTCTTCGACGATCTTCACCGCTTCGACGTGGTCCGCGCTTTCGCCCAGTTTTTCGCGGGCCTCGTGAAAACGCTCTGCCGTCAGCGCGATCAGCGGCGCTTTGACGCCGAGGTCGTCGGACAGGACCGAGGCGATGCCGATGTCCTTATCCAATAGCGCCAGCCTGAAAGTCCGGGGGAAAGCGCGCGTGACGACGCGTTGCGGAATGAGATTCTCGGATGTGTTGGACCGGCCGCTGGAAGAATTGATCACATCGAGCGCGACCTTCGGATCAACCCCTGCCTTAGCCAGAATCGCCAGGCCTTCGGCCGCGGAGAGAATGTGAACGGCAAGGAGTGCGTTATTGACAGCTTTCAGAGCATCACCCGACCCGACCGGTCCCGCATGCACGATCTTTTTCCCGAAAGCTTCGAAAACCGGCCGTACCCGCTCGAAAACAGTCGGGTCGCCGCCCCACATCACGGTCAGCGTCCCCGATTTGGCGCCGGACGTTCCCCCGCTGACCGGTGCGTCGATGAATTCGACGCCACGCCCTCCGAGCTCGGCGGCGATCGATCGCGACGTTGGAGGATCGCCTGATGTACAGTCGATCAACACGGAGCCTTTGCGGATCCCTTCGAGAATGCCGCCGTCTCCGTGCAGTACTGCTTCGACTTCCGCAGACGACGGCAAGCAGGTAATGACAACCGCTGCATCACGTACTGCATCTGCTGGAGTCCGGGCGACCCGCGCCTTGTGATTCCGCGCGAATTCATCCGCCTTCAATGAGGTTCGATTCCAGACAGTGAGCTCGAATGGATCCTTTGCCAGGTGCGACGCTATCGGCTCCCCGATGTCGCCCAATCCGATAAACCCGATTTTCATTCAGTTCTTCGAGAGAGGATTCGCGTGCGCGGCGTGAGCCGCCGTGTTGTGTGAGTACACCATCGAGGAAATGTCCGCGATCAATTTCGCCGATTTGGCCCCATCGGTGATCCCCCGCGTCAGCACGACGAGGACATAAGGTTTCCTGCCAGGCGGATAGACGATCGCCGCGTCATGAGAGACAGCGGTGATGTCGCCCGTTTTATGTGCGACGCGAATTCCAGGCGGCAGGCCGGCCGGAATCTTTTCGTTGAATTCCTGCGCCAGCAGGATCGCCAGCATCTGCCGTGTTGCGTCCGGCGGCGCCGCTCTTCCCTCCTCTATTGCGCGAAGGATGATAGCCAGATCGCGAGCGGTCGTCGTGTTGTTCAGACCAGCCTGGAACGCTTTCCCGTCTTCGACGCCCCGCCTCACCTGGATTCGCTGGGCGCCCAGCTCGCGCATCGTTCTGGTTACCGCGTCGGCGCCAACGAGAGTGATCAACGTGTTGGTGGCGAAATTGCTCGACCGCGTAATCATCAGGCGAAGCAGGCTGTCGACGCGCACTCGGTCTCCAATACGACGGTAGAGCGAAGAATCGCTGTCGGAGCCAACATCGAGCGAGTACGGCGATCCGTCCACCAGCGATGCGAACTGGTTCACCATCATCAACCCCTGATCCATCCTGAACGAGCCGGTATTCGCACGCCGGAACAGCTCGATCATTACCGGGACCTTCATTGTGCTGGCCGCGTGGAAGCTCGAGTCCGGATTGATGAAAAGCGTGTCCGGGGAACTGAGGTCCATGTACGCGACGCCTACGTACGCCCCGGAATCCCGTGCGACCCGCGACTCGATTCTCTGCAGCAGCGAATCCTGACTTTGCGCCGCGAGGAGCAACGCTCCGGCGAACAGAATCATCATCGCGGCGGCCTAGACAGCGGGACTGACGGCCGACCTGCCGTGCCCCACTTCGGCCCAGATACTCTCGTTATGCTGATCGCGCAGAGTTATCGACCCGACAACGAAGGTTATCAGAGCGACAACGATCGGGAACGCGAGGCCGGCGTAAATATTCCCCGTTCGCGCCACCAGACTAGTCGCAATGATTGGCAGGAAGCCGCCGAACCAGCCGTTGCCGAAGTGATACGGCAGTGACAGCGACGTGTACCGGATCTTCGCTGGAAACGCCTCGACCAGAAACGCCGCGATCGGGCCGTACACCATCGTCACAAAGACCACCTGGACGAACACCAGCGCCGTCAGAGCCACGGCGTTGACCGGGCTGGAATAGAATTTCATCGCGTGATAGATCGGGACGTAGAGAATAGCCGCCAGAAGGTTTCCGGCCATCATTATCTTCTTCCGCCCGATCCTGTCGGAGAGGTTGCCGAAGTAAACGAACAACGGCGCGGCGAGCGCCAGCGCAACCGCGACGCAGACGTACGAAGTCACCAGCGGCACTTTCAGGACAGTCTGCAGGAACAGCAGCGCGTAGAACTGACCTGTGTACCAGACCACTGCCTGTCCCGCCGCGGCTCCGAACAAAACCGTGAAAAACACTTTCCAGCGCGACCAGGTGCCGAAGCTTTCCTGGATGGGAGCGCGGGAAGTCATTCCGGTCTCCTTCAGGATCGAGAACAAAGGTGACTCGCGGAGCCTGACGCGGATGTAATAGGAGATCGCAACCAGCAGGAGTGAGAGGATGAACGGAATGCGCCAGCCCCAGGCCTTGAACGCATCTTCGCCGAGTACCCCTCTCACGATTAGAATCACCGCCAGCGATAACAGGAGTCCCAGGGTCGCAGTCGTCTGGATGAAGCTCGTGTAATAACCTCGACGCCCGTCGGGAGCGTGCTCGGCGACGTACACTGCCGCGCCACCGTACTCTCCGCCCAGGGCGAGGCCCTGTAGCAAGCGAAGAATCACGAGTATGATCGGCGCCGCGATACCGATTCTCGCGTAACTGGGGAGGAAACCGATAGCTGCCGTCGAACCTCCCATGATCAACAGCGTCGTCAGGAAGGCAAACTTCCTCCCAATCAGGTCGCCGATGCGACCGAACACCAGCGCTCCGAACGGTCGAACCGCAAAACCCACCGCGAAAGTCGCCAGCGTCTTCAGGAATGCCGCCGTTGGATTTCCGCCCGG
>JBKPDS010000094.1:0-5730 GCA_046727995.1 Gemmatimonadota bacterium
GCTCCCAGCGACACGGCGGTAGTTGTAGCATCGATCGACCCGAGATGGCTGCCGATCACCACCCACTTGGGGATGAAATCCGCCGGCAGGTTACCAAGCTTGAGGCCGAGGAAATCCTTCACCTGGCTGGAGAAGATGATGACGGCTATCCCGCTGGTGAATCCGACGACCACCGGGTGGGGGATGAACTTGATGGCTGCCCCGAGACGGGCGACGCCAAGCGCAACCAGAATCACTCCAGCCATCAGCGTCGCGACAATGAGTCCGTCGATACCGAAACGCTGAATTATTCCGTAGACGATTACGACGAACGCGCCGGTCGGCCCACCGATCTGGACTCGCGAGCCCCCGAGCGCGGAGATCAGGAATCCGGCGATGATCGCGGTGTAGAGTCCACGATCCGGTGTGACTCCGCTGGCGATCGCAAACGCAATCGCGAGAGGCAAGGCAACGATACCGACGATTACCCCAGCTACGGCGTCGGAAGCGAATTGCGATCGATTGTAGGACTTGAGCGTTGTAACCGATTTCGGAACTAGCAATGCGGTCGGCGGTCAGCCAGCAAAAGTTTTCTGAATTTGTGGACGACGAGGTGCCTTACAGGACTGGCGATTGGTTTGATGGGTAACCGTGATGGCTCCCCCGTTTGACGGAATTGCCAGCCTGCTGGCTCTCAGATAGTATCCGTTGTGGCTCTCCTCTACTCCTACCTCCACAAATACCGGGCGCTCATTCTTCTCGCGCTCGTGCTGGCGGCGACGAACCAGGTCTTCTCGCTGCTCGATCCGCTCATATTCCGCCACGTAATCGACGATTACGCGACACGCTTCCGCGAATACCAGACTTCGACATTCATCAAGGGTGCTGGTACGCTCCTGCTGATGGCGATGGGCGTCGCCTTCGTATCACGCGTCGCCAAGAATTTCCAGGACTATTACGTCAACGTCATCGTCCAGCGGGTGGGCGCCGAGATGTACTCGGACGGCATCAGGCACTCCCTGGAGCTGCCGTACTCGGTTTTCGAGGACCAGCGCAGCGGCGAAACCCTCGGCAAGCTCCAGAAGGTGCGGCAGGACGTCGAGCGATTCATCTCGCTGTCGATCAACCTGATCTTCACGACACTCGTCGGCCTCGTCTTCGTCATCATCTACGCGTTCTCGGTCCATTGGGTGATCGTGCCCGCGTTCCTCGCCACGGTGCCACTGCTCGGGACACTGAGCTGGGCGCTGAGTGGACGCATCAAGACCATCCAGAAAGTCATTGTCGCCGAGACGACTGCGTTGGCTGGCTCAACGACCGAATCACTGCGCAACATCGAGCTGGTGAAGAGCCTCGGCCTCGCCGATCAGGAAGTGGTGCGGCTCAATGCGACCACCGAAAAAATCCTCAAGCTCGAGCTGAAGAAGGTGAAGTACATCCGGAGCCTGAGCTTCATTCAGGGGACGTCGGTGAACCTGCTGCGCACGTGCATCCTGTTCATGATGCTCTACCTGATCTTCACGCAGAAGATCACCGTTGGCCAATTCTTTTCACTTTTGTTCTACTCCTTCTTCATCTTCGGGCCGATGCAGGAGCTGGGAAACATCATCAACGTCTATCGCGAGACGCAGGTCTCGCTCGAGAACTTCAGGAAGATTCTGGAGACCCCAAAGGATCCCAAGCCGCGCGCTCCGGTACCGCTGACGGACATCGTGCGACTCGAGTTCGAGAACGTCGGCTTCATGCACCAGAGCGCCAGCACGCCTGCTCTCACTGACATCTCGTTCGACGTCCAGCGGGGCGAGACGATTGCGTTCGTCGGCCCCTCGGGCGCAGGCAAGACGACGCTGGTGAAGCTGCTGGTCGGATTGTATCTGCCGAAGAAAGGCCAGATTCTCTACAACGGCATCCCTGGCACCGAGGTAGATCTCGACCGGCTCCGCGAGCGAATAGGTCTGGTGACGCAGGACACCCAGCTCTTCTCCGGTACGATTCGCGAAAACCTCAAATTCGTGAATCCCCATGCTACCGACGAGGAATGTCTCGAGGTGCTGCGCAAGGCAGCCGCTCACGCATTACTGGCGCGGGCCGACAAGGGGCTCGATACCGTCATCGGCGAGGGCGGGATCAAGGTCTCCGGCGGCGAGAAGCAACGACTCTCCATCGCGCGAGCGTTGCTGCGTAACCCGCATTTACTGGTATTCGACGAAGCGACGTCGTCGCTGGACTCGCTGACGGAAGAGGAGATCAGCCGCACGATGCGCGACGTCGCCAGCTCGCGCGAGGTAATTACGATCCTCATCGCGCACCGGCTGTCGACGGTGATGCATGCCCATCGCATCTACGTCCTCGAGCAGGGTCGGATCATTGAGGTTGGACAGCACGAGGATCTGCTGGAAAGAACGGGTCTTTACTACGCGATGTGGCGCCAGCAGGTGGGCGAGCGGCGGGCCACACCGCAACTTCCGGCTGGCAAGCCCGCCCAGCTGGCGTCAGCTTAGTGGCATCCACGCAACCCCTCGACTCATGCGCGACGACACCGGCAAGCTGAAAAAGGGAAACTTCATGCAGGCGCTCGATTCGATTCGCACCGAAGCGGAGCGGCTAATGGCGCGCCGTGACTTGCCGCCGGAAGCGAAAGCGGGTCTGGAGCGCATCATCGCTCTGACGCGCGCCAAGTTCGATCTCGGCGGGGATATCGAGTAGCGGGAGGCGGAGGCGATGAGGACCGAGGTCCGAGGACTAACATAGCATTGATAATCGCGGACTAAGCGAAGATCGAGGATCGAGAACGCCTTCGAAAGGCGTCCTTGGTGGTCCTAGGTTCTCAATCAGTCCGCGATTATCAATGCCGTTGGTCCTCGGACCTCGGTCCTCTTCCCCGCTTCCCTCTTCCCCCTTCCCAACCATCCAGCCGCCATCGGCATCTTAATCCCGACCAAGATGAAGTCGAGCGCGGTGGTATCAGACACTATCGGGCCCTTCCCGTCCACGATTGGTGAAGACAAGACTGCGACGCTGGAATGCATTCGGCGGGCGCAGGCTGGTGACGTTGATGCCTTCGAGGTCCTTTACCGGGAGCACTCCGGCCGGGTCTACGCGCTCTGTGTGAGGCTCAAGGCGGGCGACAGATCAGACGCAACCGAGCTGATGCAGGACGTTTTCATCAAGGCATGGCGGAGGCTGGAGACGTTTCGCGGCGAGTCCTCATTTGCATCCTGGATTCACAGGATGACGGTCAACACCATGCTGGAGAACGCACGCAGCGATCGCCGGCGTGAGGCAAGGGTGCTTTCAATGGAAGACACATCGTTATTGCCTGGTGCAGCGCGTTCGAGCGGGATCGAGCTGCGACTGGACATGGAACAAGCTGTCGCCTCGCTGCCGAAAGGCGCGCGGCTGGCGTTCGTGCTCCACGACGTAGAGGGGTATCAACATCAGGAGATCGCCGAGCAATTGAAAGTCTCAGTCGGAACGGTGAAAGCGCAGCTTCATCGCGCCCGCCGACTCCTGCGGGAGCGGCTGGAAGGAATGCCGGAAGGAGGCGGAGGAACGACCTCATGACACACGAAGTCATCAGACATCTACTGGACGATTACGTAACCGGCGAGCTCACCGAGGATGCTCGCGCGCCGGTCGCCGAGCACGTGGCGGTCTGCGAGATCTGCAGCACTGAGGTCGAGAGCCTGAAGCGCCTGCTGGCGCGTGCCGCCGATCTTCCCAAATCGATCGAGCCCCCTGCGGAAGCGTGGTCGAACATTCGGACCGCGATCTTGCGCGACGAAAACGCGGGCAAGGCACGCGCCACCACGAGCTCGACGCCCTTCTGGCGCCGGCCGCTCGTCGTCGCTGCTGCTGCCGCTGTGATCGTTGCAGTGCTGTCCTCGACAATCACTGCTCTTTATCTCAACTCCCGCTCGCCGTCGAACGTGGTTTCCACCACGCGCAGCGAGCCTGGCGATACGACGACGCCTCGTACAATGGCTGAGTTCACTATCGAAGAGAACAACTACCTGCGTACCGCGGCCTCGCTCCAGGACCTGCTTGACCAGCAGGAGACCGCACTGGCGCCAGAGACAGTCGCGCAGCTGAAAGCGAGTCTGCGTACGATCGATGAAGCAATTCTGGAAGCCCGCAGCGCGTTGGCCCGCGATCCATCGAACAAGCTGCTGATCGAGATGCTCTCCGCCAATTACAAGCAGAAGGTGGATCTGCTGCGGCGTTCGACGGAGATCACGCGTGGGACCTAGGCGATTCGCCGCGATAGTGGCAGCGATGCTGACAGTGGCATCTCCGCTGGCTGCGCAGAAGAAAATCGAGCGCAGAATGCCGCTGGGGATGGAAGGCGCGTTCCGCATCATGAACATGGTCGGAAGCGTCGTCATTCACGGCTGGGACAAGGACACTGTTCTCATTCGTGGCGCGCTCGCGCCGGGCGACAAGTTTTACGCCGGCGGCGGGTACACCGGTGCCAAGATGTTCATCGAGTCAGCCGACGAGCACGATCCAAAGCCGGCCAATCTCGAGATCTGGGTTCCGGCGCACGTCCGTCTCTGGGTCAAGACTGCCACCGCGAACATCAACGTTCAGGGTGTCGACGGCGGGCTCGATCTGTACACGGTGAGTGCGACGATAGATGTCACCGGCAATCCGCACGAGCTGAACGCCGAGGCGATCGACGGCGACATCCACATCGCCGGGTCGCCTTCGTGGCTGAGAGCGAAGAGCGCATCGGGAGCGATAACGTTTCGCGGCGGCAGCTCCGATGCCGGAATTTCCACCGTCAGCGGCGCGGTGAAGATCGAGGGCGGAGTCTTCGAGCGCACAAAAATCGAGACAGTAACCGGCAACGTCAGCTTCAGCGGCCGTCTCGATCGCAGCGGCACTTTCGACTTTGACACCCACAGCGGCTCGATCGACATCGCCGTCCCCGACAAAACGAGCGCGTCATTCTCCGTGGCAACCATTGCCGGCACGATCGCGAACAATGTTTCGCGAACCGCTCCATCTGCCGGGCGATTCGGTCGTGGGTCGGAGCTGACGACGGAGATCGGTGACGGCGGCGCAAAAATATCCGTGCGCACGTTCAAGGGATCCGTCACCCTGCGTCGATCGAAATAGACTTCGTTAAACCCTGGAGAGGTGAGCGGCATCGTAGGGGCGCTCGGAAAACCTTTTCAGGAGATTCACATGAGATGCTCCCTTCTTCGCTCGTTCGCGCTCGTCACCGCGCTAACGCTTTGCGCGTTCAGTAGCGCGCTGGCCGGTCCGCCCTGGATCGCGATCGAGTACCCCGCCAATCCGTTCGATCGCACTTCGCGCGATGGATTTCTTACCGTGCGGACTTACCACCACGGTGAGATCATGGCCAAGACTGTGACCGGTACCGCCGAGGGTGTCGTGAACGGGAAGCGGGAAAGCATGAAGCTGGACATCCGCCCCGGCTCGCGCCCCGGCATGTACGTCGTGTTCTGGCAGCGGCCGGCTGCCGGCAGATGGGTGCTGGTGATCAACAGCGGCAATCAGGGCATTGTTGACGCGACGGCGGTTGTCGAAATCAGTCCGACCGGCGGCGTAGCGAACGTTTCAGTTCCGACGCGCTCCTACGGCAATGGCTGGATCGGGCCGCGCCCGGTTGCTGCCTCCGAGATAGATGGCTTGTTGCAGGGGAGGGCGCTGGCCAGCGCGGGAACCAAACTCGGCGCCAATATTCGGTAAAGCGAGAGGCGGGTGGCGGGGGGCGGGGGGCGG
>JBKPDS010000095.1:0-4510 GCA_046727995.1 Gemmatimonadota bacterium
ACCGACCGAGCCCAGTCGAGTTGCCACACTGCAAGATCTGCATTGCCGTGGAAACAGATCAGAACTCCGGGTGCCTGTCGCGGATCTCCAATGACGAAGCCAGCCAGCTTTTGCCCGTCCAGAGCGTCATAGCTCACTCGCCCACCGATCGATGGTGCTTCGATCAGACGAGGAGGCTGGAAGAGAATGCGCTCCTGCTGGTGCCAGAGAAAAATCAGCGCACCAAGAACGAGGGCGATAATTACGAACGCAATCGTCACGCGCGTGCTACAGGGGGGTTCCAGCGGGTTTGCATGGCGGGCAATTTACGACAATGCGAATTCCGGTAGAAACCTTCCACCTCGACAACGGCCTGTTTGTCACGCTGTCGGAGGATCACACCGCACCAATCACGGCAGTCAATCTCTGGTACCACGTCGGCTCGGCGAATGAGAAAATCGGCAGAACGGGATTCGCCCATCTGTTCGAGCATATGCTCTTCCAGGGATCGGCGCATGTGCGCTCAAATGAACACTTCGAGCTGATTCAGCGTGCTGGCGGGACACTCAACGGGTCGACTTGGCTGGAGCGAACCAACTACTTCGAGACGGTTCCGTCTAACGAACTTGCTCTGGCGCTCTGGCTTGAGGCGGACCGCATGGGCGAGTTGCTGCCTGCCATGACACAAGAGAAGCTCGACACCCAGCGCGACGTGGTGAAGAACGAGCGCAGGTGGGCGGTGGATAACCAGCCGTACGGCACCATGCTCGAGAAGATGCAGGAGCTGGTTTTTCCTCCATCACATCCGTTTCAGCATTCACTGATTGGATCGATGGAGGATCTGTCCGCAGCTTCGCTCGATGACATCGCACAGTTTTTTGCGACCTACTACACACCCGACAATGCGGTGCTGTCAGTCGCCGGCGACTTCGACTCGAAAGAAGCGCTCGCTCTGATACGTGAATATTTCGGACCGATTCCGAAGGGGGGAGGGAAGCCGCCACTGCCTCCAATGAGCCTGCCGCCGGTATTCGGAAGCCGTCTGCGTGAAGTTGTTCATGACGACATCAGCCTGCCGCGCCTGTTCATGGCATTTCGCTCCCCGGTCTTTGGAAGCGAAGAGTATTACGCCGCGAGTGTGACCAGTGCACTGCTTGGAATGAGAAAGGGCAGCCGATTGCAGCGTGCTCTGGTCCGGGAACGTCAAATTGCTGCTGATGCAAGTGCTTTCACGTTTGATCTGGCTAAGGCCTCCGATCTACTCGTCGTCGACGTTACGGCGAGGCCGGAGACGACCGTCGGACAACTGGAAGAAGAAGTCGAGCGCGAGATCGATCTGCTCTATCGCGACGGAGTCTCGGACGAAGAAGTTCAAAGAGCAATCGCGCTGATTGAAACTGATCTTATCGCCTCGCTCCAGTCCGCAGGTGAAAGAGCGGACAGGTTGTCGATGTTCGCGACCTACTTCGGCCAACCAGAGCTGGTCAACGACCAGGCTGATCGCTATCGCAGCGTTACTGCGCAGAAAGTCAATGAGCTCGTTGCGGAACGATTCGGCGAGAATAACCGCGCCAGCCTCATTTACATACCTCGCGAAGGAGTCGAGCACGAGAGCATGCTGGTGGCTGCCGCTGGCGCGAACTGATGGTCACGTCACTCCGCCCGAAACCAGGACCCGTTCGCAGCTATCGATTCCCGCGGTTCACCGATCAGACGTTGCCAGGTGGAATCCGTCTGGTGACAGCACCGGTGGCCAAACTGCCAGTGGTCACAGTGCTGGTGATCGTCGACGCCGGATCGGCGAATGATCCAGCGGGGAAAGAAGGCGTCGCCGCTCTAACCGCAGCAACGCTTCTGGAAGGGACTGACAACCTGAATGGAGCAGAGCTGGCGGAGATGTTTGAGCGTCTCGGAACCTCTGTCGAGTCGGGGGCGGATTGGGATAGCGCGTTCGCAAAAATCACGGTGCTTTCGGAGAGGCTCGACGACGCGGTGACGCTTCTCGGCCGGGTGTTGAGCGAGCCCAGTTTCCCGGAGCGCGAAGTAGAACGACTGAAAGCAGAGCGGCTCGCGGAAATTCTACAGCTGGAGACCGAGCCTCGTGGTCTGGCCGACGAGAAATTCTCGGAGTTCCTGTACTCACCGGCGTCGCGTTACTCGAAGCCGGATGAGGGGAGTGCCGCGAGCGTCAGCGCGCTGTCGAGAGCGGATGTCGAAGATTTCTATCGCGCCGGGTATCGCACCGGCTCGACGACGGTGATCGTGGCAGGCGATATCTCCGCCGACAGTGCGCGGGCGCTGGTGGAGACGGCATTTCACGGATGGGCATCGGGCTCAGCGCAGGGTCAACAGCTGGTAACGGCTGCGCGGGCGTCGCAGCAAAGGGTTCACATCATCGATAAACAGGATGCACCCCAGTCGGAATTGCGCGTCGGGCACGTGGGATTACCACGAAAGAATCCGGATTTCTTCCCGACGCTGGTGATGAACGCTGTTCTGGGAGGCTTGTTTGGATCCCGGATCAACCTCAACCTTCGCGAAGCGCGTGGCTACACCTATGGTGCGTCATCCTATTATGACTGGCGCCGGGGACGGGGTCCGTTCGTGGTCTCGACAGCGGTGCAAAGTGAAGTTACAGCGCCTGCTCTGCGAGAAATATTTCTCGAAATAGAGCGCATCCGCAGTGACCGGATATCGGAAGAGGAACTATCGCTGGCGAGGGATTACCTCGACGGAGTTTTCCCGATCCGATACGAGAGCACTGCGGCGATTGCATCTGCTCTCGCCAGCCTGGTGATCTATGGTTTGCCTGCCGATTACTACGATACGTACCGGGCACACATCCGTAGCGTATCGATCGACGACATTCTTGAGGCGGCGCAGGCTCATCTCCATCCAAACGAGTTACAGACCGTCGTTGTCGGGGACGCGAAGGTAATCCGTGATTCCGTAGCTACGCTGGAGATAGGCGAATTGCAGGTGCACGAATCCTAAGAGGATCGTGAATAAGAAAACCTCTCCTGGCTGCGTGAAATCCACGCGCGTCTATACCGGTAAGATCGTCTCGCTCGACGTAGACACGGTGCGCTTTCCCGATGGATCGACTGGCGAGCTGGAGATGGTCAGGCACCCGGGAGCGAGTGCGGTCGTTCCCTTCCTCAGTGATCCACGGGGGGATGATCCCCAAGTGCTGATGATCCGGCAGTACCGCTACGCGGCTGGTGGATATCTCTACGAGATCCCGGCCGGCAGACTCGATCCGGGTGAGAACTCGCGTGACTGTGCGGCCCGAGAGCTCAAGGAGGAAACCGGGTGTACTGCTGAGCAGCTGGAGTTTTTGTTGACGATGTACACGACGCCTGGATTCACCGACGAAAAAATTCACCTCTTCCTGGCAACCGGACTGACCACTGGGGAGACTAAACACGAGGCGGACGAATTTCTGGATTTGCATCCAATGCTGCTTTCCAAGGCGTTGGAGATGGTGCAAGCCGGAGAGATTCAGGACGGAAAGACCGTGCTCGGTCTCCTGTTCGCCGCGGGGTTCCGGTCGAGTCGTTAACCCTGCGAGCCAAATTGGCGTCTAATCAATGAAAGACGCTGACATGTCATGTAAATAGGACGGAATTGGCAGAATCTGGACAAGCTCTGGCTTAAGCCAAACTCGCTAAGTCCTTTCCAGACAACCAGTTAGTACTGCGGGGCGTGGGGCATGGGCCCTGCATTACATGCCATCGCAGAAAGTTCCAGCAGTTGGGATGTGCACGGCTGAGAGGCTGTGACAGTCTCTTATATAAGGAGAGAGGAATGGCTGACATCGTCCGTAAGCAAGTTGTATCGGTTGAGGGACCGACCGTCAGGGAGCGCCTGCAGGCGATGGATGACTCAGCCGTCGTCACAGCATTCCTTGGTGGAGAGGAACGCGCCTTCTCGGAGCTCGTCACCCGCTATCAGACCCGTCTGCTGAATTTCGTCTACCGGACCATCGGCGATCGGGAAAAGGCAGAGGACCTGGTGCAGGAAGTCTTCATTCGAGTCTACCGCCATCTCCACCGGTTCGATCGTTCCAAGAAGTTTTCGACGTGGGTTTACACCATCGCGTCGAACCTGGCGAAGAACGAGTTGCGCAACCGCTCACGCAACCCGCTGGTTCTCTTTCAGACCGTTCAGAAAAACTATCAGGACGAGGATCGTCCCCTTCAGTTCGAGGACACGACCTCCCGTCCGGACGACATGTACCGGAAGCGCCATCTGAGAGAGATCGTCGAGGAGAGTGTAGCGAAGCTGCCAGAGCATCACAGGAATGTGTTCATTCTGCGGGAGCTCGAGGGCAAGTCCTACGAGGAGATTGCGGAGATCACTGAGTGCAATCTGGGGACGGTAAAGTCCCGCCTGAACCGGGCAAGGAACTCGTTCGCGGAAATCATTGCACCATACGTAGATTAGGTTCGTCGGTTCGGGAACCGGCACCCCACTAGCGGGTACCTGTTTCCGAACCCTCAGCCTATCTCCATGGATTGTCGCGATTTTT
>JBKPDS010000096.1:0-3552 GCA_046727995.1 Gemmatimonadota bacterium
GGGCTGGCGGGTCGACGGGAGAAGCAGATTGCGAATTGCAAACTGACTCCGACGTACGAACCTGCCGCGAGGTGCGAATCGGCTACGAACTGACTCCGAACCGTAGCGAACTCACTTCGAACTTCGCAGTCGGTTCTGGCTTCGCAGCGGGTTCGTAACTCGTAATCAATTTGCGATTCGCAATCCGCTTCTCCCGTCGACACGCCAGACGAGCCTACGTCGCTCTATCAATCGCTGCCGGTACTTCGCTAACGGTCTCGATCACCGGCTCACTAGTCTCGAGCAGCATTGTCTCGAGATCCAAATCCCTCTGAATCCTTCGCATCACGTCGTCGCCGATCACCCCGCGATCCCGAAGATCGGTCACCGCCTTTTGCTCCGCATCCACCATCGCTGAACGCACCCGCCGGTATTCCTCGGCGCGCCGCTCATCGATCACCGCTGCCTCGTGCGACGGCGCGACGGTGAAGTGCTCGTGGGTGATCTCGTCCGGCGCGCTGGCGTGGTGCGCCTCCTCGTCCTCTTCCCGCGCTGCCCATCGCCGCGCCCGCTGTCGATGCCGCTGCTTGAGGTACCGCACGACTTCCGGATAGCCCGAGTTGGCAAACGCCGGATCCTCCAGCGTCTTCAGCCCTTCCTCGGCGGCAGCCAGACGCGCGTGTGCTTCCTCGGCGCTCTCCTCGCTCTCACTACCGGTACCGATGCGCAGCCAGCGCGCGACCGGAGCCAGCGTCGGCCCCTGCAGCACGAGGGTGATGAAAATAACCGAGAAGGTGATGAAGATGATTTGCTCGCGTGCCGGAAATCTTGCCCCGGAGGCCGTCGTCAGCGGCAGCGCCAGGGCGAGCACCAGCGAATCTCCACCACGCAAGCCGGACCAGGCGATGAACAGCACAGTGCGCCACGGCGGCAGCGGCTCGTGACCGTGACGCAGCCAGCGGAAGAATGATCTGAAGACATAAGTGCTCGGCATCACCCACGCGATCCGAATCCCGACGACGACGAGGCTCACGATCGCCGATTCGCGAAGTAAAGTGGAGAGCGGCAATCTGTCGAGCGCCTGCAAGACATACGGCAGCTCGAGCCCGACGAGAACGAAGATGAGACTCTCCAGCATGAAGGTGACGACCGTCCACATGCCGGTGATCTGCACCCGCGCCTCGGCGCCGATGATCTTGGGGACCCTGCGCGCCGCGTACAGTCCGGTGGTCACCACAGCGATGACGCCCGACGTGCCAAGGTTGTCCGCCAACAAGAAGGAGGCGAACGGCGTCAGCAGCGACACAGTGTTCGATACCACCGGCACGGCGCGGACTACACGATGCACCCGTGTCACCACGAATCCCACCAGCAGTCCGATGGCGATGCCGGCCGCGCCGCCGATGAAAAATCGCAGCACTGCCGATGGCAGAGAGAACCCGCCCATCACCGCCGCCGCGATCGCAAAGCGATAAATGACAATCGCCGTCGCGTCGTTGACCAGGCCCTCGCCCTCGAGGATGCTTTGAATTTCGCGCGGCATTCGCAGCGAGCGCATCACCGACAGCACAGCCACCGGATCGGGCGGCGAGATGATGGCGCCGAGCGCGAAGGCGGCGGGCCAGGTGAACGCCGGATGCAGAGCGTGAGCGACGACGGCGACAGCCACCGTCGACACCAGTACCATCACCACCGACAGCCGGACGATGGGTCCGATCTGGCGCCTGAACTCGCGCAGCGGAAAGACGATCGCACCCGAGTACAGCAGCGGCGGAATGAAGAGAAGAAACAGTACTTCCGGCTCGAGCGTGACTTGCGGTAGCCCCGGTATGAACGCCAGCAGCAGGCCGCCGACTACCAGGATCGCCGCGTACGGAATCTTCAGCCGTTCGGCGACGATGCGCAGCGCCGCCGAGACCGTCAGGCAGAGTAAAACGAGCTCGAGACCGGTCACGGCGGTGCGCTTCGATCAGGAGATGTGAGCGCCGCCGGCACCGAGGAAGTGAATGAGGATCGCGATGATGGCGATGATGAGCAGGATGTGAATCAGCGCGCCGACGGTCTTCTTGAGTAGAACGAAGCCGAGCAGCCACACCACGAGCAGAACACAGCCGAGTACTAACCACATAAACGCCTCCTGATTATCTGGTGGGCCTTGTGCCTCGCGGCCAAACATTGTTTGCACGGTCGACATCTGGAAGTGCATTCCGTGGATCCACCTCGGCGCGCCCAACGCGTTTTCGCTGCGGGACGCGGTAGACGAACTCCGCGCCAAGATTCCACATCTCGATCGGCAGCTTCACCGTCGACTGCGACCCGTCGGCGAAACCGATCGACAGCTCCGCCGGCATCACCATCATCCCGCGATTACTGAGATAGATGTTGGAGCCGCCGTCGGATCGCGTGCCGACCGAATCGATCGCCTGATCGAGACGCGCGGTCGTGTAGATCCAGCTGCGCCAGAACCAGTCGAGTTCCATTCCCGATTCGTCGCGCATCATACGAAAGAAGTCAGCGGGAGTGGGATGCTTGAACGCCCACGCCTTGATGTACTCGCGAAAGGCAGCGTCGAAGCGGTCCTTGCCGAGCACTTCGTAGCGCAGCATCTGCATCATCAGGGCGGGCTTCTGATATCCGACCCAGAACAGGTCGTGGACTTCCGTCGGAATGGTGATCAGCGGCTGCTCTTCGCCGGGCCTGGCGTGATCAGCGTACAAGTGCAGCGGATGCACTTCGATCGAATCGCCGTACGGTGTGCCGCTGAAATATTTCGCGGTGTTGGCGAGATCGATGAAGGTGTTGAATCCTTCGTCCATCCATGGATAGAGCCGTTCGTTCGAGCCGACGATCATCGGGAACCACTGGTGCCCGAACTCGTGGGCGATCACCCACTGCTGGTCTTCGCGCGACGGACTGTTGGGCGTGAACGTCAGCATCGGGTACTCCATTCCTTCGATCGGCCCTTCCACCGTCGTCGCGTGCGACCATGGATAGCGATACCACTGCTCGCTGAAGTACTTGATCGCTTCCCGTCCCATGCGATTGACTTCCGGCCACTTGTCAGCCGCCGGTCGATACAGACTCTCGATAAGGATTCCGTCGTAGCCGCTGGCGTCCCAGCGGAAGTTGGGACCGGCAGCGAAGGCGAAGTCGCGGACGTTGGTCGCGGTGTAATGCCAAGTGAGGGATGGAACCGGATCGAGCGGCGAAGCGGCTCCGCGTGCAAACACGCGGGGCCGCGAAAGCTCCATCTTGCCGACTTCGTCACCCCGAATAACGGCGATGGCGGTGTCCGATTTTCTCGCCGCGGCGAGACGCGTGCGCTGGGTCGGCGTCAATACCTGCTCGGGATTCACCAGCTCGCCAGTGGCGGCGACGATGTACGACGCCGGTACGACCAGCGAGACGTCGAAGTTCCCGTACTCGAGATAGAACTCGCCGGCGCCGATGTAGGGCTCGTGGTTCCAGCCGTGGACGTCGTCGTAAACGGCGAGTCGCGGATACCACTGGGCGATCTCGTAGAGCGGACCATCGTGTCCCATCCTTCCGCCGCCCTGGGGCGGAACGTTGAAT